>JAKONI010000006.1 GCA_022702015.1 Beijerinckiaceae bacterium | reverse complement strand
CGCCGGGGCTACAAGTTCTCGACCTACGCGACGTGGTGGATCCGGCAGGCGATCACCCGCTCGATCGCGGATCAGGCGCGGACCATCCGCATCCCGGTCCACATGATCGAGACGATCAACAAGATCGTCCGCACCTCGCGCCAGATGCTGCACGAGATCGGCCGCGAGCCGACCCCGGAGGAGTTGGCCGAGAAGCTGGCAATGCCGCTGGAGAAGGTCCGGAAGGTCCTGAAGATCGCCAAGGAGCCGATCTCCCTGGAGACGCCTATCGGCGACGAGGAGGACAGCCACCTCGGCGATTTCATCGAAGACAAGAACGTCGTCCTGCCGATCGACGCGGCGATCCAATCGAACCTGCGCGAGACCACCACGCGGGTGCTCGCCTCGCTCACCCCCCGCGAGGAGCGTGTCCTGCGGATGCGTTTCGGCATCGGCATGAACACCGACCACACCCTCGAGGAGGTCGGCCAGCAATTCTCCGTCACCCGCGAGCGCATCCGCCAGATCGAGGCGAAGGCGCTGCGCAAGCTCAAGCATCCGAGCCGCAGCCGGAAGCTCAGGAGCTTCCTCGACAACTGAGCCTGGCGGCACGCGCCGCCAGCCTCCGGCAAAGGCTTGCTTTGCCGGGATGGGAACCCACCTTGGCGCCATGCTGGAACGTCGCCCGACCATAGCCGGAAGACCGACGGCCGATGCCGACGGATCCGAGACCGGCGACGTCCCCTTCGGTGCCCTGGAACCCTCGGTCGGCATCCGCGACTGGCTGCTGGGTGAGGGCGCCCGGATCGACAAGGCCGAGCGGATGCTGGAGGGGTTGGCCGAGAGGCTGATCGACCTCGGCGTGCCGGTCGATCGGGCGTCCACCGCGATCGACACCCTCCACTCGGAATACGCGGGGATCGGTCGCGTCTGGACCCGGGGCGGGGGTGTGACCGTGCGCCTGTTCCCCCACGGCGGGCGCTCGCAGGAGGCCTATCTCCGCAGCCCGTTCAAGACGGTCCACGAGACCGGGTCGTGGCTGATCCTCGACCTGTTGGAGACTCCCGACGACGCCTACGCCATCGTCCCCGACCTGAAGGCCGAGGGGTACACCCACTACGTCGCCGCGCCGCTGTTCTTCACCAACGGCACCCAGAACGGCATTACCTTCGCCACCAAGTCGCCCACGGGGTTCGAGCGGGAGCACATCGCGATCCTGCGCTTCATTATGCCGGCTTTGGCGGCGGTGATGGAGATGCGGGTGCTCAACAAGCAGCTCGACCACGTGCTGCGGGTTTATGTCGGCGACGAGCCGCACCGGGCGATCCTGTCCGGGGACATCCGCCGGGGGCAGGTGACGCGAATCCGCTCCGCCATCCTGTTCGCGGACATGCGCGACTACACGCGGATCTCCGCCGACATGACCCCGGAGGAGGCCGTCGCCCTCCTCAACGTCTTCTTCGATTGCCTCGTCCCGCCGATCGAGGCGGAGGGCGGCCAGGTGCTGAAGTACCTGGGCGACGGCCTGCTGGCGATCTTCCGCGAGAGCGGCGACGACCTCGGCGGGGCGGCCAAGGGCGCGCTCACCGCCGCCCAGCAGATCCTCGCCGCCATCGACGAAGCCAACGCCCTGCACCAGTTCCCGGTGCCGATCCAGGCGGGCATCGCCCTGCACCACGGGGAGGCGGCCTACGGCAATGTCGGCTCCGGCTCCCGCCTCGACTTCACGGTGATCGGCCGGGACGTGAACCTCGCGAGCCGCCTCGCCAAGCTCAATCGCGGGCTCGGCGAGGAATTGCTGATGTCGAAGCCCTTCGTGGATTTCCTCTGGGGCGATCCGGTCCCGGTCGGCACCCACGTGCTCCACGGGTTCGAGGAGCCGATGGCGGTGTTCAAGCCGAAGTTCCTGCGGCCCCGGAAGCGCGAGTAGGCGCGGCGGGCCGCCCGCTCCGAGGGGGGATTGACCCCACGGCCGCTAGGGGCCACATCTCACCTCGTTCCAGGGAGATCCCCGGCAAGGGGCTGAGACACCGCTGGCACGCCCGATGAGGGCCTGCGGCGCGGAAATCCTTCGAACCTGATCCGGTTCACACCGGCGTAGGGATTGGACCGCGGCCGTCGTCCTGACAGGCCATTGCTTCCCCAAGCACCGGGCCCGTTCCCTCCGCCAGACCAGCGGAGCGCTGACGTGGCATTGCCAAGGCCCGTTTCACCGATCGGACGACGCCGGGACCCCGGCCTGACCGCCGGGACGGCTTCTCTCCCCGCGCGGGTCGATGTCGCCGTGGTGGGCGGCGGATTGATCGGCCTCGCCACCGCGTGGCGCCTCGCGGGGCGCGGGCTGTCGGTGGCGGTGATCGAGCGTGGGGCGGTGGGCTGCGGCGCGAGCCTCGCGGCGACCGGGATGCTCGCCCCCGCCGCCGAGCATGAGCCCGGCTCCGACCCCCTGCTGCCCCTTGCCCTCGATTCTCTGGCCCGCTGGCCGGGTTTCCGCGACGATCTGGAGGCCGCCTCCGGCCTGTCCATCGACTACCGGCCCGACGGGACCCTCGTCCTGGCGGTCGGCCGGGACGAGGTGGAGCGCCTTCGCTTCCGCTACGAGTTGCAGCGCCGCTCGGGTCTCGACGCGGAATGGCTGCCGGGCACCGAGGTCCGGCGGTTGGAGCCGATGCTGCGCCCCTCCGTCACGGCGGGGGTGCGCTGTCCCCTGGATCATCAGGTCGATCCCCGCCTCGTCATGGCCGCCCTGGCACGGGCCTGCATGGAAGCGGGCGTCACCGTCGTCGAGAACACCCCCGTCACGGGCCTGGACTGGGCGGGCGGCACGGTCACGGGGCTGGGCACCGGGGGCGGCTCGCTCCGCGCCTCCACGGTGATCCTCGCTGCCGGGGCCTGGAGCGGCGAGGGCGGGTTGCTCCCCGAGGCGCTGGCCCTGCCCGTGCGCCCCCTCAAGGGACAGGCGCTGGCCCTGCGCACCACGCGCCGCACCGGCACCCTCTCGCGGATGGTCTGGACCGAGCAAGTCCACATGGCGCCGAAGGGCGACGGGCAGCTCATCGTCGGCGCCACGGTGGAGGATTGCGGCTTTCAGCCGGGCACCACCGCCGGGGGGCTCTACGCCCTCCTCGAAGGGGCGCGGCGGGTGCTGCCGGGCATCGAGGAGATGGAGGTCGAGGCGGTGTGGAGCGGCTTCCGCCCCACCTCGGACGACGACGCGCCGATCCTCGATACCCTGGCGCCCGGCCTCGTGGCCGCCACCGGCCACCATCGCAACGGCTACCTGCTGGCCCCCGTCACCGCCGACGCCATCGCCGACCTCGTCGCCACCGGCGAGATGCCGGCGGTGGCGCGTCCCTTCACCCTGGCCCGCTTCGCCCGGCCGGAACCGAGGCGCGCCGCCCGATGAAGGTCACCGTCAACGGCGAGCCCCGCGAGAGCGAGGCGGCCACCGTCGAGGCCCTGTTCCTCAGCGAGGCCGAGGAGACCGGGCTCGACGGCCCGCAGGGCATCGCCATCGCGCTGAACGGCCAAGTCCTGCGCCGGAAGGACTGGGCCGGGACCACCATCACCCCGGGCGACCGCATCGAGATCGTCCGCGCCATGCAGGGAGGCTAGAGCATGGAGACCACCGTCACGCCGCTGCGCCCCGAGGAGGACGACGCCCTGGTGATCGCCGGGGTGCGCCTCGCCTCGCGCCTGTTCCTCGGCACCGCCGGCTACCCGACCCAGGCGATCATGCGCGACGCCGTCGAGGCCTCCGAGGCCGAGGTCGTCACCGCGTCGATCCGCCGGGTTTCCCTCCGGGGGCACGGCTCGGACACGGTGAGCCTGCTGAAGGGCCGCCGCTTCCTGCCCAACACCGCCGGCTGCGAAACCGCCCGCGACGCGATTATGACCGCGGAACTGGCCCGGGAGGCCCTCGACACCACCTGGATCAAGGTGGAGGTGATCGGCGACCGTGAAACCCTGTACCCGGACGTGGCCGAACTGATCGAGGCCTGCCGGCACCTCGTGGACGAGGGCTTCACCGTCCTGCCCTATTGCAACGACGACCCCATCGTCTGCCGCCGGCTGGAGGATCTCGGCTGCGCCGCCGTGATGCCCATGGGCTCGCTGATCGGCTCCGGGATGGGTGTCGCCAACCCGGCCAACATCGAACTCATCTGCCGCCGGGCCGGCGTGCCGGTGATCGTCGATGCGGGGATCGGCACCGCCTCGGACGCGGTGATCGCCATGGAACTCGGGGCCGCCGCCTGCCTCGTGAACACGGCGGTGGCCAAGGCCGACGACCCGGTGCGGATGGCCCGGGCCATGGCCCGCGCCGTCGAGGCCGGGCGCGACGCCTACCTTTCCGGGCGCATCCCCCGCCGGGGGCGGGCCGAGCCGTCGAGCCCGCAACTGGGCCTCGTCGGCAGTTGAGCCTCCCGTCGCCGCTGCTGGCGGTGACGGACCGCCACGGCCACCCCCGACCGTTGCCGGAGACGGTGCGGGGGGTGCTGGCCGGCGGGGGCCGCTGGATCTGGTTCCGCGATAAGGATCTGCCCGGTGGGGAACGCCACGCCCTCGGCGTGGCGGTGGCGGGCGAGGTGCGCGCGGCGGGGGGCGTCCTGACCGTCGGCGCCGATCCCGACCTGGCGAAGTCCCTCGGGGCCGGAGGGGTGCACCTGCCGGGTCGCTCCGGGGCGGAGGCGGTGGCTCACGCGCGGGCCGTCCTCGGCGCGGGGGCGTTGGTGGGGATCTCGGCCCATACGCCCGGCGACGTCGCCGCCGCCGCCGCAGCCGGAGCCGACTACGTTACCCTCAGCCCGATCTTCGCCACAGCCAGCAAGCCGGGCTACGGGCCGGCGCTGGGCCCGGGGGCCATCGCCGCCGCGTGGGAGTTCGGTGTTCCCATCGTCGCGCTTGGCGGGATCGGGGAGGGGACGCTCGCCGCCTGTCGGGAGGCTGGAGCGGCCGGGTTCGCCGTGATGGGCGGGGTGATGCGTTCGGCGGATCCGGTGGCCGGGACGAGGAGGTTGCTGGGGGCGTGGCATCACCGGGTCCCGGAGAACGCCCCCCTCTGATGACCTGCGGAAATCGTTGCGAAACCCGGTCATCGCCCGCGATCCCGCCTCTCACCTCATCCTGAGGCACGGTGGAGCCGCCGCGAAGGAGGGCGTGGGTAGCGCGAGTCTTTGGCCGATCCCCGCGAGCGGGGAGAGACGATCCCTCTGCCCTACGACGCGGGACCGTAGGGCGGCCGGGGGATCGCCCGGTGGGCGGCGCGCAGGGCGGCGGACCAGCGCTCGCGCAGGTCGTGGAAATAGCCCTCCCCGGCCTCGATCCGGTGGTTCACCTCCAGGTTCAGGGCGGCCCGGCGGGCGAGCGCGATGTCGATCGGCAGGCCGACGCCGAGGTTCGAGCGCATGGTCGAATCCATCGACACGAGGCTCACCTTCAGGGCATCGTAGAGGTCCATCTGGTACTTCACCGCCCGATCCAGGATCGGCTTGCCGTACTTGTGCTCACCGATCTGGAGGAACGGCGCGTCGGTGCTGCACTCGATGAAGTTGCCCGCCGAGTAGATCAGGAACAGCCGCATCGGCTCGTTGCCGATCTGGCCGCCGAACAGCAGGGAGATCGAGAAGCGGATGCTCGCCGCCTCGAAGCCCTTCTGCTCGATCTGCCGCACCCGGCGGATCGCCCGGCCGATGAGCTGCGCCGCCTGGAACATCGTCGGCGCCTCGATGAGCTTCTGGGGCGGCTCGCCCTCCTCGCCCGGCACGCCCTCCTGGAGGAGGCTCAGCACCGTCTGGGTGACGGAGAGGTTGCCCGCCGAGGCCAGCATCATCACCCGCTCGCCGGGAACGTTGAAATGGTGGAGCTTGCGATAGGTCGAGATGTCGTCGAGCCCCGCATTGGTACGGGTATCGGCGACCATCACGAGCCCGTCCTCGACAAGGACACCGACGCAGTAGGTCATGGTCTTGGAATTCCGGGCTGGGGGGCTGTCAGCATTGAAGGGCGGCCCTGCCTTGCTCGACCCGGAGCTTCACGTCCAGCGTTTCGGTTCCGCCGCCGGTGCGGCTTCCCCGGATCGGGGCGGCCCCGAGATAGTCGAGCCCCATGGCGAGGCGGATATACCCGTCCGACGGGCTGATGAGATGCACGGCGTCGAAGGCGACCCAGCCGAGGTCCGCCACCAGCGCCTCGGCCCAGCCGTGGGGCGCCTCCACCTCCGCCTCGCCGTCCTCCCTCGCCCGGTACCCCGCGACGTAGCGGGATGGGATCCCGAGATGGCGCGCGGCGGCGATGAAGACGTGGGTGATGTCCTGCGGGTTGCCGCTCCCGGCGGCCAGCGCCTTGGCGGCGGGCACGGCGGCCGAGGCCGGGCCGGGCTCGAACCGCACCGCCCCGTTCACCGCCTCCATCAGGCGGTGGAGCGCGGTGAGCGTGTCGGGGGCCCCCGTCGTCGCCCCGTGGGCCAGGACGTGAAGCTCGGGGCTCGTGGTGCAGAAATCTGTGTCGCGGAGGTAGAACAGGTCCGGCAGGCGCTCGACGGCGCCGCGCACCACCCCGTGGTTGTCCTCCGTATCGGCCTCCCCGCTCACCCGGATCACCAGCGTTTCGGCCGGCTCGTCGGGGGTGAACCAGTGGGCGAGGTTGCCGAACCCGTCCTCCCGCGCGGTCAGCCGCCCGTCCACGGAGGTGTCGATCCGCCACCGGCGGACGTACTGCCCATCATGGTCGCGGGGGGTCAGCCGCAGGATCTGGATCAGCCCCCGCGCCGGTTGCTCATAGGTGTAACTGGTCTCGTGGACCACGCGGATGCGCATGCGCTGTGCCCGCCCAGGTTGAGTTTCATCCTAGAGCGTTCCCGTCGATCCATCGATCGCAGCGAACGCTCTATCTCGTTGTCCTAGCCGCATCGTCTTTCGCCGAACCGGCATCCGGTCCGGTGCAAGATGCTGCTGCGGCGGCAAACCGCCGGTTTCAGCCGACGAGATACTGCTTGGCGATCGCTTCGCCCAGCTTGTTGTTCTCGGCGATGAACGATTCCACGTACTCGTGCAGCCCCGCCGCGAAGATCCGGTCGATCTCGTCGCTCTCGAGCTTGGCGAGCATGTTGCCCGCCAGCCGCTGGCTCGGGCCGCGCCGGCCATAGGCGTCGGCGATCAGGTCGAGGTACTCCACGATCACGCCGTAGCAGTTGGCGAAGGAGCGGGGCATCTGCTTGTTCAGGATCAGCAAGTCGGCCACCAGCAGCGGCTTCACGCTCTCCCGGTAGACCCAGTGGTAGGCGGTCAGCGCCGAGACCTCGCGCAGGATCGTGGTCCACTGGAAGTAGTCGAGGCTGCCGCCGATCTTCTCGTCGTGCGGCAGGAGGATCTGGTACTTCACGTCGAGGATGCGGGCGGTGTTGTCGGCCCGCTCGATCGCCGTGCCGAGCCGGGTGAACCAGAAGGCGTCGTTCCGCAGCATCGTGCGGAAGGCCGAGCCGTCATAGGTCAGGGATACGGTCTTCACCCAATCGAGGAAGCGGCCGAACTCGTCGCGGTTGAGGTCCCGCCCGGCATAGCTGCGCAGTTCGAGCCACGCGCCGTTGATGGCGTCCCACATCTCGGTGGTGAGCGCGGTGCGCACGGAGCGGGCGCTCTCGCGGGCGGCCTCGATGCACGAGCGGATCGAGGACGGGTTGTGTGGGCTGAAGGCGAGGAAGTCGCACACCGTGTCGGCGTTCACGACGCTGTAATGCGGCTTGAACAGCTCCGGGTCGCCCGCCGAGGCCAGGGCCGATTCCCATTCGTTGCTCTCCCCGTAACTCGACGGCAGGGCCGCGAGACGGTGGGCGGCATCGAGGATGCGCGCCACGAAGTCGGCCCGCTCGACGTAACGCGAGAGCCAGTAGAGGTTGTCGGCTGTCCTGGAGAGCATTGTGCGGCTCGATCGTCCCCGCCCGATGGGCTACGCGATAAGTGTTGAGTTCCGCCCTCAGGCGTCGAGCACCCAGGTATCCTTCGTACCCCCGCCCTGGCTGGAATTCACCACCAGCGAGCCCTCCTTCAGGGCAACCCGGGTAAGCCCGCCGGGCACGATGCGGATCTCGTCCGCGCCGCACAGCACGAAGGGCCGCAGGTCGACATGGCGCGGCGCGACGCCGGAGGCCACGAAGGTCGGGCAGGTGGAGAGGGAGAGGGTCGGCTGGGCGATGAACCCGTCCGGGGCGTGCCGGAGCTTCCTGGCGAAATCGTCGATCTCGCGCTTGCTCGCATGGGGGCCCACCAGCATCCCGTAGCCGCCGGAGCCGTTCACCTCCTTCACCACCAGGTCGGACAGGTTGTCCAGCACGTAGGCGAGGGAGTCCTTCTCCCGGCAGCGATAGGTCGGGACGTTGTGCAGGATCGGCTCCTCGCCCGTGAAGAACCGAATGATGTCCGGCATGTAGCTGTAGACCGCCTTGTCGTCGGAGATGCCGGTGCCGACGGCATTGGCCAGGGTGACACTGCCTCTTTCGTAGGCATTCATGATCCCCGGCACGCCGAGGACCGAATCGGGACGAAACACGAGGGGGTCCAGGAAGTCGTCGTCGAGGCGGCGGTAGATCACATCGACCCGCCGCGGCCCCTCGGTGGTGCGCATATAGACCACGTCGTCCCTGGTGAAGAGGTCCGAGGCCTCCACCAGCTCAACGCCGAGTTTGTCGGCCAGGAACGAATGCTCGTAGAAGGCCGAGTTGAAGCGGCCCGGCGTCAGCAGCACTACGGTGGGGTCGCGGGTGGCCGAGGCCGGGGCGAGGCTGCGCAGGGTCGCGAGCAGGGCATCGGGATAATTCTCCACCGGCGCCACCCGGTGCTTCGAGAACAGGTCCGGGAAGAGCCGCAGCATCACCTCACGGTTCTCCAGCATGTAGGACACGCCGGAGGGGATCCGGGCGTTATCCTCCAGCACGAAGAAGTCCTTCTCGCCGGTGCGCACGATGTCGATGCCGGCCACGTGGACGTAGAGGTCGTGCGGAACCCGGAAGTTGCGCATCTCCATCCGGTAATGGGCGTTCCGGTAGACGAGGTCGGGGGGGATGATGCCGGCCTTGATGCATTCCTGGGCGCCGTAGACATCCTTCAGGAACAGGTTGAGCGCCGTGACGCGCTGCTTCAGGCCCCGCTCCAGGAAATCCCACTCGGGCCGGGTGATCACCCGGGGGATGATGTCGAAGGGGATGAGCCGCTCGGTCGATTCCGTGTCGCCGTAGACGGCGAAGGTGATGCCGATCCGCCGGAACAGCAACTCCGCTTGGCTGCGGCGGGTGTTGAAATGCTCGGGGGGCGTGGTGTCGAGCCAGGTCTTCAGGCGGGCATAGGCTTCGCGCAGGCCCGCTGAATCGGCCACCTCGCCGACCATGCCGTTCATCTCGTCGAAGGCCGCGAGCGCCATACGTTCCGTCTCCCTCTGGCGGCTATTCTTAAGGCAAAAGGCGCGCCATGACAGGGAGCGTAGTGGCCTCGCGCCGGGTTGCCAGGGGGCGGCGCGATCAGAAGAGCTTCAACCCTTTCAGGCTTGCGTGACCGTTACGCCCCAGGATGACGTGATCGTGCACGACGATGTGCAGGGGCGCGAGCACCGCGACGATCTCCCGGGTCATCGCCACGTCGGCGGAGGAGGGGGCCGGGTCCCCGGAGGGGTGGTTGTGGGCGAGGATGATCGCCGTCGCCGAGAGTTCGAGGGCCCGGCGGGCGACCTCCCGGGGGTAGACGGGTGTGTGATCGACGGTGCCGCGCCCCTGCACCTCGTCGGCGATGAGGTGGTTGCGCTTGTCGAGGAACAGGATGCGGAACTCCTCCCGGGCCGCGAAGGCCATGGTGGCCCGCAGGTATTCCGACAGGGCGCTCCAGGAGGTGAGCACGTCCCGGTCGCGGATCTCGCCGCGGGCGAGGCGGCGGCCGGCGGCCTCCACGAGCTTGAGGTCGGAGACGACGCCGGGGCCAATCCCCTCGACCTCCAGCAGACGGGGAGCCTCCGCGCCGAGCACCTCGGCGAGGCTGCCGAAGCGGCGGATCAGCGCCTTGGCCAAGGGCTTCACGTCCCGGCGGGGGATCGCCCGGAACAGGAGCAATTCGAGGAGTTCGTAATCCGGCAGGGCATCGCCCCCGCCCTCGGCGAACTTTTCGCGGAGGCGGTCGCGGTGGCCGAGGTAGTGCGGCTCGGCCGTGGGGGAGGGGGCCTGCACCGCGCTGTCGGCGAAGAACCCCGGCGCCGGGGGCTTGGATTTCCGGGCCACATCCGGCCTCAGGCGGCTGGATTGACCGGCTGGTGGAGCCCCTTCGGCGAGGCCGTGAAGATCTCGACGCCGTTCTCGGTGACGGCGACGGTGTGCTCGAACTGCGCCGAGAGGGAGCGGTCGCGAGTCACGGCGGTCCAGCCGTCACCCAGCACCTTCACCGCCGGGCGGCCGAGGTTGATCATCGGCTCGATGGTGAAGAATTGGCCGGGCTTCAGCGGCACGTCGTAGCTCGCCTCCACATAGTGCAGGATCGTCGGCGCATCGTGGTAGGTGCGCCCGAGGCCGTGGCCGCAGAAGTCGCGCACCACGGAGCAGCGCTCGGCTTCGGCGAACACCTGGATCGCCCGGCCGATATCGTTGGTGGAGCCCCCGGGCTTCACCGCCGCGATGCCGCGCATCAGCGCCTCGTAGGTGATCTCGCACAGGCGCTGGGCCCGGCGCGGCACCTCGCCGACATAGGCCATGCGGCTCGAATCGCCGTGCCAGCCGTCGAGGATGAGGCAGATGTCGAGGTTGACGATGTCGCCCTCGCGGAGGGGCTTGTCGTTGGGGATGCCGTGGCAGACCACATGGTTGATCGACGTGCAGATCGACTTCGGGTAGCCCCGGTAGAGCAGCGACGCCGGATAGGCCCCGTGGTCCATGGCGAACTCGTAGGCGAGCTTGTCGAGGGCCTCGGTGGTGACGCCGGGCTGGGTCGCCTCCATCAGGAGGTCGAGGGCCTCGGCGGTGAGCCGGCCCGCCCGGCGCATCCCGATGAAATCCTCCGGGCCGTGGATCGGCGGCTCGGGCGCGCGGCGCGCCTTGGCGCTTGCCTGTTCCTGCTGCATCATCGAAAATCTGGTTGGTGTCGTCGGTCTTCGCCAGCCTCCTCTGTACGGTGCCCGGCTCCCGACGCCAAGCGCCTCGCGCGCGCCTCCGCCGCATCCCCGCCATCCCCCCGGGGCGCGGCGGCGCGGAGGGTTGCCCCCTTGCGCGGCCAGGGGCCGGAGCGGCATAAGCGCGGGCGGACGCGCCCCGCGTTCGGGGCAGGCGAGGGCCGGATGGCTGGCAAGTCGGTACCGCATTTCCACAACGAACCCGGTGTCCCGGCGATTTCCGTCGGCGCGAAGGAGTTCATGTGCATCGGCGCGCTGCCGCCGTTCGACCATCCGCACGTCTTCCTCGACATGGGCGCGGAAACGGAGATCATCTGCCAGTACTGCTCGACGCTGTACCGCTACGCCCCGGCGCTGGCGGCCGGCGCGGCCGATCCGGCCCAGTGCGTCTGGCACGACGACGCCGCGGCGGCGGCTTAGGCCCGCCCCACAGCGGTGTCGCCCGAATCGGTTCCTCCCCGCGCCGCCCTCGACATCGGGATCGTCGGCGCCGGAATCGGCGGCCTCACCGCCGCCCTCGCCCTCTCGGATGCCGGCCACACGGTGACGCTGCTGGAGCGGCGCACCGGCTTCAGCGAAGTGGGCGCCGGCATCCAGCTTTCCCCGAACGCCAGCCGGGTCCTGGCGGGCCTCGGCCTGTCCGCCGCCCTGCGCCGGGCGGCGAGCGAGCCACCGGGGGTGGAGGTCCGCGCCCTGGCGACCGGCCGCCGGATCGGGGGGGTGACCCTCGGTCAGGCGGCACGGGAGCGGTTCGGCGCGCCCTACTACGTGATCCATCGGGCCGACCTTCAAACCCTCCTGCTCGACGCCGTGCGGGGACGGCCCCGGATCCGCCTGCTCATGGGAAGGTCCGTCACCGGCCTCGCCGAGGGGCCGGACCGGGTGACGCTCACCGCCGAGACGGGGGCGGGTCCGCAGCAATCGGTGTTCGACCTCGTGATCGGCGCGGACGGCTTGCGCTCACACCTGCGTCGCCACCTGGACGAAGCCCCCCTCCGTCCGGGCCGCGCGGCGGCGTGGCGGGCGTTGGTGCCCCGGGAGGCGGTGCCGGAGGCGCTAGCGGGCGAGGCGACCGGCCTGTGGCTCGGGCGCGGCCGGCACGTGGTGCATTATCCGGTGCGGGGCGGCAGCCTGCTCAACGTGGTGGCGATCGTCCCCGAGGCGGTGGGTGACAAGGGCTGGGGCCGGCTCGGGGAGCCCGCCGTGCTGCGGGCCCATTTCCGCACCTGCGCGACACCCTTACGGGAATTGCTCGGGCTACCCGATTCGTGGCTGGTCTGGTCCCTGGCCGACCGGCAGACGGCACGCCCCCTCGCGCGGGGGCGGATCGCCCTCCTGGGCGATGCCGGCCACCCGGTCCTACCCTATCTCGCCCAGGGTGCCGCCCTGGCGATCGAGGACGCGGCGGTGCTCACCCACTGCCTGTCCGCCACGGAGGATCCGGCGGCGGCGCTGACCGCCTACGCGGAGGCCCGCCGCCGCCGCGTCCGGCAGGTGCAGCGGACGGCCCGGGCCAACGGGCGCACCTACCATGCCGGCGGCCTCGTGGGCTTCGTGCGCAACACGGTGATGCGGCGGCTGGGACCCGACGGGATGCGGGACCGCTACGCCTGGGTCTACGGCTGGACGCCGCCCCCTTGACCCCAACCCTTCGGGACCCACCGCTTGATCCCGGCCGCGACGCCCGCTACCGGTGCGGCGGCGCGGACGTGGCGGAACCGGTAGACGCACGAGACTTAAAATCTTGCGGCCGCAAGGCCGTGCGGGTTCGAGTCCCGCCGTCCGCACCAATCATTTGTTTTCGTGAACGGTGCCAGTAAGATGCTGGCAACAAGGTGGTTTTCGGCGCCCCTCGCTACAAAGGGCGCCACGACGTAGCGGTTCGGCCGACATCCCACAACCGCGCCTCTCACGGCGCTTGGCTCGCCCGCAAGGGCATCCCGAAGGACGTGCGCGAGGCGTACAAGCGAGCCTACAGGGTATCCCCCTAGGAGCGTTTCCGGGTCCGCGGGAGCCTGTCCACAGGTGCCGCGAAGGTTAGCCACGCGCCTGGGATGCCACCATCATGAGCCGCAACGAGGCCCTGACGGTTGGGGTGAGGGCAGGGGGCTTACTCATCGGGAGGCCCATGGGCTGGTCCACGGTACGCTCGGTTCGTGGCTCGCCTTGAGCGGGACGTGGTGACGGTTGCCGTGGGTGAGAAGACCGCCGAGGCCGAGGAGTGCGATGAGGGCGAAATGACGAACCATGCAACGCCAACGCGGCGGTATGCTCAAGGTTCGGCGCGAGATGGCCTTCTGTCACAGCGCGAAGCTGCCTCGAAGCTCCCATCTCAGGATCATGAAGGACGCACCATTCAACATCATCATCCGTGGACGGAACTACGAATGTCGGGTGTTTGGGGATACCGAAGGCGAAGCAGCCGATGCGGCTGAAACCATCCTCCTGCAGCTCAGGGAGGAGGTGAAGGTCTTTCCTTCACAGGTTCACATCGAGTGCGCAGACGTCGAGGCGTCGAAGCGGCTGGCCGCCTACCTGACGGACATCACCGTCGAGACGGATCTTGGATAGGCGCGGCAGCCACGGCTTGGCCCGTGAGCTTGTCCGCCTTCCGCTTCTCGTAGAAGACGTTGCCTCCGGCGGCGGCG
This sequence comes from Beijerinckiaceae bacterium, assembly GCA_022702015.1. Lineage (GTDB taxonomy): Bacteria > Pseudomonadota > Alphaproteobacteria > Rhizobiales > Beijerinckiaceae > Methylobacterium. The sequence continues at coordinate 1,118 of JAKONI010000006.1, read as the reverse complement.
ACGTAGTGCATGTTGTCGTAGTGGAAGCGATAGCCAGCCGTGTGGAAGAACATGGCCTTCCCGACCTTCGGGTGGCGCTCGCCGGCTAAGACGGCATCGGTGACCTCCGCCACCTTGTCGAGATCCTTCTCCTGCATCGGCTTGGTCAGCACCCCCGTGGCGAACTGACCCTTCTGGCCCACCACGGAACAGATGCCCCCCGGAAACATCGCTGCTTCGAGCCGGTTCATCACCACCGTACCGACCGCCAGCAAGCCCTCCGCATCGTTTCGCTTGCTCTCGAAGTACATCGCCCGCCCGAGGCAATCCCGTTCAGCATCGCTGACAACCAGCGAAACTCTATGCGCGGAGATGGTGCCGGTGGTGGGAGGGTCCATTGAAGTGCAGGCGCCGAGGCCGCCGCAGAGAAGCACGATTGTGAGGCGTCTTACGGATGAAGTCGTCCTGACACTCTGCATGCGGCTGTGCGTTGCTCCGGTTGGGAGATGCGCTTGGCTGCTCGTAGCCTCCACGCTTCTCTTACGGCTGAGCTTAGCCGACACTTCTGGGCGATGATGTGGCAGGCCGGGTTCGAGGTCCCGAACGCGGCTCGCGAGGAAGCCGCTCTCATCGCCCGGGAAAAACGCACCGGATCATTCACCAGAGGCCCACGGACATTGAAGACAGTCACCCCCCGGTGAACTCTCCATCCCTGCATGATTTGGCGCCCATCACGGCGAGGGTTGCGGGTTGAGTCTCTCGATTGGCCTGACCAAAACAGAGGCGGAGACCGGTGGGGCAGCAAGGACGGCTCAGACTAGGCGCAACGTCTAACGTCTCGGTCTCCATGTTCGGCTGGTCGGCAGGGGACGAGAGGGGGGAGAACGGCTCGTGAGCCTCACCGCTTCACCAAGCCGATGTCGGCGCTCACAGCCCTCAGCCGTTCCGGTTCACGCTCCTTGCGCTCACTGTAGCGATCCACGAGGTAGTCGGCGCACTCACGGGTGAGTCGCGTGAACTTCATCAGCTCCTCAGACGTCCACCACGCGGTCGTAGAGCGGCCCCGGCCTCATCCGGCCGGCCTCGTCGAACTCCTTGTAGGCCATCGGCACGGACGACTGGTTCGGGATGGTGATCAT
>JAKONI010000388.1 GCA_022702015.1 Beijerinckiaceae bacterium | reverse complement strand
CGCAGGCCGAGCTTCGAGCGCCGCCACAGGATGTCCTCGGCGGTGGTGACCCACTCCTCCCGGCGGAGGTAATCGACTTCCGCCGCCGTAAGGCCGCCATCGAAGGCCTCGCCCAGGTCGGCCATCGAGGTGGCGGCGCCGAGCAGGGCATCGACGCGGGTGCCGTAGGCGCGGGCGAGGCGGCGGGCCACGTCGTCCGGGAGGAAAGGGCGGCGCCGCTTCAGGTCGGCGAGGAAGGTGTCGAAATCGGCCTTCGGCATGTCGCCGCCGGGCAGGGTTCCCTCCCCCGTCCAGGCCGGCTTGAGGCCGGGGAAGTAGGGGCTGAGCTTCTCCATCGCGTGCTCCGCGAGGCGGCGGTAGGTGGTGATCTTACCCCCGAAGACCGAGAGCACCGGCAGGCGCCCGCCCGCATCCTCCACATCGAGGACGTAGTCCCGTGTGACCGCCGAGGCGTTCTCCGCCGCGTCGTCGTAGAGGGGGCGCACGCCGGAATAGCTCCACACCACGTCCGACGGGCCGATCGATGTCTTGAACGAGCGGTTGATGCAGGCGCAGAGGTAGTCGGTCTCCTCGCCGGAGATCGAGACCGGGCCCGGCTCGCCGTCGTAGGGCACGTCGGTGGTGCCGATGAGCGTGAAGTCGCGCTCGTAGGGAATCGCGAAGATGATGCGCTTGTCGGGCTGCTGGAGGATGTAGGACTGGTCGCCCTCGAACATCCTGGGCACGACGATGTGGCTGCCCTTGATCAGCCGGACCGCCGCCCGGGAGTTGATGCCCAGCGTGCCCCCCAGGGTCTCGCTGACCCAGGGGCCGGCGGCGTTGACCACGGCCTTCGCCCGCACCGTCCGCTCGGCGCCCGTGTTCTCGTCGCGCAGGTGCGCCACCCACAGGTCGCCCTCCCGCCGTGCCGAGACCACCCCGGTGCGGGTCAGGATCTCCGCGCCGTGCCCCCGGGCATCCATGGCGTTCAGGACGACGAGGCGACTGTCCTCCACCCAGCAATCCGAATAGATGAAACCCTTGGTCAGCCGTTCCTGGAGGGGGCGCCCCACGGGGGAGGTGCGCAGGTTGACCGATTCCGAACCCGGTAGCGTCCGCAACCGCGCCAGGTGATCGTAGAGGAACAGCCCGAGCCGCAGCAGCCAGGCGGGGCGCAGGCCCTCGTCGTGGGGCAGGACGAAGCGCAGGGGCCAGATCACGTGCGGGGCCAGCCGCAGCAGGCGCTCCCGCTCGGCCAGGGCCTCCCGCACGAGGCGGAACTCGTAATATTCGAGGTAGCGCAGGCCGCCGTGGATCAGCTTCGTCGAGGAGGAGGACGTGAAGCCGGCGAGGTCCCCCCGCTCCGCGAGGAGGACCGACAGCCCCCGGCCGGACGCATCCCGGGCGATGCCGGTGCCGTTGATGCCGCCGCCGACGACCAGAAGGTCGACAGCCTCGGACGGGCCGCGTGGGGGCGAGGCGCTCGCCATAAGATCCTCCGTTTTGCTCTTGCCGGCGATCTTATGCCCCATTTCGATTTTCGCAAGCGAAAACGAATGTTCGTTACGAACCATCCCCCGGGGCGGCCACAGCGAGGGCGACTCCTTCCCGTTCCAGCAGGACGGCGATCCCCGGCGGCGGGGGGCGGTCGGTGAAGAGCGTGTCGACCTGTGAGAGATGGCCCGCCTGCACCATCGGCCGCCGGGTGAACTTGGTGTGGTCGGCGACGAGGAAGGTGCGCTTGGCGTGGGCGAGGATCGCCTGCGTCGCGCGGACCTCCTCGTAATCGTAGTCGAGGAGGGCCCCGTCGGCGTCGATGCCGGAGATGCCCACCACCGCCACGTCCACCCGGAACTGGCTAAGGGTGTCGAAGGTGAGTTGCCCCAGCACTGCCCCGTCGCGGTTGCGGACGCTGCCCCCGGCCACCACGATGCGGAAGGCCGTCGCCTCCGCCAGGGAAAGGGCCACGTGGAGGTTGTTGGTGATGACGCTGAGGTCGTCGTGCCGGGTCAGCTCCCGGGCCACCGCCTCCGGCGTGGTGCCGATATTGATGAAGACCGAACAATGCGAGGGGATCCGGCTCGCCGCCAGCCGGCCGATCCGCGTCTTCTCGCCGAGCAGCGTCACGCGCCTGTCGGCGTAGTCGATGTTCTCCACGCTGGAGGGCAGGCCGCCGCCGCCCCGGTAGCGCTCCAGGCGGCCCTCGGCGCTCAATTCGTTCAGGTCCCGGCGGATGGTCTGGACCGTCACCCCGAATTGACCGGCCAGGGCCTCGATCGTCATGAAGCCGCGCTGGCGCACCGCGCTGACGATTCCCTCGCGCCGTGCCTCGATACCGCCGGCCTCGAGCCTCTGCTCGGTCGGCTGAGCCATCTTGCCCTCCCTATTTTCGTTTGGCGACATCGTGACGGCGACCTATCGCGGATCGCGCGATCCTGCGGCGGACGGGGCCGCCGGGCAACGCCTTCCTTCCCCCCGGGCGAGATCGGCCATGGGACAAAAAAAGGCCCGCCATGACGGCGGGCCTCTTTATTTGTCAAAGCCGCAGGGGGCCGGTGCGGCCCCCCGCCCTCACATGCCGTGACGCATCATCTTCCGGTGATGCATCTTGCGGTGATGGTGCATCCGCTTGTGCATGCTGCGCTTGCGCATCATCGGGCGGGCGGCCGGGGCCGGGGCGGCCGCTTCCATCTCGGCGCCCTGCGCGGCGCGCTCCATGCCGCCGCGCGGGCCGCCGGCCTGCGAGCCGGAGGTGTTGTAGGGCGAGCCGCCCTGCGCGAAGGCCGAGCCGGCGATGAGGGTCAGCGCCGCGGCGCCGAGCAGAAGGTTTCTCATGAGGTCCACTCCAGAACGTTGCGTCGCGTAGGAAAGCAAACCGCGCCGCCATTGCCTCGCCAAAGCCGCGAGGGGAGACTTGGTTCCCGCGATAAGACCTCTCCACCCGTCGATTGCTGGTTGCGCGGGTGCAACCTATCGCGGATCGTGCGGGTTTGCGGCGGCGTGTATGGGGGGCGTGGGATGGTTCAGGGCGCAACGGCCTATCTCCTGCTCGACGTCGCGGGGACGGTGTGCGCCCTGCCCCGGGAGGCGTCGGCCGAGGTCCTGCCGCTGCCGGACCTTCAGCGGTCCCCGGCGGATGGCGGGTGGCTCGCGGGCTTCGCCAACCTCTCCGGGCGGCCGGTCCCCGTCCTCGACCTCGCCCGCTTCCTCGACCTCCGGGCCGGACCTGCCGAGGCGGGGCTCTACGCGCACCTCGTGCTCACCAGCGACCGGGCCCTCGCCTGGCTCGTGGATCGGGTAGCGGACCTCGTCAACGTCCCGGCCGGGGCCCATCGCCCGGCCGACCCCGCGACCAGCCTGAACGGCTGTGTCGGCGGCGGCGTCGTGATCGGCGACGCGCTGATCCCCGTCCTCGACCCGGCCCGCCTCCTGACGGTGGCCGAGCAGGGTCGCCTCGCGGCGCAGACCCGCGCGGCGGCCGACCGCCTCGCCGCCCTGCCCGCATGAGCCGTCCGGCCCCGTCCCGCTCCGAGACGACCGCCGATCCGGGTTATCCCGCCCTCAAGGCGCGCATCATCGCGCGCACCGGCCACGCCTACTACATCGACAAGGACGATCTGCTCCTCGACCGGCTGCGCCGCCGCTGGCGGGCGGCGGGCATCGCCGACAGCGCCGCCTATGCGGTCCTGCTCTCCGATCCCAGGGAGGGCGACGCGGAATGGGCCCGGCTCGAAGCCGAAATCACCATCGGGGAGACCTTCTTCTTCCGCTACAGCGAGCAGTTCGCTGCCCTGCGGACGACCATCCTGCCGGAACTCGTCGAGGCCCGCCGGCCGGATCGGGTCCTGCGGATCTGGAGCGCAGGCTGCTCGACGGGGGCCGAGCCCTATTCCCTGGCGATCCTGGTGAGAGAGATCCTGGGCGAGGCGCTGCCAGACTGGCGGGTGACGATCCACGGCACCGACATCAGCACCGAGGCGCTGGCGACGGCGCGGGCGGCCGAATATGGCCGCTGGGCCCTGCGGACGATGCCCCCCGAGGAGCGCCTCCGCTACTTCACCCATCTGCCGCCGAAGCCCGGGATCCGCCGGGAGGGTGGGTTCGCCCTGCGCCAGGAGTTCCGGGGCATGGTGAAGTTCGCGAAGGGCAACCTCCTGCGCCTCGCCGAGCCCGGCGACGTGACCGGCGAACCCTACGACCTCATCCTCTGCCGCAACGTCCTCATCTACTTCGATGCCGCCACCGTCACGCGGGTGGTGCACGGTCTCGGGCGGCGGCTGAGGCCATGGGGCTGGCTGCTGCTCGGCCATGCCGAGCCGAACCCGACCTTCTCGGCCTTCCTCGACCCCGTGAGCCTGCCGGGTACCGTCGCCTACCGCCCGTTGGGGCTGCGCCCTCCGCCCGCCCTGGAGCCGGCTCCGGTGCCGCCCCCGGTGGTGGAACCCAGCCTCCCCCCTGAGCGCGCCCCGTCGCCGGTCGCGGACGAGACCCCTGCGGAGGCCCCCGCCGCCGTCCCGGTTGCCGACGATCCCGGGCCCGATCCCCTCACGGACGCCCTCGCCCGCGTCCGGGCGCTGGCGGATGCCGGGGAGTCCGGCGCGGCGTGGCGGGCGCTGCGCGCGGCGGTGGAGGCCGAGCCCATGAACCCGCGCCTGCGGTTCTACGAGGGGCTGGTGGCGGGCAGCCTGGGCCGCGCGGCGGAGGCGGAGCGGGCCCTGCGGGCGGCGCTCTACCTGGACCGCGGATTCGTGATGGCCCATTACCACCTCGGCCTGATGCTGCTGACCCAGGGCCGGGTGCCGGAGGCGGTTCGGGCCCTCGACAACGCCCGCGTCCTGAGCCAAGCCCTTCCGCCGGACGCGGCTCTCCCCGAAGGCGACGGCGCGCTCGCGGCGGAGGTCGCCGAGGGTGTGGCGGCGGCGATCGCCGGGAGCCGGATGACGGGGCGGGGTCCGGTGTGACGCAGCGCGAGGCCACGAGACTGGAAGCCGTCCGGCAGGAGACCGCCCGGCGGGATGCCGCGAGGGACCGGGACCTCAAGGCCGCCCGCACCCTCGCCCTCGCCCGAAGGGTGGATGGCGGCGCCGAGCGGGCGCGGGCCACCTTTCCCTACCTCGTCTGCGCCTGCGGCGAGGACCGTTTCGGGCTGGCCCTGGAGCGGGTGGCGCGGGTGCTGCCGGGCCGGGCGGCCACGCCCGTGCCGGGGGCCGACCCGATGGTGGAGGGCCTCGTCGCCCTGTCGGGGCGGATCGTCGGCGTCGTCGGGCTCGCCCGGGCGCTCGGCCGGACGGCCCCCGATCCGGCGGAGGGCGGCCATCTGGTCCTGCTGCGCGGGGAGCCCCCCGTGGCGCTGGCGGTGGACCGGGCCATTGGAATCGTGCGTACCGGGCGCGGGGGGGCGGAGCCGGGCTCCCCGGCGGAGTCGCCCCTGGGAAACGGCACCGCTTCGGACTATGTCCCGGCGGCCGACGGCCATCCGGATTTCGTTATCGTCGACCCGTCGCCGCTCCTGCGGCGCCTGATGCCCTGACTCGCAGCGACCCCGGAGCCGGAACCTGACCCTCTCGATCGGACGACGCATCCTCCTCGGCTTCTTCGCCGTGACGGTGGTGATGGTGGCGCTCGGGCTCTACGCCATCGGGCAGGTCGGCGCCGTGCGCGACACGACGGACCGGATCGTCGCCCGCGACCTCATGATGATGCGCCAGCTGGACGAACTCGGTAACCAGACCCGAGACCTCGGCATCCTGCGGCGCAACGGGGTCATCCAGGCCCTGACGAAGGCGCTCGGCCACGACGTGCGCGAGACCGACGTGCTGGCGCAATGGCGCCGCACCGCCCAGTCGGCGGACAGGCTGTTCGCCGACCTGACCCGTGAGGCGGACAAGTTCCGCAGCGTCGCCGTGTCCGCCGACCGGGCCTCCACCTACGAGCATCTCTATGGGGCCCTGAACCAGGCCGCCGAGGTGTACCGGCCCTACCGGGCGTCGAGCGAGACGCAGATGGTCCAGGCCCAGGCGGGGGACATCCGGGGGATCGAGGACAGCAACGACGAGATCAGCCGGCAGTACGTGGCGACCACCGCCGCCGTCGAGCGGGCCCGCTCCGCCCTGGACGACAGCATCGCCGTCGGCCAGCGGACCGCCGCCGAGATCTATGAGCGTTCGCGGCTGTCCATCCTCCTGACGCTGCTCGCGGCGGTTGGCCTCGCGCTCCTCGTGACCTACCTCGTGAGCCGCGCGGTGGTGCGGCCCTTGAACACCGTCATGACCTTCGTCGGCCGGGTCGGGGACGGCGACCTGACCGGCCGCCTCGGCATGGCCGGCACCGACGAGATCGCCCATCTCGGCCGCACCCTCGACGGGATGGTGGGGAGCCTGTCGGACTTGGCGCGGACGAACCGTGCGGCGACGGCCGACCTGAACGCGGCGGCGGCGGAGATCCGGGCGTCGGCGCAGCAGCAGGCGGCCTCGGTGGAGGAGCAGTTCGCCGCGGTGCAGGAGACGGCGGCCAC
>JAKONI010000301.1 GCA_022702015.1 Beijerinckiaceae bacterium | reverse complement strand
AGCTACCTCGACGCCGTCACCGCCGACGACGAGGAGCCGGCGGCCGAGAAGGGTGGCAAGGGCAAGGGCGCGGGTCCGGCGGATCTGGAGATCGACGGAGCGGTGTTCGATGCGGGCGCCTTCGGCGAGGCCGGCGGCGACCTCTACGACCAGGCGGTGCAGGTGGTGCTGCGGGACCAGAAGGCCTCCACCAGCTACATCCAGCGCCGCCTCCAGATCGGCTACAACCGGGCCGCCTCGCTCATGGAGCGGATGGAGACGGAGGGGCTCGTCGGCCCGGCCAACCACGCCGGCAAGCGCGAGATCCTCGTGGAGGGCGCGGCGGTCTAGAGCCGCCGCGACCTCATCAGACCGCTCTGAGGAGCCAGCGGAGCGGCAGGGCGACGGCGGTGAGGCCGGCGACGCCGCCGGCCCAGAACAGGACGAACCAGAAGAGGCGCTTCACCGTCGCGCCCTCAATGGTAGCCGCCGCCGGCGCTGACCTTCCCCCGGAAGACCCAGTAGGCATAGGCGGTGTAGGCGAGCACCAGGGGCAGCAGCACGACGGTGCCGACGAGAAGGAAAAGCTGGCTCGACGGATGGGTCGCCGCGTCCCAGATCGTCACCGACGGCGGCACGATCATCGGAAACAGGCTGATGCCGAGGCCGATGTAGGACAGGCCGAACAGCCCGAGGGCGCAGAGGAAGGGGGCGACCTCCTCCCGCCGGTCGAGGGCTCGCAGGAACCGCCACGCCAGCAGCCCGACGAGGAGCGGGACAGGCGCCGCCAGGGCCATCGCCGGAAAGGTCAGCCAGCGGTCGCGGAAGGTTGCGCTGAGGAGCGGCATGACCGATGAGACCAGTCCGATGGCCGCGAGGGTCGCGAGGCCGAGGCGCCGGGCCAGCCGGTAGGCCCGGATCTGCAACTCGCCCTCGGTCTTCCAGATCAGCCAGCAGGCCCCGAGCAGGCCGTAGCCCACCATCAGGGCGAGGCCGGTGACGACGGAGAAGGGCGTCAGCCAGTCCCACCAGCCGCCGGCATAGGCCCGGCCCTCGACCTTCACGCCCTGCACCAGCGCCCCGAGGCAGACACCCTGGCAGAAGGCCGCCGCGTAGCTGCCGCCGGAAAAGGCCGCGTCCCATGCCGCCTGCGCCGCGCGCGAGCCGGCCCGGAAGCGCATCTCGAAGGCGACCCCGCGGAACACCAGGGCCAGCAACATCACCACGAGGGGCATGTAGAGGGCCGGCAGGAGCGTCGCGTAGGCGAGGGGGAACACCGCGAACAACCCGCCGCCCCCGAGGATCAGCCAGGTCTCGTTGCCGTCCCAGACCGGGGCGACGGTGTTGACCATCACGTCCCGGTCCGCCTTTCCCGGCACCACCGGGAAGAGGATGCCGATGCCGAGGTCGAACCCGTCCATCAGGATGTAGAGCAGCACCGCCACCGCGATGAGGAGGGCCCAGACGAGGGTCAGATCGAGCGACATCGCATTACTCCGCGGGAAGGATGGCGGGGGCCGGGGTCACGCCCGCCGAGCGGATCGGCTGGCCGGGCGGGGGCCCGGATTCGTGGTCTCGCGGTGTCTGGTTGAACAGGTGGAGAAGGTAGCGGATGCCGGCGCCGAACACCGTGAAGTAGACCACGGCGAAGGCGGCGAGCGAGGTCGCCACCGCCGGCGCCGCGATGGGCGACACGCTGTCGGCGGTGCGCAGCAGGCCGTAGACGGTGAAGGGCTGGCGCCCGGCCTCCGTCACGACCCAGCCGGCGGTGACGGCGACGAGGCCGGACGGGCCCATCGCCACGGCGCAGCGCTGGAACCACCGGGTCCCGTAGAGGCGCCCGGTCGAGCGCAGCCAGAGGGAGGTCAGCCCCAGCGCGATCATGAGGATCCCCAGGCCGACCATGACCCGGAACGACCAGATCACCAGGGGGAGGTTGGTCGGCCAGGTCTCGCGCGGCAGGTCCTTGAGGCCGCGCACCTCGCCGTCGAGGTCGTGGGTGAGATAGAGGCTCGCGAGTCCCGGGATCCCGACCGCGCCCCGGACCTCGCCGGCCTCGGCATCCGGCCAGCCGAGGAGGAGGGCCGGCGCCCGCCGCCGCGTCTCGAAGTGACCCTCCATCGCCGCCACCTTCGCCGGCTGGTGATGGTAGCTGTTGCCCCCGTGCAGGTCGCCGAGGACGAGCTGGGCCGGCGCCACGACGGCCGCCATCCACATGGCCATCGAGAACATCAGGCGGGCCCGGGGGTTCGCTCTGTCGCGCAGCAGGTGCCACGCGCCCACCGCCCCGACGATCATCGCCGTGGTGAGGTAGGAGGCCGTCACCGTGTGGGCGAGGCGGTAGGGGAAGGAGGGGTTGAAGACTACGCCCCACCACTCGGCCGGCATGAACCGCCCGTCCGCCCCGAGGCTATGGCCCGTCGGCGTCTGCATCCACGAATTCGCGGAGAGGATCCAGAAGGCGGAGATGAGGGTGCCGCCGGCCACGAGGCAGGTGGCCGCGAAGTGCAGGCGCGGGCCGACCCGCTCCAGGCCGAACAGCATCACGCCGAGGAACCCGGCCTCCAGGAAGAAGGCGGTGAGCACCTCGTAGCCGAGCAACGGCCCGAGGATCGGCGCGGTTCGGTCGGCGAAGACCGACCAGTTCGTGCCGAACTGGTAGCTCATCACCAGACCCGAGACGACGCCCATCGCGAAGACGACGGCGAAGACCTTCAGCCAGTAACGGAACGTGTCGAGGTAGCGCGCCTCCCCCGTGCCGAGCCACAGCCCCTCCAGCACGGCGAGATAGCTCGCCAGGCCGATGGTGAAGGAGGGAAACAGGAAGTGCCAGACGACGGTGAACGCGAACTGGGCGCGGGCGAGATCCACCGCGCTGGGGAGGAAGGATGCTGACATCGCGGACTCCGGACAGGCCGGTGCTCCGGCCTGACGAGGATCGGGCTCGATTCCACCCGGGCGGGCCGAACCTGCGCCGGATCAGAAACGGGAGTCGCCATCGATGGTCAAGATCTCGGCATTGCATGGATGCGTTGCGGATGGTTGTCGCCGGCATTCATTGGCTCACGATAGAGATTATCGCGCGAAATGAATTCAACCATGCGTGGCATCAGCGGTGATTTTGCAAAATTCAAGCGGATCATGGGTGATGATTTGCCATGGTATACAAGTGTAATACGCAATTATATGATCTATAACAATAATAAATAAGGAGATACGCAAGTCACGGCGTCGTCTCCCGCACCGGACCAGCCGGCGCGTCGACACCGCGACGGGCGTCCCTCATCCCCCCGCGCGGCAGGCCTCCGCCACCGCGCGAAAAATCCGGTCGGGGGCGAAGGGCGTCGCGGCGAGGCGGGCCCCGGTGGCGTCGCGGATGGCGTTGCCCAACGCGGCGGCCACGGGGTTGAAGGGGGATTCACTCATCGATTTGGCCCCCAGGGGGCCGACGCTGTCGTGGGTCCGGGCGAACAGCACCTGGGTATCCGGCACGTCGGCGCAGGCGGGGATGTGGTAGCTGCGGAAGGCATCGGTCTCGACCCGGCCGTGGGCGTCGAGGCGCAGGTCCTCGTAGAGGGCGGCGCCGATGGCCTGCGCCACCCCGCCCTCCACCTGCCCCCGGCACTGGCGCGGGTTGATCACGTAACCCGCATCGGCGGCGTGGACGCTGCGCAGGATCCGCACCTGCCCGCTCGCCGGGTGGACCGCCACCCGGAACGCCTGCACGTTGAAGGCCACCGAGCGCGGGGTGCCATCCGCCCGGCCCGGCGCGTCGAGGGGGGCGAGGGCGGCCAGCGGCACGGGGCCGTGGGGGGTCGCCACGGCCGCGCCGTCGATGCGGCAGGCGGCCGGATCGACCCCCATCCCCTCGGCCGCGCGGGCGAGGATCGCCCCGGCGAGCGCCTGCGCCGCCCGCAGGACGGCGGTGCCGGCCACCACGGTGCCGGTGGAGCCGTAGGCGCCGGTATCGTGCCCCACCGCGTCGGTATCCGCCCCCGCGATGCGGATGGTCTCCGGCGCGGCGGACAGGGCCCGTGCCGCGAGCTGCCGGTGGACCGTGTGGGCGCCGTTGCCGAACTCGGCGGTGCCGACCCGGATCAGATAGGTGCCGTCCGCGTCGAGCGAGGCCCGCGCCTCGGCGAAGTGGCCCCTGGGTGGGATGGTGTCGATCATCGCCATCGCCATGCCGGTCCCGGCCCGCCAGCCGGGCTCCGGGGCGGGGCCGGGGTCGGCGGCGAGTGCTTCCTGCGCGAGCATGAGGCATTGGTCGAGGCCGTAGCTGCCGAACACCACGTCGTGCGGCTCCAGGCTGTGTGAGACCATCGCCTCGCCGGGCCGCACGGCGTTGATCCGGCGCAGGTCGAACGGATCGATCCCGAGGCGCCGGGCCACCTCGTCCAGGGCGGATTCGAGGGCGAAGACCGTCTGGCTCAGCCCGTAGCCGCGGAAGGCCCCTGCCGGCAGGGTGTGGGTGTAGACGGCATGGCCGTCCACCCGCTTGTTCGGGCAGGAATAGGCCGCCAGTACCTCGTTGCAGCCGTGGTGGATCACCCCGCCGGCATGGTTGCCGTAGGCCCCCGTGTCGGAGAGCACGTCGAGGGCGAGCGCGGTGAGGCGCCCGTCGGCCCGGGCCCCGACCTTCACGCGCACCCGCATCGGGTGGCGGGTGGTGGTGGCGGCGAACTGCTCCCGCCGGGTCAGCTCCCATGTCACCGGGCGGCCGGTCCGCAGGACGGCCAGGGCCACGAGGTCCTCGGTGAGCATCTCCTGCTTGCCGCCGAACCCGCCGCCGACCCGGCCGCACAGCACCCGCACCTCGTCCCGCCCCAGGCCGAACAGGGCGCAGACGGCGTCCCGGGTCAGGAACGGCACCTGGGTGCTGGACCGGAGCGTCAGCCGCCCGTCCGCGTCGCGCCAGCCGAGGCAACCGTGGGTTTCGAGGTGGGCGTGCTGGAGCCGCTGCGAGTGGAACTCCCCCTCGTAGACGCACGCGGCCTCGGCCAACCCGGCGGCCACGTCGCCGACCTCGCCGTGGACCTCCGCCGCGAGGTTCGGGTGGGCAAGGAGCGGGGGCGCGTCCTCCCCCGGCCGGTCGGCGGCATCGTGGACGCGGGGGGCGTCCGGCTCGAGGGCCCGGGCGGGGTCGAGGAGGGCGGGGCGGATCTCGTAGCGCACCGCCAGCGCCAGCGCCCGCACCCCGGCCTCGGCGGCGGCCTCGGTCTCGGCCACCACCGCCGCCACCCGCTGGCCAACGAAGCGCAGGATGGGATCGAGCACCCGGGTGTCGGCGGCGTCGTCCCGGGGGTCCTGGTGGCGCCCGGTGGAGAACCGGCCGGGGGGCGCGTCGGCATGGGTCAGCACCGCCACGACGCCGGGGATCGCCAGCGCCGGCGCGGTGTCGATGGCGGTGACGCGGGCATGGGCGTGGGGGGAGCGCAGGACCTTCAGGCGCAGCGCCGTCCCGGCCTCCGGCAGATCGAAGGTGAACCGCGCCGCCCCCGCCACGACGAGGGACGCGGCGGGGGCGGGGAGGTCGCGGCCGGGGGCGCCCGCCCCGTCTCCGCCGTCCTGGTCCGCCCCGTCTCCGCCATCTTGGCCCGCCCCGTCTCCGCCGTCCTGGCCCGCCCCGGCGACCGCCTCCCGGATCGCCCGGTAGCCGGTGCAGCGGCAGAGGTTGCCCTTGAGGGCGTCGCCGAGGTCGGCCCGGCGGCCCTGGTCGAGGGCGGCGGCGGTCATAATCATCCCGGGCGTGCAGAAGCCGCACTGGAACCCCTGCGCGCCGAGGAAGGCCGCCTGCATCGGGTGTTCGGCGCGGGGGGCGTCCCCGGCCCGGCAGGGGCCGGACAGGCCCTCGATGGTGGTGACGGCCCGGCCCTCCGCCCGGAAGGCGGGGACGAGGCAGGAATGCACGGGCTCGCCGTCGAGGTGTACCGTGCAGGCGCCGCAATCGCCGGCATCGCAGCCCTTCTTGACCCCGAACCATCCGGCCTCCCGCAGGGCCGTGCGCAGGCACTGGCCGGGGCGGGTCGCGAGGTCGTGGGCGTGGCCGTTGACGGTGAGCCTCATGCCCCTGCCTCCAGCGCGTCGCGGATCTCCCCGGCGAGGGCGCCGGTCGTGTGCCGCCGCCAGTCCGGGCGGCCGTGGACATCGTCGTGGATCAGGTCGTCCGGCAGGGCGGCGTCGAGGGCGCGGATCAGCGCGCCCCGGCCGGGGACCGCCGGGAAGGCGAGGCGCACCGGGCGCTTCACCGAGGCGGTGACGGTGAGGGCGAAGGCCCCGTCCATCGCGAGGGTGCCGATCAGCAGGGCGCCGGAGCGTCCGTTCGGGGTGAGGCTCGCCCGGCGCAGCACCGCCCGGCGGGACAGGGCCGCCGCCGGCAGGTGCAGGCTGCGCAGGATCTCGCCGGGGGCGAGCGCGGTGCGCTGGGGGCCCAGGACGAGGCCGAGGGCGGGGAGGCGTCGCTCGGTCCCGTCCGGCGCCCAGAGCAGACAGGTTGCCTCCATCGCCACGGCGAGGGCGATGATCGGCCCAGCCGGCAGGGCGAGGCACAGGTTGCCGCCCACGGTGGCGACGTGGCGGATCTTGAACGAGCCGAGCAGCGCCCGGCAGCAGGCGCCGATCACCGGGGCGGCGATCCAGGCGGCGGGCAGGTCCAGGGCTTCGAGGTCGCCGAGGGTGCAGGTGGCCGAGAGGGTCAGCCCGTCCGCGTCGATCCGGTGCGGCGGCCAGCCCAGGGCGGCGAGGTCGACGAGGCGGCGAAGGTCCGGCTGCGGCTGCGAGAACAGCCACGTGCCCCCCGCGAGGCAGGCATCCCCCGCCCGCCACTCCGGCAGGTCCCCCCGGTCGCGGGGCCGCAGCACCGTCTCGATCGTGTGGAGATCCATCGCAAGACCAGGGACACCCTCGGGGGTTCCCTGGCAAGTCGCTTGCCGCGCCCGGACGGACCCTTCCGCCCGGCCCCGGAAACCCTGTAGGGTAGCGGGGCGACGGGGGAAGCTCATGCGGCGGTGGCTCAAGTTCCTCCATACGATGGGGTCCGTGGGCCTGATGGGCGCGATGGCCGCGCTCCTCGTGATGTTCGCCAGCCTGCCGCCGCCCTCCTCGCTCGCCGGCTATGCCCTGATGCGCGGGGCGATGGGGGCCATCGCCACCTGGATCTTCCTGCCCTCCCTCGCCCTGGTGCTGGTGGCGGGGCTGCTCGCCATGGCCCTTCACCGGGGTTTCCGGGAGGCGGGCTGGGCGTGGCTGAAGCTCGCCACCGGGGTGCTGATGTTCGAGGGCGGGTTCGTCTACATCCAGGGTCCGATGCAGCGGGAGGCCGAGCGCAGCGCCGCCGCCCTCGCGGGGCGCCTCGACCCGGCGACGCTGGCCATGACCCTCGGCCCGGAGCGCAACACCCTCTGGCTGCTGCTGGCTGTCGCGACCGCCAACGTCGCCCTTGGAATCTGGCGTCCGCGCATCCTGCGGTTGCCGGTGTCGTGAGGGACCGACCGGGGCGCCCCCTCGCTCCCATCCATCCCCCTCATCCTGAGGTGCTGCGACAGCCGCCTCGAAGGAGGCCCCCAGGGATCGCGGCGCTGACTGGAGCCCTCCTTCGAGGCCACCGCTTCACGGCGGCACCTCAGGATGAGGGCGAGGGGGGCGGACGTGGGCTTTTCGGCCGGGCTCAGGATGATCGGGAGCCAGAAGCTTCCCAGTCGGGCCCTGCTTGTTCCGTCAGCCGAGCACGGCGGTCAGGCGCCGCACGGTCTCGTGGGCGAGGTCCGGGCTGATGGCGTAGCACATCCGCACGAAGCCCTCGCCCTCGGGGCCGAAGGCGGTGCCGGGGGCGACGCCGACCTTGGCCTGCTCCAGGAGCCGGAAGGCGAGGTCGAGGCTGGGCTCCCCCTCGGTCAGCCGGGCCATGAGGTAGAACGCCCCGTCCGGGGGCGCCACCGCCGCGCCGGGCAGGCGCGAGAGGCCGTCGATCAGGATGGTCCGGGCCTCCGCGCAGCGTTCCACCATGGTGCGGATGAAGCCGTCGCCCTCGTCCAGCGCCGTCACGGCGGCGTGCTGCACGAAGGTCGGGATCGAGGTGGTGTTGTACTGGCCGAGCTTGGCGAAGGTCCCGTCGAGCCCCCGGGGGAAGATCAGCCACCCGGCCCGCCAGCCGGTCATGGCCCAGTTCTTCGAGAAGGTGTTGGCGACGATCAGCCGGTCGTCCTCCGTGCAGATCTGCAGGAAGGACGGGGCGATCGACCCGCCATAGGTGAAATGCGCGTAGACCTCGTCGGCGAGGATCCACAGGCCCCGGGCCCGGGCGAGGTCGCGCAGGGCGATCATCTCGGGCAGCGGCATGGTCCAGCCGGTGGGGTTGGAGGGTGAGTTCACCATCACCACCCGCGTGCGGGGAGTGAGCGCCGCCTCGATGTCGGCCAGCGGCAGGGAGAAGCGCCCCTGCGCATCCACCCGGTAGGGCACCGGCACCGGCACCCCGCCGGTGACGCGCACGGCCTCGGCGAGGTTCGGCCAGGCGGGGGAGGGGATGACAATCTCGTCGCCGGGCTCCAGCAGGGCCTGGGCCGCCTGCATGATCGCGTTCATGCCCCCCGCCGTCACGGCGAAGCGGTTGGGCGGCACCTCCACCCCCCAGTGGCGGGCATGGTAGGCGCCGAGCGCCTCGCGCAGGCGCGGCAGGCCGAGGGAGGTGGCGTAGCGGGTATGGCCCGCCAGCATCGCCCGGTGGGCCGCCTCGACGATGAAGGGCGGGGTCGGCAGGTCTCCCTCGCCGATCCACAGTTTCACCACATCGGGGTCGTCCCGCCCCCGGTCCGCCACGAGGCCGATCTGGCTGGTGCGGATCCCCTGGATACGTGGGGACAGGCCAAGCGCCGAAGCATCCATGACCGCATTCTCTCCATGAGGCGGGTGCCCCATGGCTCATATCCAAACCCGGTCAAGGTTTCAAAACGTCGGGACCTGGGTGGCGTCACGGGGGCCCCGCGACGCCACCCAGGTCCTGCTGGCCGCAAGCCTTACTTGCCGCCGCCGCTGCTGCCGGAGCCGAGGCGGGAGGGCTGATCCTCGTTGCCGGCGGCGGCCGAATCGGTGGCGATGCCGTCGGCGGCGCGGCCGGTGGGGGAGTAGGTCGCGGCGCCGGGCGCCCCGGTGGAGCCGCTCTGGCGCGTGACCACGCCGGGGGCGCCCGGGGGCACCACGACCTGCGTGGAGGTGGGGGTCTCGATCACGGCCTGGGCGAAGGCCGGGGTGGCGAGGGCTGCGGCAAGGCCGGCGGCGAGGAGAAGGCGGGTCATGGGCGAAAGACCTGTCGAGGAAAGCGGGGCGGGATGACCCTGAGACCCGTCAACCTCGATTGCGCGCAAGTGATCCACCGCGCGATCGACCTTCATGCACCCGCGTGCGGCAGCGCACACGGTCCCGGTGAGGCGCCGCACGGATTTCAGGCGGCGCGAAAGCCTACCAGCAGGAGCGCGGCAGGCGGGCCTTCCACCGCTGTCCGGCGGGAAGGGACGAGCGGTCCGAGCGCTCGGTGCGCAGCGGCGGCCGGCTGGTGAGGGTGAGGGCCGGCTCCGGGCGGGACACCACCGGCATCGGCGGCGGGGGAGGGGGCTCCACCGCCTGCGGGGCCACGACGGTCGCGGCCCGGGAAGCCCGGAGCTTCACCCGGCGCACCCGCGGCAGGCGGGTTTCCTCCGGGGCCGGCGCGGGGCTCTCGGCTTCGGCCGGGGCCGGCTCGTCCGGGGGCATGATGTTCGGCAGGATGCGGCGGGGCGCGGCGCTCGGCTCGACGGGCGCGGTGATGGCGGCCCAGGGGTCGAAGAAGGGCGCCGCCTGCGCGGCCGGCTTGTTCTGGGCTTGGGGACCCGGCTGGATCCGCTTCGGGATCGCGACGGAGCCGCTGTCGCGGTTGCTCCCACGGGATTCCACGATGAAAGGACGCCGCACGCGAGGGTGGCGCATGGACAGGATGATCTCGATGGTCGGAGTTGAGGTTCGCCCCAACGGTGCGAGGCGCCGCACTGCAAGTGTGGTACCGATACGAGGGTTGCAGTACTTCTATTGAAAAATCAAGTGATCCCGCCGGGACGATCCCAAAATACACAGCCGTCGCGCGTTCCAGGACGAGACCGGGATGCTCGGCGTTCCTGCTTCAGGGATGATCGGGCGAATGAAGTGGTCCGCCGACGACTGGCGCGGCCTGCCCGAGGGGGCATCGCGGAGGCGCCAAGGATTGTCGGGCACAGGCAAGACATCCCCTCTTGCCGCGCGAACACGCGACGTGGTGCCGCGTGGAGGCGGGACAACTAGAGGAACCGTCCTTCCACCTCGCCCGGATCATGCCTCGACCGACTTAATCCGCACGGTTTCACCGCGAAAAACCTGTGGATGTTCCCCGGAGCATCCGATCCCGGGGCGCGGGGCTCAGTGCAGCGTCCCCTCGGGCGGGCCGGGCTCCTCCCCGGGCACCAGTGCCTCGGTGAGGGGAAATTCCAGGACCACCTCCTGGGCGTCGTCGGTCACGTAGAGGACGGCGCGGAGCAGATCGGGGTCGGTGTCGGCCCCCTGGAGCAGTTGCAGGGCCAGGACCCGGGTGGCCTCGAAGGCCGCATCCGGGTTCGCCAACTCCCGGCCCTCGGGATCGAGCACGACATCGTCGCCGATATGGGTGTGGAAGAAGTAGCGCGGCATCCGTCCTCGCCCGTGTCGCCGTCCCGCATTGGCCCGGCAGGCCCGCCATGCCGGGCGAATGCGCCGGATCCTACCCCATGGCGCTCGACCGTGGACCCCGCCGGATGAAAAGGAAACAGCCCCCTCGCGCGGTGCTGCCCGGAGATCGCCCCCGGTTCACCGGTTCCTGTACCAGTCCACGACCAGAAGCGCCGGGACGGGGAGCATGATCGCGAAGAAGATCCAGTCGAACATCTGCGGCATGGCGGTCGCCCCGATCGAAGGTCTTTCCAGTCTACCGGCGCCACCCCTCGAGGTTCCTTCCCGGCCTCAGGCCGCGTGGGGCTTGGCCCGCTGCGCGCGGAAGCGCGGGATCTGGCGCGGGGAAGCCACTCCGCCCCCCTGGCGCTTGACGCTGTAGGAGGCTTCGTCCGCCCGGCGCTGGAGCCTGTCGAGGTCCGCCGAGGGGGCGGGGGCCCAGGCGTAGCCGAGACTGATGCCGACGCGGATGGTCTCCCCGGCGATGGCGTAGGGTTGCGACAGGGCCGCGAGGACGCGCTGCGCGAACAGCTCGGCCTGCCCGATGTCGAGCGCGGGTTGCAGGACCACGAACTCGTCCCCGCCGACGCGGGCCGCGAGGTCCACCCCGTCGGGCTGGAGCGCGCGCAGGCGCAGGCCGAGGGCCCGGAGCAGGGCGTCGCCCATGGCATGGCCGAAGCGGTCGTTGATCGGCTTGAAGCCGTCGAGATCCAGGCAATGGACGGCGATGCCCCCCGATCCCGCCCCGGATATCCGGTGGAACGCCTCCCGCAGCCCGAGACGGTTGGCGAGGCCGGTCAGGGAATCCTGGTGGGCCAGGGCCGACATGTCGCGGTGGAGCCGGATGTGGCGCAGGGTGCTGTGGTAGGAGAAGTTGACGCCGTTCAGCGCCCCGAACAGGAACATCGCGAAGATCGCGCCCAGGATGAGGTGGGGGGCTTCGCCCACCCAGAGCGCGGCGGCGATGGCGGGGGCGGTGGCGATCAGCAGCGCGGTGACGGCGATGGGCGGCCGCACGGACAGGCGCGTGACCACGCCGGAGCAGTATCCGAACAGCAGCGCCGTCGCGAGCAACTGCATCGCCATGACGGGCTGGATGAAGATCGCGCCGCACTGGACGCCGACCGATCCGGCGACGGCGAAGGTCGCCAGGGCGTGTCCGGCCTCCCATCGCCGGATGCGGTCCCGGGGCAGGACGCCCTCGCCCGCGTGCCGCCGCTGGAAGGCGATGAGGCCGAGCTTGGCGAGGGTCGCCGCGCCGCCGATCCCGGCGGCCGCCAGCAGCACGGGGTCGTGCAGCGCCGTGGCCACGTAGAGGCCGACACCCACCACCGTCACGCCCATGATGCTGGTCGGCACGACGGTGCCGGACAATTCCTCGACGAGGGCCTGATAGATGGCGTCCGTCTCGCGCGGTCTCGTCACCCGAGCCTCGTCCGTTTTCCCCAAGAGCCGGCGGTGCACGATCCGTTCGCCGCTCGCGAGCGGTGCGACCGGTTGCTCCCTAGCCTCGGCGAACAAATCAGTATCCGATGTCAACTCGTGCACTGTAACGACAAACCCGACAATTTAGCGGGGAAAGCCAGTCAATCTCTCTACAAACCTGGAGTTGATAACCGGTGAATGGCGCCGCCCGGTGCTTGCCGGATATCGGGGACGTGGCCCCGCGCGACGCCGGCGCGGCGGCCGGGGCCTTGGCCGAACATGGCTCGGGGCAAGTATCGGCCCCCGGTGTCGCGCGAGGCGGACCCGGTGCGGGCGGGACTGTTCCGATGGTCGGGGAAGGGCCGGGCTGTACCGGCCGGAACTTCAGCCACGAGGGCGCGTCGGCGCGGAGCGACCCGCTGCCATCGCGGATCCCGTGCGGGACCCTGCCTGTCGCTGTGCTGGATCGTTTGCACCAACCTCGTCATGAAGACTGAGATCAGGTTGGTGCGGCCAAGAGGACTCGAACCTCCACCCCTCGCGGGACTAGCACCTCAAGCTAGCGCGTCTACCAATTCCGCCATGGCCGCATCGGACGCATTGCAAATCCGCCCGTCACCGTCGTGTCGGCGCCCCGGGGGGCGCTGTCTCGTCCGGCGCGGGAGGCGATAACAGATCGCTTCCGCCCCGACAAGCGAATGTTGCCGCGTTTGCCGCCGGGGGCCGCCCTCAGACGACCGGGGGGGCGCCGTCGAGGAAGGCGGCCGCGCCCTCGCCCAGGGTGACGGTGGGGTCGACGATGGCTTCCCCCTTGCGGATCAGTTCCGTGACCTCCACCGAGATGCGGTCGCCGGTGACGACGATCTGGCCCCGGGCGACGGGATGGTCGTTTGCCAGGATCTCGACCATGTCGGCCTCGGAGGCGTCGAGGGCGATCACCGCCCCCCGACCCATGCGCAGCAGAAGGTGCAGCGGCATCCGCGTCCGGCCGAGCACCACCGTCAGATCGACCTTCAGGGTCTCGAAGACGCCCACGCGCTTAACCTGCCTTGCCAGCATTCCCCGGGATGGTCATGAGACCTTCCTCGCAGGATGGTGAACTCTTGGTAAACGCCCCCCGCCTCGCGGTGTCGCCCGACGCCTTCCTGCCGCGCCCCGGCTCTCCCCCCGTGGCGTGGCGGGTGAGCGAGGGTCTCGTCGGCTACGAGGCCGCCGTGGCCTGGATGGAGGCGCGGGCGGCGGCGATCGCGGCGGGGGAGGCCCCCGAATGCGTTTGGCTGCTGGAGCACCCACCGCTCTACACCGCCGGCACCTCGGCCCGTCCGGAGGACCTCGTGGCGCCGGGGCGGTTCCCGGTCCACCCCTCGGGGCGGGGCGGCCAATACACCTATCACGGCCCCGGCCAGCGGGTGGCTTACGTGATGCTCGACCTTGCCCGCCGCCGCGCCGACCTGCGCGCCTACGTCGCCAGCCTGGAGGCGTGGCTGATCGCGACGCTGGACGCCTTCAACGTCCGGGCCGAGCGGCGGGAGGACCGGGTCGGCGTCTGGGTCCGGCGGCCGGAGAAGGGGGAGGGCGTCGAGGACAAGATCGCCGCCATCGGCATCCGGGTGCGCCGCTGGGTGAGCTTCCACGGAATCAGCCTGAACGTCGAGCCGGACCTCACGCATTTCGCCGGGATCGTGCCCTGCGGCGTGCGCGAGCACGGCGTCACCAGCCTCGTCGATCTCGGGCGGCTCGTCAGCATGGCGGAGGTCGACATGCCCCTGCGCGCGGCGTTCGAGGCGGTGTTCGGGGAGACGGTTCCGGCCGACGGGGCGTGAGGCCTTGCCGGCCCTCGCCCCTCGGCAAGTCGCGGAGGGGGTCGGAGCCGGAACGATCGCATCCCCCCGCGCGCCTGACGTCGAGCCTGCCGCGATGTCCGCTCAGAAATCCGCGTGCAGCCGCGAGGCGAAGAAGTGCGCCGGGCCCCGGTCGCGGTTGTATCCGGGGTTGTCGACGAACTGATAGTCGAAGGTCAGGGTCACGAACTTCGTGAGGTTGAGGGCGTAATAGGTCTCGATCGCCCGCTCGCTGCCGTAGCGGAGTTGTCCGTCGCCGATCAGCAGGCCGTAATAGCCGTTGGCGAAGGCGGCCCGGTGGGAGGGCGAGAGGCCGTTCAGGGCCGCGCCGAGGCCCACCGTGTCGTCCGGCCGGTCCCAGGCCTTGCCCTTGAGGGACAGGCCCCCGGAAAAGCTCTGGTCGATGTCGGTGAAGGAGATGCTCTCGCTCCGCCCGTCGCTGAGGCTCGCCCGGGCGAACAGGCCGAGTTCGGGGGTGAGCGCCTGCTCCAGGTTGACGTAGCCGCCGCTCTTGCGGCGGGGGCGGCGGGTGGCCGCCACGGCGTCGTTGATGTCCCCGAAGGCGCCCGCCTGCGTCAGGGTCACCACGTCGCGGTAGTTGGCCGAGTTGCCCTCGTTGGAGAACAGGCCGATGCGGACCTTGCCCGGCTGGTCGAGGATCGGCAGGACGTGGCGCTCCTCGAACTCGATGTTGAGCCCCGCGCGCTGGAACACCCGCGGGTCGAGGACGTCGTTCGAGGGTTCCTTGGGCACCTGGGTGTAGGCGGCGCGCACCGCGAAGTCCGGCCGGTTGTACTCGGCGTAGACGCCCTGCGTGAAGCCGGGGAGGTTGGCCGGGAAGTCCCAGGCCGAGGATCCCCAGATCGACCAGTTGAAGAAGTCCACCCGGGGATCGTGGGCGTAGACGTTGCCGTCGAAGAAGTCGCCCAGCGCGAACTTGCCGGCGATGAGGGTGATGCGCTCCGCGTCGTAGCGGGTGGCCACCTGGTTCGGGCCGTCGGGCACCTCCACGGTCTCGCCGCCGAGCCCGATCGTCTGCTTGATGTAGTAGCGGTTCGAGCGCAGCTTCGGGAACGGCGCCCCGGCCTTCTGCGCCTCGCCGTTGACGAAGCCCGCGACGCCGAGCGTCCGCGACAGGCCGAAGCCCTGGCTGAATTCGGGATTGTAATACAGCTCCGTCCCCTCGGCGAGCTTGAGGCCGAGGAAGATCGTCGCCGTCGTGGTCTGGCGGGCCTGATGCGGGATCAGGCTCTGGTCGCCGAGATAGGGCGAGCGGAAGCCCGGCACCCCTTGAGCGATCAGGGTGGTCTGCCCGTGCAGCGAGACGCGGCCGGTCCCGCCGTTGTCGGGGTCGTGCGGGGCGGTCTCCTCCAGGTCCGGCGGCACCTTCAGGCCCCCGGGCACGTAGAGCAGCCGCAGGAACATCTGGTTGGAGGTGAAGCTCGCCTGGCTCGTCACCGGGCCGAGGCCGGGCACGCCGCCCAACGGGAAGCGGCGGCTCTCGCCGAGGTCGATGTAGCGGTAGTCGATCCCCAGGGCGAGGTTCTCGCTCAGGGCGTATTGGACGCCGGCACCCAGAGTGAAGCCGAGATAGGCGAGATCGGCCCGCCCGTTGGCCTGCCGCCCGTTGGCGAGATCGGGATAGGTGGCGAGCACCCGGGCATTGGCCCCGGCCAGCCCGAAGGTGGCGTAGACGAGATAGCGCTCGAAGCTGTAGCCGAGCCGCCCCCGCAGGGTGCCGTACACATCCGTCTTGGCGCGGATGATGTCGAAGGGCGGGTCGATCGTTTCGTAGCCGAAACCCGTGAGGGTCGAGGGGACCGGCCGCTTGAGGTTGGCCGCGTCGAGGGCGGCCTCGATCCCGTAGACCCACGGCCCGGTCTGCCAGTTCCAGCCGGCGAAGCCCCCGCCCACGGCGGTGGTGGCGTCGCGGCCCCGGTCGCTGCGGCGGGTGGAATCGCCGCTGGTGAAGGCCGGGACCGGCCGCCCGCCCACGGAGGAGGGCCCGAACGTATAGTCGCCGTAGGCGCCGCTGGCGCTGCCCTCCAGGCCGAGATACGGGCCCGACCAGTCGGTATAGGCCGCGGCGGCGGGGGGCGGGGCGAGGTCGGCCGCGCGGGCGGGGGAGATGGCGCAGAGGGCGGCCGCCACGAGGCCCGCGCAGGCGGTCCCCGCGAGCAGGCGGCCCGCCGCGCGGGTCCCCCCCGCGCCGGGCCCGGCCGCACGCCGTTCGATCACGGTGGCCCCGCGCATCACGATCCCCTCACCGGTGAGATATAGCATTGGCTATAATAGCCGTCCGTAGCGTCGCCGTTCGGGGCTGGCAAGGAATGAATGTGGCCATCCTCTCCTCTCCCTGTCGAGCGATCATCGGCGACTCTCTGCGACGATGCCGTGACGGCTGGGGATTTCCCCCTCGTCCCGCTCTCCCGGTGACGGCATGCCACAGGCCGAGCGCCGTTGCGATGGGCGGGCCTTGCACACAAGGAAAAATTTGAACAATCGCAAGTATAAGTCCGACAAATCTACTTTCCAGCTCCTTCTTTAGAACTGTTATGATTTGACTGTGTGCGAATGGCTCTTTGAACTTCGGTCCAACCGGATTATGTGGCTGACCATGCGCGCCATCTCTGCCCTTCGCACCGCCTTTGCCGTTTCGGCCCTGCTGGCGCTCGCCGCCTCGGCGGCCGTCGCGAAGGAGGTGCCGATCGGCCCGCACCTGACCAAGAACGGGCTCGAGGTCGCCGCCGTCTACCTTCAGCCCATCGAGATGGACCCGCCGGACATGATGCGCGCCGCCGCGCAGTCCGACATCCACCTCGAGACCGATATCCGCGCCGCCAAGGACAACCGCAACGGCTTCGCCGAGGGCGATTTCGTGCCGGCGCTGGACGTGCGCTTCACCCTGGTGAAGCTCGACGGGGACAAGCCCACCGACCAGAAGGTCGAGGGCATGCTGATGCCGATGGTCGCCAACGACGGGCCCCATTACGGCGACAACGTCAAGCTCATGGGCCCCGGCCGCTACCGCCTCACCGTCACCGTCGCGCCCCCCGGCAAGGGCAGCCATTTCGGCCGGCACGTGGACAAGGAGACCGGCGTCGGGCCGTGGTTCGAGGGCTTCGACATGACCCAGGATTTCACCTTCGCCGGCACCGGCAAGAAGGGCGCCTACTGAGAAGGATGAGGGTACCCGTGATCCCGCACCTTGCCGTCGCCGCCCTCCTTCTGCTCTCGGCAGGCGTGTCGGCGCGCGCCGACGACATGCCGGTGATCAAGGTCGAGATGCGCGACGGGGTGATTCTCCCGGCGATCATCGAGGTGCCGGCCAACACGCGGTTCAAGCTGGAGATCTCCAACACCGGCCAGACTCCGGCGGAGTTCGAGAGCCTGGAGCTGAAGCGGGAGAAGGCGCTGGCCGCCGGCTCCACCTCGGGCATCGTGTTCCGCACCCTCGATCCCGGCTCCTACGACGTGTTCGACGACTTCCACCCGGAGGCCAAGGCCAAGCTGGTGGCCAAGTGAGGACGCCCGGCGCCATCCGGGTGGCGGGCGGCCCGTGAGCGGAGGCGTGACCCTGCCGGCCCGCGCCCGGAGCCGCGCCCCCGGCCTCGATCCTCGGCTCGATCCTCGGCTCGATCCTCCCCTGGCGCGCCGCACGGCCCTCGACGCCCGGGTCGCCCGGCTGGGCGACTGGTTGCGCGCCCATGCGGGCGCCATCCGCGCGGTGCAATGGGTGGTGGTGGGCATCTATGCGGTGCTGGTGGCCGTGCCGGCCTTCCTGCCCCTGCCGGACAACACTCAGCATCTCTGGACCAACCTGACGCTGGCCGCGCAATTCGCCTTCTGGGGCATCTGGTGGCCGTTCGTGCTGCTGAGCATGGTGCTCGTCGGCCGGGTCTGGTGCGGGGTGTTCTGCCCCGAGGGGGCGCTCACCGAGGTGGCGAGCCGCTGGAGCCGGGGCTACGCGGTGCCCCGCTGGATCACCTGGAGCGGCTGGCCGTTCCTGGCCTTCGCCGGCACCACGGTCTACGGCCAGATGACCAGCGTCTACGGCTACCCCAAGCCGGTCCTGGCGGTGCTGGGCGGCTCGACGGCGGCGGCGATCGTGGTCGGCCTGCTCTATGGCCGCAACAAGCGGGTGTGGTGCCGCTACCTCTGCCCGGTCAACGGCGTGTTCGCCGTGCTGTCGAAGCTGGCCCCCGTGAGCTTCCAGGTCGACCGGGACGCCTGGGCCGCCTCGCCCAAGCCCGCCCGGGGCGCGGCGAGCTTCAACTGCGCGCCCCTGGTGCCGGTGAAGGCGATGCGCGGCGCCGGGGCCTGCCACATGTGCGGGCGCTGCTCCGGCCATCGCGGCGCGGTGCGCCTCGGCCTGCGCTCCCCCAACAGCGAGATCGTCCATGTGGCCGGCGACCAGCCCTCCTGGGAGCAGACCAGCCTGATCTTGTTCGGGATGCTGGGGCTGGCCGTCGGCGCGTTCCAGTGGTCGTCGAGCCCGTGGTTCCTGGACGCCAAGCAGGCGGCGGCCACCTGGCTCATCGAGCACGGTGTCACGTGGCCCCTGGAGACCTCCGCCCCCTGGTTCGTCCTGACGAACTACCCCGACAGGAACGACGTGATGACGCTCCTCGATGGGGCGATCCTGCTGGGCTATGTCGGCGCGGCTACCCTGGTGCTGGGGGGCGGCCTCGCGGCGCTGGTGGCGCTCGCGGCGCGGGCGCTCGGGCCGTTCTCGCTCCGGCGCTTCCACCACCTGACCCAGACGCTGATCCCGATCGCCGGCTGCGGCGTCTTCCTCGGCCTCTCGGCGCTCACGGTGACGTTCCTGCGCGGCGACGGCATCGTGGTGCCCTATGTGGCCGAGATCCGGGCTGTCCTCCTCGCCGGGGCGAGCCTGTGGAGCGCGTGGCTGGCGTGGCGGGTGGCGGGGCTGTCGGCGGGGGGGCTTCGCCGCGTGGCGGCGAGCGCCTGCATCGCCGGGGCGGCCGCCGTCTCGGTGGCCAACTGGGTGCTGCTCTTCTGGGTTTGGTAGCGCGGGTCCCGCGCGGATACTTGGGTCGAACGCATTTTCTTCACGCGAACCGGCGCCCACTTCGCTGGAAAATGCTTTGAATTTGGGAAACACGCATCATGATCGGTGCTTTCGTCATCGCCTTCCGCGAGGTCATCGAGGCGGGCCTCATCATCTCCATCGTGCTCGCGGCGACCCGGGGCATCCCCGGGCGGATGCGCTGGGTGCTGCTGGGGGTGGCCGGAGGGCTCGGCGGGGCGGGCCTGGTCGCCCTGTTCGCGGAGCGGATCTCCGACGCCTTCGAGGGCGCGGGGCAGGACATCCTCAACGCGGCGGTGCTGATCGTCGCGGTGCTGCTGCTGATCTGGCACAACACCTGGATGAGCAAGCACGGCCGGGAAATGGCCGGCGAATTGCGGGCGGCGGGGGAGGCGATCCGCTCCGGCCAGCGGGAGGCGGCGGCGCTGGCGATCGTCGTCGGAGCGGCGATCCTGCGCGAGGGGGCGGAACTGGTGCTGTTCCTCTACGGCCTCGTCGCCTCCGGGACCTCGGGGGCCGACATCCAGCTCGGGGCGGTGGGCGGCGTCGGGGCGGGGGTGCTCCTCTCGGCGGTGAGCTATTTCGGCCTCGCCTCGATCCCGGCGCGCTACGTCTTCAGCGTGACGAGCGTGCTGATCACCTTCCTGGCGGCGGGGCTGGCCTCGCAGGCGGCGCAGTTCCTGGCCAATGCCGGGGTGATCGAGGTGCTGGGCCACACGGTGTGGAACAGCGCGGCCCTGCTGCCCGAGAATTCCTGGCCGGGCCGGGTGCTGCACGCCCTGGTGGGCTACACCGACCGTCCGAGCGCCCTGCAACTCGCGGTCTACATCGCCACCATCGTGGTGATGGT
>JAKONI010000230.1 GCA_022702015.1 Beijerinckiaceae bacterium | reverse complement strand
CCGCCGCTGGCCCAGGCCTATGGCTGGCAGGCGGTCTACGGCTTCGCCGGCGTGGTGATGCTCCTGCCCCTCGTCGTCATGATCCTCCTGGCCAAGGAGCCGCCGGACTGCCACGACCAGACCTTCAAGGATCACATCTCCTGCCTGTTCACCAAGGACGGCTGGGCCTTCTCCCTCATCTACGTCATCACCTTCGGCGGCTTCATCGGCCTGTCGAACTTCCTGCCGACCTTCTTCTACGAGCAGTTCTCCGTCACCAAGGTCGAGGCCGGGCGGCTCACGATGCTGGCGGCGCTGATGGGCTCCGGCATCCGCATCGTCGGCGGCTACTTCGCCGATAAGATCGGCGGCGTGGCGGTGCTCTCGGTGGTGCTGCTGGCGGCGGTGGCGGCCTTCCTCGCCCTGACGGCGACACCCTCGCTCGCCGCGACGACGATCCTGTTCATGTTCTGCTTCGCCGCCCTCGGGGCCGGCAACGGCGCCCTCTTCCAGCTCGTCCCCCTGCGCTGGCCCACCAACACGGCGGTGGCCGGCTCGATGATCGGCGAGGTCGGCGCCCTCGGCGGGGCGATCCTGCCGAACGTCATGGGCCTGTCGAAGCAGTACACCGGCCACTTCGCCACCGGCTTCATCATCTACGCGGCTTTCGCCGCCGTGGTGCTCGGGTGCCTGTTCCTGTGGCAGCGGAACTGGATCGGCACCTGGGTCGGACCGCGCGGCAAGGCGCTCACCGCCCCTGCGACGGCCGAGGCCGGCAAGCTGAGCCCGGCTACCGCCTGAAACCGCGATCGAGGAGGACAGACGGGGGCCGCGAGGCCCCCGTTTTTCGTTTGCGCAGCCCGTTGTGTGGGTAAAGCGAAAAGCTCGTGCCGCCATGCGGCGATGCAAAACGATCTCGCATTGCATTTAAAAAGAAGTCGACGGCTACTGGTTGCCAATGGCGCGGGATGCGGATTGAATAACGTATTAGACAAGTCGCCCTCGGATCGGGGCGTGGCGTCTGACGAACGCGACGGGCACAAGCCCGCGAGTATCGGCCGGGAGGAATGGCGATGTTGAAGCGCGTGAGCGCCACGAATGGCGTGCTCGGCCTGCTCTGCCTGATGTATTTCATCACCTACCTCGACAGGGTGAACCTGGCGACGGCCGGCACGGTGATGATGCACGACCTCGGCATGTCGAAGACCGAGTTCGGTTTGATGCTCTCGGCCTTTGCCTATCCCTACGCCATCTTTCAGGTGATCGGCGGTTCCGTGGGCGACCGCTTCGGCGCCCGCCGGACCCTGATGATCTGCGGCCTCATCTGGGCGCTGGCGACGGTGCTGACCGGCCTCGTGGGTGGGCTGCTCAGTCTGTTCCTCGCCCGCGTCCTGCTGGGCTTCGGCGAGGGGGCGACCTTCCCCACCGCCACCCGGGCGATGCAGAACTGGACGGCGCCGGGCAAGCGTGGCTTCGCCCAGGGCATCACCCACGCCTTCGCCCGCCTCGGGAATGCCGTCGCCCCGCCGATCGTCGCCTTCCTGATCTACCATTTCGGCTGGCGGGTGAGCTTCTTCGCCCTCGGCGCCGTGAGCTTCGTGTGGGTGGTGGTGTGGTTCGCCTACTTCCGGGACGATCCCTCCGACCATGCCCGAATCACCAAGGCCGAGCTTGAGACGTTGCCCGCGCCGCGCAAGGTCGGTGCCAAGCAGTCGGTGCCGTGGGGCGCCCTCACCCGGCGGATGCTGCCGGTCTCCATCACCTACTTCTGCTACGGGTGGACCCTGTGGCTGTTCCTCGGCTGGTTGCCGACGTTCTTCAAGGAAAGCTACGGGCTCGATTTGAAGAACTCCGCCTTGTTCGCCTCCGGCGTGTTCTTCGCGGGCGTCGTCGGCGACACCGTGGGCGGGATCCTGAGCGATCGGATCGGCCATGCCACGGGCAACGTGAAGCTCGCCCGCCTCTCGGTGATCGTGACGGGCTTCCTCGGCGCCGCAGCAAGCCTCACCGGTGTGTTCTTCACCCGCGATCTGACGCTGGTCGCCCTGCTTCTGTCGTCGGGCTTCTTCTTCGCCGAACTGGTCATCGGCCCTATCTGGTCGGTTCCGATGGATATCGCGCCGAAATACGCCGGCACCGCGAGCGGGCTCATGAATACGGGATCGGCCCTGGCGGCCATCGTCTCGCCGATCGTCTTCGGCTTCATCGTGGACAAGACCGGGAGTTGGACGCTGCCGTTCATCGGGTCCATCGGCCTGTGCCTCCTCGGGGCGGCGCTCGCCTTCACGATGCATCCCGAGCGGGAGTTCCTCGAAGAGCCGGCGCCGGCGACCGGGCGCATCGCCGGCGTTCCGGCGGGAGAATAGGCCATGACGGCTGCGCAGACCGGACGGCGGGGCCCGCTGGTGGGGATGCGGGTGATCGAGCTTGCCCACATCATGGCCGGCCCGGTCTGTGGCCTGATGCTCGCCGACATGGGCGCCGAGGTCATCAAGGTCGAGAAGCTCGAGGGCGACGACACGCGGCGGACCGTTCCCCCGGCGCTGGACGGCGAGAGCGCCGCCTACATGATGATGAACCGGGGCAAACGCGGCCTCAGCCTCGACTTGAAGGCCCCCGAGGGTATCGCCGTGCTGCGGCGGCTCCTCGGCTCGGCGGACGTGCTGATCGAGAACTACCGGGCCGGAACGATGGAACGCCTGGGGATCGGCTACGAGACCTTGCGCGAGGATTTTCCCGCTCTGGTCTACTGCTCGCTCTCGGGCTTCGGCCGCACCGGCCCCTATGCGGACCGGGCGGGGTTCGATCTCGTGGCCCAGGGCATGAGCGGCCTCATGTCCGTCACGGGGGAAGGCCCCGGCCGGCCGCCGATGAAGTGCGGCCCGCCCGTCACCGACATCACCGCCGGCATCCTCGCGGCAATGGGCGTGCTCGCCGCCTACACGAACCGCCTGAGGACCGGGCAGGGGCAGGTGGTGGACACCTCGCTGTTCGAGGCGGGCATCACCCATACCTACTGGCAGTCGGCGATCGCCATGGCCACGGGCATCGCCCCGGGGCCGATGGGGTCGGCCCATCCCCTGAACGCCCCCTATGAGGCCTTCGAGACGGCCGACGGCTGGATCACCATCGGCGCGGCCAACCAGAAGAACTGGACCCGATTGCTCACGGCGATCGGCATGGAGGATCTGGCCGAGGACGCCCGCTTCGCCCACAACCTCGACCGGATGGCCAACCGTATCGACCTGGCGGAAACCCTCGCCCCGGCCTTCCGCCGGCACAGCTCGGCCGAATGGCTGGCCCGGCTGGAGGCCGGGGGCGTCCCGGCGGGTCCGGTGCTCGACGTCAACGCAATGCATCGGGATCCGCAGGCCATCGCCCGGGACATGGTGGTGGAGGTCGAGCATACCCGGGTCGGCCGCATGACGACCCTCGGGCTGCCGGTGAAATTCTCGCGGACGCCCGGTCGCGTCCACGGGGCGGCGCCACTGCTCGGAGAGCATTCCCGGGCGATCCTCGCCGATGCCGGCTACGACGAGGCCGCCATCGACGATCTCCTCGCTCGCGGGATCGTGCGGGAGACCCTCGCCTGAAAAACCCCGCCCTCCCCGCTCCGCCATGATCGGGTATGGTGGCGGAAGTTGCCCCGATGCTCCCACCGAGCGGAGTCGCCATGACCGTCCCATCCCCCACCGGCGCGCCGGACGACGAACTCGTCTACTCCACCGACGAGGCGGGAATCGCCCGCGTCGTCCTCAATCGACCCCAGGCGCGCAACGCCCTCACCTTCGCGATGTATCGCGGCCTCATCACCTGCTGCGAGGCGATCAGCGCGGACCCGGCGGTCAAGGTGCTGGTCATCACCGGGGCGGGCGACAAGGCCTTCGCCGCCGGAACGGATATCAGCCAGTTCCGCACCTTCTCCACTGCGGAGGACGCACTCGGCTACGAGCGCTTCATGGATCAGGTGCTCGGCAGCCTGGAACGGCTGCGGGTGCCCACCATCGCCGCCATCGCCGGGGCCTGCACCGGCGGCGGCGCGGCCATCGCGGCGGCGTGCGATCTGCGCCTCGCCACCCGCGATGCGCGCTTCGGCTTCCCCATCGCCCGGACCCTCGGCAACTGCCTCAGCCTCGGCAACCTCAAACGCCTCTCGAACCTCGTCGGCCCGGCGCGGGTGAAGGACATGATCTTCACCGCCCGGCTCGTCGGCGCGGAGGAAGCCCTGGCCATCGGCCTCGTGGGTGAAGTGCTGGAGGACCGGGCCGCGCTGACAGCCCGCGCCGACGCCCTCGCCACCCTGTTGACGGGGCACGCCCCGCTGACGATGCAGGCGACCAAGGAGGGACTTCGCAGGCTCGCCGAGGAGGACACCTCGGATGACGGCCCCCGGCCCGGAGACGACCTCATCCTGCAATGCTACATGAGCGACGATTTTCGCGAAGGCATGGAAGCCTTCCTCGGCAAGCGCCCACCCCGCTGGAGCGGCCGTTAAGGACAGACACGAAAGGCGCCAGGGGGCGTCGGATCGAGGCGGCAGCCTCACCGACAAGCGACCCGTCACCGCTCGAAACGGGGGCGAGAGTGCCGTTGCGGTGACGGGGTCCCGCGGGGAAGCACTGGAGCGTTTTCTGTGATCCCGGGATCACAGAAAACGCGCTGACTCACTGCTTCTGCCGGGTACTCTTGCACTGAACCGGCATCCACCTCGGAAGGAACGCCCTAGCGCTCCCCCTTCTCCATGATCTTGTCGTCGTCCTCATCGAGGAGCGGGACATCGTATTCCCGGAGCACCTTCTCGATATCGGCGCGGC
>JAKONI010000118.1 GCA_022702015.1 Beijerinckiaceae bacterium | reverse complement strand
ACGACGCCCGCGAGGACCACGCTCGCTGCCTGCGCCTCGCTGCTTGGTATCACCGGCAGCTCTCGTGCGGCGTCCCCGCCATGCACGAGCGGCACGATTGGGCCCTGGGGCTTTGCGCTGGCGGCAGCCTTCGCATTCTTCGTCGAGCTGGTACCGTACCTGCCGAGCTATGGCGGCTACGTTCAGTATGGCGTGGGGGTGGTGGTCACGCTCGTGGCAGGCCGGGCGGCGATCAACGCCCTACAGAACTATCAGGAGCGGCAGCGCGCAGCAGAGGCACGGCCCGACGAGGAGCGGCGAACCGAGATCGCGACTGATCAGGCGCTGCTGCGCCTCGCCAAGAAGGTCTGCCCGGGCTGCGAGCGGCCGATTGACCTTACGAACCCAGACACCAACTTCTGCCCACATTGCGGGATCGGCGTGTTCGAACAGTGCCTGGCTTGCCAGCATCGTAAGAGCACCTTCGACCGGTTCTGTTACGCATGTGGCAACCGGTCGAGCGAGACTGCCATGCCTGGACAATTAGGCGAGTCTCAGCCCTGACCGTTCAGCGTGGCTTCGTCTGTCCCGCAGGAGCCCATCCATGATCCTGCGCAGCCTTGACGATTTTTCCCTGCAGCTCAGGTGCCACCGTCTGCATCCACTGCTGCAAGCCGGTCATTTGAACCTGAGCGAGTTGTGGTTGCGCCGTGGCCAAACGCTTGCCCGCAGGCGTGGCATAGAATGCTCCTATCGCCTGGAGATCGTCCTTTCCGAGGATCGTCGCGAAGCCACGGGCCTGGATATCGAGCAACTCGTCGTAGTGTGCGGAGAGGGTCGGTAACACGACCTCATTGACCAACACCTGTGCCTTATCGGGCTCCTTGATGCCGATCTGCTGCATCATGCCGACCATCGGCGCAGCCATCGCATTGAGCGTCGCGGTGCGATCCCCCTGCATTTGAGCCACAGTGTCGCGAGCGATCTTCACCAATGCGGGGTCGGGCGCGGTGTTCGCCGGCTTGGTAGTACCTTGAGCCAGCGCCATGGCCGGCGCCGCAATACCGATGGCAAATCCCACGACTAGATGGCGGATGCGCATGGTCCCTCCGGTGATCACAGCGGCATTTGGCATCGCGCTGTCACTGAAGCCGCTATCACATCCCGCACTGGCTGATCGATCCGTTCGATCAATCCATCCGTAGGCGGACCTAGCGAAGTTGACTTCACTGACCCGCCCGGCCGACATGGGCGGTCACGGCCATGTCGGCCCGGCGAGTCGTTGGCCGCCATCAGGAGATCGTCGCCGCGAGATAGACCCTGAAAAGCCAACAGGCCCCCGTCGCCAAACGGGAGCCTGCTGAAAACCTGGGGCCTTGTGAGGCCGTGTTGCTACTCCTCACAAGCCATGACCTCCCCTCGGGAGTCAAGTCGAAACGTCAGTTTCGGCAACAGGGAAGGCTTGCCCGGACCCTAGGCGCGGCCCGTAAGGGACCGTGAACGATGGACTATGCCGATGCGATCCGCCGACAGGCGGAGGATGCGCCGCGCGCCGCGCTGCCTGCGGTGACGGCTGCGCTGTGGCGCGCCTTTGGTGAGGGGCATGTCAGCGAGGCCGAGGCCGAGGCGCTGTCTGTTCTCATTGAGGCACGGACGACCGTTACTGTGTCATCCCGTCGGCCGTGGCTTGGACAGGCGTCGAACTCAACAGGAACGACCACTGTTGTAATCAGCGATATCCTGTCAGATCGCCAGGTAAGTCCCAGGACAGGCGTCGGCTCCCGGCCGCGCACCGATGCCAGCGTTGAGCGCCGCCGCCGCTGGGCCGCCTCAGGGCGGCTTCCTCCGGCCATCGCGGCAAGGTTCACCGCCGGCGAGCAAGCCGCGCTCAGCCTCGTGGCCGCCGAGACCGCCCGGCGCGGGGACTGCCGGATGGCGATTGAGCATATCGCTTCGGTCGCGGGGGTGTCTCGCTCGACGGTCAAGACCGCGATCCGCGAGGCGAAGAAGCTCGGGCTCATCACCGTTGAGGAGCGCCGGATCACCGGGTTTCGCAACGACACGAACGTGGTCCGCATCGTCTCGCCGGAGTGGACGGCCTGGCTGCAGCTGGCCCGGAAGGGGGTAACGGTTCGTGACCCCCTTGGGCGAAAGGGGGAACCACCACGGTATCCCCTAGACCGGAAGGGGGTAGCGGATCGCAACCCCCTCGGCCGAGATGGCATAACGAACCGTTACCCCATCGGCGCAAAGGGGGTGGTGAACCGCCACCTCCTTCAGGGGGGTGGGGTCAAATCCTCGACCAGCACGCCTACTCAGGTTTCTAAATCGGGGAAACCGTTCGCCGGCGAACGGATCGGAGGACGTCCGGCAAGACGCGGATCTCCAGCATGAGCACGGTGGCGAACGGCAGGCGCGAGGCCCCGTCGCTGCGCTGTGGAAGGCCATGCGCCGGGGCCACGCTCTGGTCAGGAAGAGCTATCGAGAGGTAGCCTGTAGCGAGCGGAGGACGCCAACGATGCCGCGCTCTGTCGACAAGGATGGCCGCAGCCGACCGATGCGTCCGGACGTGCTCGTGCCAAAGGAGGTTGCGGACGAATGGGGGTGCTCGGAGCAGCACGTCCGAAACATGGTCAACCGTGGCGAACTCGGGCACTTCCAGCTCGGCGGTAAGCTGCTTAGGATCCCGCGCTCTGCCGTAGATGAAGTCGAACGCGCAACGAAGGTGCCCCCGCGAAGCAAGGGGAGGTGAACCCATGCCGAAGCGCGCTCCCCAGAACCCTGGCAGTGCGGTTCCAGTTCGGGTTGAGGTCGTGCCTCGGCCGGGCAGTCGCGTGAGGGTCGGCGCAGTGCGGGGGATCTGGACGCCGCAATCGTCGACTCACGCCCCTTCAACATTGAGCGGACGTTCCGCTTGCGACCCATGCCGGGCATTCATCTGCCATCGGCAGGTTTCTCGAAAGCTGACATCGGCAACCCCTTGGAGAAACCTCCCCATGGCCTTCCATGCTCGCCTATGGCGTCGCATCGCAGATGAGAATGAACGTTCATTGACATGAGAATGAGTGTTCATTATAGAGGTTGTAGGAATGATGGTGTCGAGCATGGCCTACGCATCCGTTGCCCACGTCGAAGCCCCCGCCGCCACGGCCGTGTTGCGCACCCTGGTGCGTCCGGCGAACGTGATCCTCGGCGCTATGGTGGTGCTGGGGTGGACATGCCTGCTGTCCTGGACCGGCACCGGCCCAAGTGGCTGGCAGGCCCGGGCCTGCGCCGGTCTTGACCAAGCGCCCCACGCATGCGCCGACGTCGTCCCAGCCAAGGACCAGTCCAGGGTCGTCCCGCACGGACCGGGCTTCGCGTCGTGAGCGCTGGGACTGCAACCGTCGTCGAGGTCAGCAGCGCCCAGGCCGCGCGGCGCGAGCGTATCCTCGACGCGGCCGAGGCCTGCTTCGTCCGTAACGGCTTCCATCGCACGACGATGTCGGACCTCGCCCGCGAGGCCGCCATGAGCCAAGGCAACTTCTACCGCTACTTCGCCTCGAAGGAGGACATCGTCCTGGCGATGGCAGAGCGCGACCGCGTTCGTGGAGCCGCCCTCGTGGCCGAGATGGAGCGGTCGGGCGATCGGCGCGCCTCCCTGAACGGCATCCTCGAACGGTTCTTCACCGGCATCACTCGCGAGGCCGCGGTGCTGCGCCTCGATCTATGGGCGGAGACCACGCGGAATCCCGCCATCGCCGCCCTGGTCGACCGCAGCGAGGCCGAAGCCCGGGAATGGCTGTGCGGGATGTTCACGACGCTCGCCACCTCGCCCGCTTGCGAACCCACGTCCATGTTCGAGGCGGTCAACCCGCTGATGAAGGGCATCGTCGTCGGCCGCGCCATCCTACCGGGCTACGACCCGGCCCCCGCCGTCGCCCACCTCCAAGCCCTCATCGAAGCCGGTCTGAACGGTTCGCTCCCGCGAGCGGCCGCCTCCGCCCCGGAGACCAAATGATGACCCGCGCCGCCGTCCTCGCCGCTCCCACGCTGCTGGCGCTCGGCCTGTCGGTCGCCTCCGCCCGCGACGAGGCCCCCGTCATGGCCAAGCCGCTCCTAGCGCCCGCCGTCAGCGTGGTTGAGGCGACGCGCCGCGAGACCGTCGAGACGGTGGCGGTGACAGGCACACTGGTGTCGCGCGACGAGGTGCTGGTAACGCCCGAGATCGACGGTTACCGGGTCACCGAGGTGCTGGTCGAGGAGGGCGCGCGGGTCGCCAAGGGCCAGGTGTTGGCGCGCCTCGCCCGCGACCTGATCGACCGCCAGATCGCGCAGCAGGACGCGGTGGTGGCCAAGGCTGAGGCCGCTGTACCCCAGTCCCAGAGCAACATCGAGCAGGCGGAGGCCGCCGAGACCGAGGCGCGGCTCAGCCTGGAGCGGGCGAAGACGCTCATCGCCACGGGCAACACCACCGCCGTGGTGATGGAGACCCGGACCTCCACCCTGCGTCAGGCCGAGGGCCGACTGGCCTTCGCTCGCAACGGGCTGGCCATGGCCAAGGCCGACCTCGCCCAGGCCCACGCCGTGCGCGACGAGCTATCCCTGCGTCTCGCCCGCACCGAGATCCGCGCTCCCGAGGACGGCATCGTCAGCCGCCGTACCGCCCGGGTCGGCCTCGCCACCTCGACCGCCTCCGAGCCGCTGTTCCGCCTGATCGCCCGCGGGGAGATCGAGCTGGAAGGCGAGGTCGTCGAGACCAAGCTGCCGCTGCTGCGTGAGGGCGCCCCGGCCTGGATCGACCTGGGCGAGGGCGGCCACGTCGCCGGCCGCGTCCGCGCGGTCTATCCCGAGGTCGACAGGGCCACGCGCCTCGGCAAGGTTCGGGTGCGCCTCGACCCCGATCCGCGCCTACGCATCGGGACCTTCGCCCGCGGCGAGGTCGAGCTCGCCCGCAGCCGCGGCGTGAGCGTCCCCCAGGCCTCCGTGTTGTACGGCGGCGGGCGCCGCAGCGTGCTCGTCGTGACCGGCGACCGGATCGAGGACCGTACCATCCGCACCGGCATCGCCGACGAGGACACGGTCGAGGTCCGCGCTGGCCTGAACGAGGGCGAGCGGGTCGTGGCCCGGGCCGGTTCGTTCCTGCGTGACGGCGACCGGGTCCGCCCCGTTCTCGAAGGCCAGACCGGCACGCCCGCGGTCGCCGCAGTGCCGGCGCCCCGGGACACGGCGGAAGCCGGCGTGCCGTAGGCCGCCGCGTCCCTGCCCCCGTTCCACAGTCACGAAAGCCAGGGCCGCCCGATGCGTCTCAACGTCTCCGCCTGGGCGATCCGCAAACCCATCGCGCCCCTCGTCCTGTTCCTCGTCCTGGTCGTGCTCGGCCTCGTCAGTTTCCGCGGGCTCGCGGTGACGAAGATGCCCAACGTCGATGTGCCCATCGTCTCGGTGGCCATCACCCAGTCCGGCGCGGCGCCGTCCGAGTTGCAGACCCAGGTCACCAAGTGGGTCGAGGACTCGATCGCCGGCGTGCGCGGCGTCAAGCACATCACCTCGGCCATCACCGAGGGCTCCTCGGTGACCACCGTCGAGTTCCGGCTGGAGGTGAACACCGACCGCGCCGTCAACGACGTGAAGGACGCAATCTCGAAGATCCGCATCAACCTGCCCCGGACCATCGACGAGCCGGTGATCAATCGCGTCGAGGTCGCCGGCCTGCCGATCCTCGTCTACGGCGTGAAGGCGCCCGCGATGACGCCTGCAGACCTTTCCTGGCTGGTCGAGGACAAGATCGCCCGCACGCTCCAGGGCGTGAAGGGGGTGGGTGGTGTCGAGCGGGTCGGCGGCGTCGCCCGCGAGGTCCGGGTCGTGCTCCAGCCAGACCGGCTGCTGTCGCTGGGCATCACCGCCGCCGACGTGAACCGGCAGTTGCGGCTCACCTCCGCCGACATGGCGGGCGGGCGCGGCGAGGTGGGTGGGCGCGAGCAGTCGATCCGCACGCTGGCCGCCTCCCGCACCCTGCGCGACCTCAAGGCCACCTCCATCGTGCTGCCCGGCGGCCGCAAGGTCCGGCTCGACGACCTCGCCAGGGTGGAGGACGGCATCGAGGAGGCGCGAACCTTCGCCCGCTTCAACGGCGAGCCGGTCGTTGCCTTCGCGGTCTCGCGTGGTTCAGGCGCGAGCGACGCCGAGGTCGCGGCCGGGGTGCAGAGGAAGATCGCCGAGTTCGAGGCGACCTACCCCGACTTGCAATTCGAGATGATCGATTCCTCGGTCTCCTCGACCATTGGCTCCTACGATTCCGCGATGCACACCCTGATCGAGGGCGCGCTCCTCGCGGTCATCGTGGTGCTGCTGTTCCTGCGCGACTGGCGCGCCACGCTCATCGCCGCAGTAGCGCTGCCGCTCTCCGTCTTCCCGACCTTCTGGGCGATGGACGCCTTGGGCTTCACGCTCAACGGCATCAGCCTGCTCGCCATCACCCTGGTGACCGGCATCCTTGTCGACGACGCCATCGTCGAGATCGAGAACGTGGTCCGGCACATGCGGCTGGGCAAGCCGCCCTACCGGGCGGCCATCGAGGGCGCCGACGAGATCGGGCTCGCGGTCATCGCCATCACCGCGACCCTGATCGCAGTGTTCGCCCCGGTGTCGTTCATGCCGGGCATCGCCGGGCGCTACTTCATCCAGTTCGGCCTGACCATCGCGGTTTCGGTGTTCATGTCGCTGCTCGTGGCGCGCCTGATCACGCCGATGCTCGCCGCCTACTTCCTGCGCGACCACGGTCACCACGACGAGCGCGAGGGACCGATCATGCGGGCCTACACGCGCCTCGTCGGCTGGTCGGTGCGCCACCGGGTCGTCACGCTGTTCGCAGGCCTCGCGCTGTTTGCGGCCTCCATCGTGTCTACCGGTCTGCTGCCCTCGGGCTTCATCCCGAAGCAGGACAACGCCCGCACCCTGTTCATGGTCGAGCTGGCGCCGGGCGCGAAGCTCGCCGACACGGTGGCGGTGTCCGACCGGGTGGTCTCCCGCATCCGGGCGCTGCCCGAGGTGACCTCGGTGTTCGTCGACGGCGGCCGGCAGGTCGGGGGCAAGAAGGAGACCCGGCTCGCGACCCTGACCGTCAACCTGACGCCGAAGAACGCGCGAGCCAAGCGGCAGTGGACGGTGGAGGCCGAGATCGCGGCCCTGCTCGCCGAGGAGCCGGATATCCGGTCCTGGACGCTGCGTGACAGCGGGCAGCGCGACCTCGCCCTGGTGGTAAGCGGGCCCGACGCCGACGTCGTTACGGACGT
The DNA here is from genome assembly GCA_022702015.1 of Beijerinckiaceae bacterium. Lineage (GTDB taxonomy): Bacteria > Pseudomonadota > Alphaproteobacteria > Rhizobiales > Beijerinckiaceae > Methylobacterium. The sequence continues at coordinate 40,848 of JAKONI010000118.1, read as the reverse complement.
CGCCGCCCGCCTGCAGCGGGACATGGCCGCCGTCCCACACCTCGTGGCGGTGATGTCGACGGCGCCGCTAAACCGGACGGAGGTCCGCATCCGGCCGAAGCCCGGCGTTGCGGCCGACCTCGGCGTCTCGACCGACGCCATCGCCGAGACCGTGCGGGTCGGGACCATCGGCGACATCGGCTTGAACCTCGCCAAGTTCAACGCCGCGGACCGCCAGGTGCCGATCCGGGTGCAACTGCCCGAGAGCGCTCGCGGCGCGGTCTCGCGGCTGGAGAACCTGAAGGTACCGGCCAAGAACGGGGCCGCCGTGCCGTTGGCGGTCGTGGCCGACATCGAGCTCGACCAAGGCCCGGGGGCCATCGACCGCTACGACCGGGCAGTGCGCGTCGCCGTCGAGGCCAACATGCAGGGCTCGGAGGCGCTGGGCTCCCTCATCGCCGAGGCCCTGCAGACGCCTACAGCGAAGAACCTGCCGCCGGGCGTGACCATCAAGCAGACCGGCGACGCCGAGATCATGGGCGAGGTGTTCTCGGGTTTCCTGATGGCGATGGGCGCCGGGATCATGATGGTCTACGCCGTCCTCGTCCTGCTGTTCGGCTCATTCCTGCAGCCGCTGACCATCCTGTTCTCACTGCCGCTCTCCATCGGCGGCGCCATCCTCGGCCTGCTGATTTGCCAGATGCCGATCTCGATGCCGGTCGTCATCGGCATCCTGATGCTGATGGGTCTGGTCACGAAGAACGCGATCATGCTGGTCGACTTCGCGGTCGAGGAGATGGGGCGCGGCGTCGACCGGGTCACCGCCATCGTCGATGCCGGCCGCAAGCGGGCGCGCCCCATCGTGATGACTACCCTAGCGATGGCCGCCGGCATGGTGCCCTCAGCCATGGCGTTGGGGGTCGGCGGCGAGTTCCGGGCGCCGATGGCGGTGGCGGTCATCGCCGGCCTCATCGTGTCGACCCTGCTCTCCCTGGTCTTCGTCCCGGCCGTCTTCCTGCTGATGGACAGCCTGGGCAGCCTCCTTGGCCGTCTCCTCGGTCGCTTCATCGGTTCGCGGGACGAGGCGACGGGACGCGCGGCGACCGCCTCGTAAGCCCGGTTTCCCATCCCCATCCCGGAGAAATCCAATGACCGCTCCCATCTACCGCCTGGGCACGTTCGCCTTGGTGGCCGTCGTCGCTGGTGCCACCTGTGGCCGGCCCGAGGCTGCCCGTGCCGCCGAACCGTACGGCACTTGGCTCACGGAGGACGGGCGCGCCCGCGTCCGGACCGAGCGGTGCGGGTCCGACGCGTCCCGCCTGTGCGGCTTCATCGTCTGGATGAAGGAGCCGTCCGACAAGGACGGGAGGCCGAAGGTCGACCAGTACAGCCCGAACACGGCTTGGCAGAGCCGCCCCCAGATGGGCCACCAGATGCTGCTCGGCTTGAAGCCGGACGCCGAGGGGCGCTTCGAAGGCAAGATCTACAACGCCGAAAACGGCAAGTCCTACGACGTCACCGTCTGGAGCGATCAGCCATCGGCCCTGACGGTGAAGGGCTGCATGCTGGTGTTCTGCGCCTCGCAATCGTGGAAGCGTGTGGTAGACCTCGTCCCCGGCCAACTCCAGGGGTCGACCGATGGCCAGGGCGGCCCGGTCTCCGACCCGGACTGGATGTCGAGCGGTGCGCGAGCGGGCACCCCTTCGGCCAAGAAGTTGCCTTCCGGGGGCGTGGTCACGCACTCACGGTAGGTTTCGAGCCTGGATGGGCTTATCCGGCATCGTGCCGCCCCTTCAGGATGGTACGGTCGGCCGGTCGATCTGCACTTCGCCCCTCACGCATGACCGGCCGGCTGTATCTCCAAAAGGCGATATCCCAGCTCCTACGAAGCTCCTGGGCGCAGCCTCGACGCCGCCGTTGCCAATGTCAGTCGCACGATTGGCCAACTGCAGAGCAGCCGCTTTTTCAGGTTCTGGACTCGAAAGCGGAACTACCGCAATCCACCCTCAGCGGGCATTCATAGTGAAACGCCTTTGGCCTTTAGCACGGTCGATCATGGTACGATGAAGTGCGGCACAAGCTGTGATGCATCGTTCGAGATAGCGCTAGCGCTCTCGCGGATAATCATCCCGGCTGGCTCATCGCCGATGACCCAGGAACCGATCACCGCACAGCGTCCGTCGAATACAGGCACGGGCGCAAGCGCTTGGCGGACGTAGCCACTATCGGCGTAAGGTCCATCTTCAGTCGCGGCGACCTGACCATCGGTGACGATGGTGACGTTGGCACCTTCGCGTCCCAGGAGCGGCTTGCGAGCGAAGCTTCTGCCGAGAGCGAACTTCCGAGGATCGTCTTCGAAGTAGGCCGGCAACAGGTTCGGGTGGTCCGGATGGCGCTCCCACAGTAGGGGGAGGATGCCCTTGTTGCTCAGAACCATCTTCCAGGCCGGCTCGATGAATGTAGTGGCGTTGCCGGCGATCGCCTGTCCGAAACTGTCGCGCAGCAGCCACTCCCACGGGTAGAGTTTGAATAGCAGACGCACCGGATCACCGGCGCGATCAACGAAGGATGAGTGGCCACTCGCTCTACGCAAGCCAATATCGGTGATGTCGATGAGGCGCACGTGCAGCCCAGCCTGGGCGGCGCAGTCTGCGAGGTAGCCAACGGTCCCGCTATCTTCTGGGAACTCTGTCATACAGGTCAGGTGCAGCGGCTCGCCGATCCGTGCTTGGATCTCGCCGAAGCGCGTGATTAGGCGTTCGTGTACCGAGTTGAATTGGTCTGCACCCGTAGGTAACGAGCCACTGGTGCGTAGGTCCTCTAGCCAGCGCCACTGGAACACTGCCGTCTCGAATAAAGCGGTAGGGGTGTCAGCATTGTACTCCAAGAGCTTCGCTGGCCCGGTGCCGTCGTAGGCTAGATCGAAGCGCCCGTAGAGGTGCGGATCGCGAGCACGGTGGCTGCGGGTGACTAGCGAATGCGCCCAGTCCGGGATGCCGAGGCGCGTCATCAACGCCGAGCTCTCCGCGATCTCGGCGGCAAGGTCGAGGCAAAGATCATGCAGCTCTGCGGTTGGCGCCTCTAGGTCCTCCTCGATTTGCGCGAGGGTGAAGCCATAGGCAGCGTCCTCAGACCAGACGGTGTAACCGTCCTCGCCAGTATGGAAATTGTAGCCGATCTCCGTGGCCACTGCGCGCCAATTTCCGCGTGGGTTGAGACTATGGCGGCGCATCACCCACCCGCCCCATGGGCGGCCACTGCACGACCCGATTCACCGAAGCCGCCGAACGTCGTAGTGCCTTTGGCAGCGCGTGCTTCGGACGTGCCAGGCGATGCGCCGCCACTGAAGAACCCGAAGAAGCCACCATGGCTGCCGGACGACGAAGTTCCAGTACTCCTCCCCATGGGATCCTGTGTTGATGCTCGCCCGTCGCTGCATCCAGGTATGGTGGAAACCCCGCCACGGTCGCACCCCGGTTGGGCCGGGCTTTCTAAAACTTGCTGCGGTTCGAGGCGGGGCGAAGCGGGTCGGCTGTACTGCCAACCGGCGAGCGCCGTAGAGCCCAACAGCAGGAGGCTGACCTGATGCGATCGCTTTATGGTTAGCTTACCGTGCGCGGATGACTGCGTTGGACGGGGCGCCGAAGCCGTGCGACGGCCGAAGATCGGACTTGCGCCACGCCGCAGCATTAGAGTTCCTTCGTCATTAGTCGCTGATGGTACCGACCAGCTGGTTACTTTAGTGTGCTGTGTACGCTCCCGGCGCCGGAAACCGCAGTTGGCTGCCGGTCGAGCAATTCAGTCTTGGAGCAATATCGGCAAGTGGCGGCAAGACCGAGAGAGAGGTAAGCCTTGGGTACGGTTGGTCTTCAGCCGGGCATCCGCATCGTCCGCTTCGCACCATTCGCAACCAACAGCGGACCGACCGCAAACCACCCCAAGCAGCCATGCCCCATCATGCTGGCCGTTGGCGCCGTGGTGCGAGTGTCAGGCTTCCCGGACCTTCGCCATCCTGATCCCGGCCTTGCGCCGACAGACCCGCAAACCGATGACCCCCAACTTCGGTGCCAACGCGGCTAGGGCCTCCCGAAGGGCGGTCTCATCCGCCAAGCCGCCGGCGGCTACGAGCGTTTCGACCGGCTGTCGGCCGCCTTGGGCGAGGGGCATCAGGGTGCACGCCATCCTCTCGCTGGTACCGATCCCGCCGTGGGGGCCGCGTAGGACCAGGCCGGCCACGTCCACACAGAACAACCGGCCCGGCGGTGGGCGCAGGCCCGGCTGTACCCGCCGGATGAGCGCCTGGGCAGCAGCGGCGGCCCTTTCGGCCGCCTCTGCCTTCGCGCGGAGCCGAGCAATCGTCCTCGACCCCGGCACCCGGACCGGTGGCGGCGCATTCGGATCGGGCGGCGCGATCCACACGGTGAACTCCTCCAGCGTGTCGGTGGTCCTGCGGGTCCGCGGCGGCGCCCCGACCCGGGGGCCGCTCACGCGGGCGCCCCACTCAGGCGGATGAGGAAGCTCTCGCGCGAGCCGAACGGGACATCGCGCGACTGCCCTCCAAAGGAGCCGTACGTATTTCGCTTCAAAGGCGCCGCCGCTGGGGCGACGCCGGTCTGGTCGCCGTCCTGGATGATAGGGGTCGGCTGGGGCGGGTTTGCCGGGTCGCCGCGGGGCGCTACGGCGCGAAGCCCGGCGATCTTTTCCAACACATGCGCGGGATGGAGGCCGCCCTGGTACGGGCGCTCGATCGGCTCGAAAAGCTTCGGCTCGCCCTCCATGAAGCCGGGCAGCGAAACGCCGAGAGCAAGGCTGTCGGTCCCGCCGGAGAAGGTGGCTGGGAACAGCTCGCGTTGGATGAATTGGCGCAACTCGACGCCATACCCCTCGTTGGCCGGCAAGCCGCGAACTCGCAGGGTGCCACGGTTACCTTCGGTGGGTCGCACCTCGCCCTGGTCGAAATTTCCGGGGAGGATTTGACCGATGCGAACCCAGCGCTCAACGTGCGTTTCCGAGAGCACCTCGTCCGGGAAGCCTGGAAAGTTGCGGACGCGATTTTCGACACCCGCCAAGGGGGCGGCTCCGCGCGGAAGGTCGCCGTTGGCTGCCTTCACCGCAATCTCGGCCTCGGCGACGGCCCGGAGCAGCTCAACTATGCCGCCCGCAAACTGCGGGTAGAGCACGCGGAGTGCATCTCCCGCTTCGTCGCCTTGGCGGCGCGCGGCCTCGTAGCGTTCGACCCGTTCGGCCTCTAGCTCCCGCTCTTGGGCCTCAGCAAGGCACTCGCGCAGTGTCTCGATGAGGATCTTGGCACGAACGATCCTCTTATCGATTGCCTGGCGCTCGGCATCCGCCTGGTCCTCCTCGGCCTCATTCCCCTTGATCAGGGCCGCCCGGTATGCGGCCTCGGCGTCGGCCTGGGCCGCCAGGGCCGCCGCGAGTTCCGCCTCTGCCTCTGGCAATGATGGTGCGAGCTCATCCGATGTCGCGTCTTCGCGTCCGGCCAAGCCGAGCAGCGCCTTCAGACCCTTCAACATCACGAGATCCTCGGGCGCGTGTTGCGGGCGCCATGGTGTTGGCCAGGGGAAACGAAGCCAGCGTTCGTGGCGCGGCCCTCAGCGTTTACGGAGGCCGCAACGTCGGCCCAGATGTCGGCAGGCTGGCCACCGGTGGCCGCCGGCTCCCCTGCGGAGGCCTGGGCCCTCACCTCGGCGTTCAGCTTCGCGGCTGCTCACCCCTGCCGTGTCCCTGGGCGCCGTGTGGGTGCCGTGCGTGGGCGTGTGGGTGCCCCTGACCGCAGGCCCTTCATGAGGGCCGCCATATCCTCGACCGCGCTGGCTGCGATGAAGCGAGCGGCGGGCATCGCGGATCGGGCATCACCTGCCCCGAGGCTCTTGGCTGCCCCCAGGAATGCCTTGCGTCGCTCCGAACAGCGGCAGGGCATAGGCGGGGCACGGGGTGCAGGCGCGGGACGTCGCCAGCCCTAGGCCCCTTTCCGCGCTACATCAGCTGGCCGATGCGGCGGAAGATGCACTACTCCATGAGGGTGGCGCCCGCGGCCTACTGGTCCGTGTCAGGTCGCCATTCAAGACCGACGCGCCTGTCTGCCTTTCGCCCTCGGGGGGCTGGGAGGCGAGGTGGTGAAAGACTTCGACGGTGGGCTCTTAGCAAACCAAGTATGAGAGCTACGGCGCTGCCTGTCAGCTGTGCCGCGACAAGCGCGAACACGACGCCATAAGGCCAGGATAATACTGCTGCGGCAATACCCGCGAACAGCGTTAATATTACGAGGCCAGCCATAAGCAAGCTCGTGCACCACTACCTGCGGTGTCAATCTTCTAACCGAGGTTAGTTTCCATGCGGTCGCTGACATATCTGCGCATCTGTTGCGTCATTATGGAAAAATGCTTGCCGGTATTGAAAAATGGCAGGCGTTATACGCTGCCCAATATAGGGGCGATTACACGCATGAACTTCGGATGCTGATTTTGTTCGCCAAAGCTTAACGGGTGTAGGTCAGATTTAGAGCCAGAACCGCCTGATATAGGTCAATTCGGTGCTCGAACGACGTGCCAAACACCGGGCCAAAATTGCCCTGTCTGCAAGCGCCGATTTTCCCGGCATCAGCGCTAGTGAAGCGTGCGTGGTGCTGAACTTGTCGGTGCAGGGTGCTTGTGTTGCATTTGCCCCCAGCACGAAAGCCCCCCGGTTGTTTGAGCTACGGATAGGCCCAGATCCGATCTCGCATACAGTGCGGGTCGTATGGCGGCACCAGCACACCGTAGGCGTTGCGTTCCTGAAGCCCAGAAACGCTCCCGATGTTTTCCATTGAAGCCTCAGTGGCCGTTCAACGGCGACGTGGGGTCTAACCGATCCACAAACGACAGGTCCACGTTGCGCACCGCGGAGGACTTGGCGCCGATGAACGGGCCGTTGGTGATCGGATCATGCAGCGCATCCCGGCTGTACCGATTATTATTGCCAGAGATAGGTGATTCCCGACTATTCGCCCGACATGCATTTCTTGTAGTGCTTTTGCCGTAGTTCTCGATTGACCAAGGCGTATTGTGTTGAGCTTCTTGACCCCGACATCATCTGGTGAGCTTCGGTTCTACACTTGATTTGTAGAGGGGTGTCGCCCGGTTGAGGTGCGTAAGGGGCCGGGCGCGCGTTGCTTACATCTGCCCATGTACATATCAACGTAACGACTGCAGAGGTTGCGATGAAATCGACGCGCTTTCTCATGATTTGACCAGCCAAAGTTGTATTCAGGCACGATGATGCCACGCAGATCTAAGCTGTCAAGCAGAGCAATTGGGTAAAACGAAGAAGGGCCCCGCCGGCCAGCGCCGTCGAGGCCCTTAAAGCTCTATCACCCCCGGCGTCCCACCGGCGATCGCGGCCCGCCCTCTTGCAGGAGGCGGACGTAGAAGCGCCCTGCAAGAGCGCCCCGCGTGATCGATACAGGCAACATCGAGCCCTTGAGGTTCGACTACTATCAGAAGCCGACGAAGACGCAAGTCATTGCGGGTTGATCGACCGCCTTCGCCGTGTGGAAGACCGGCAAACACGGCCTGTGTGCTTTCCGAACACGGCGCGCCGCGTGCCGTCTCACCCATTCGAAGCCAGCGAGGTGTACGCCGGGCTGCGGGGGAAGGATCTGGCACATGCCCCCTGTGGAGCATCGCCGCGAGGGGTCGGTAGCGGGCGCCGGCCCCAAGCCGGCGTGGTAGCGTACGAACCCGGCCTCGCCCGCGCGAGGGTGTGATGCATCGGTGTTCATTCTTGTCGCCGTTGTCACCCTTGCCACATTGGAAAGGGGCGGCCGGGGACGCTTGGAGCGCCCCGGCCGCCTTCTGTGCACAACGCTGGGATCGGTATGGGCGTCGGGTCGGACTGAGTTCCAAGGAGTGGCAGTAAAATCCGGCGCCTCCATTCCTTACGGGAACGCAACGGATTTCACTGCCAACCCGCCTATGCAGCCAGGGGAAGCTTCCCCGCCTTCAGGTGTCGGTAGTACGTGCGCTCGCTGATGCCGAGCTCATCCCAAGGCTTCGTCTGCGCCTTCGACAAAACGTGCGGGTCTTTCACCTTGCCGCTCGCCAAGTTGTTCGCCCGATCTCTAGCGTTCCTGGCGTCGCGCTGGTCGCGCTCTCGCTCCTCAAGCGGCATGCCAGCCGGCCAGATGTCGCTGAGGCCGAGGGCAAGATACGTGTCGCGGTTGACCCCCAGTATCGCGCCCTTCTCCTCCGGCAGGAAGCATGTGCCTTCACGGCGCATCTTCCGGGCTAGGGCATCGATGCGTTCCGCCGGCCAGGTCCTCCAGATCTCGGGGAGATAGCGCCGGACCCAGTTGTGCAGTCCCAAGGTCCAGCGGGGCCGTGAAGCGCGGATGGCGATGTACTGCGCCACGCCGATGCGCAACCACGCCTTCTGCAACTCGATGGGCGGGTGCTTAAGCCCCCAGTGTCGTAGCACCTGCCTCATCTGTGAGAGGGTATGGCCGGCTCGGGCACCGGCCGCCTTAAGCCGCGTGAGGTCAGCGTGATCTTCCGCCTTCGTTGACCTGTAGACGACATTCCCCGCGCCGAAGGCATCCCTAGTCTGCCAGATACCAGTGGTCGTATGGGGTTGGTTGTTCAGCGCGGGCGCGCTATCTAGACCACCATCACGAGTGGACTTCGTAAGGGCCTTCGTCGGTTGCCGCCGGCGGGGCCCTTCTTCATTTTGATTGCCCGCGCCCCGTTTTGGGGCAGCTATCATCCTCTTTTCCTCTCGTTCTCAGCCTGAGTTGCTCGGATGTTCAACGCAGCATCAAGCAACTCATGGGCACAGTTTAAGGCCTCTTCGGGTGCAAGGCCACGCCTAACAAGTCGATCCTCTACGTTGCGGCCGACTTTCGACCACTTCTTCTCGAATGCATCGTCGTAGAAGTGTGGCAGGCGCTCCACGGTAGCGGATAAGACGCCAGCGTTTCTTGACAGCGGAAAGGCCAGCACCGGCGCCGGGCTGAGGTCCCGCGGCTGCCCCACCCGGGTACGCCGTCCTGGCGCCTGCGGAGCCCGTAGGCGGCGGCCGCCCATCAGGCGGTCCGCTGCCGCCAGTTCGGCCGGTGTCGGCTTCCGGGCCTTCCGCTGCCGCTTTGGCGGGGTCTGCGTGGGCTCGGCCTCCAAGGGGATGCCGGCGGTACTGAACAAGTCTGGTGGGTCAGGGTCGAGCATGGGTGTCTCCAAGCTCCCCCCGGCGTGATTCCCCTCCGTGGCGCCGCCAAGGGGAGATACGAGGTTGTCCACAGGGACCGACCGCCTGCTCGGCCGTCCACGATCTCGCCGGGTTCAGGGCGCAACCCTCGGGGCAAGAGCGGACGGCGGCCCGCTGCATCTCTGCCGCCGGGAGAACCTGCCTTGCTGAATACGCTCCTGGCCCTTCTCGCCGTCGTCGTCGTCATGGCCGTCCATGGCGTCGTTCGGCTGCTCACACTGCCGTTCCGAGCCGTCCGTGCACTATTCCGGCACAGCGCGGCCCCGGTGCAGCTGGCAGCTCGATAACCCTTCTGGGGCATGTAGACGGCGGCCGCGTCGCGTATCGGCTGAGGTCGTTATCCACGGCACCGTGCGCCCCGCTAGCCCTCACGGGCGGCGGGGCCGAGCCGCTTCACGTTGTCGGGTGTCTGGCTGATCGTCACGCCGCGGGTGCCCTACGTCGAAGGCATGCGCTTGGTCCGTCCCGCCCTCAGTGTTGCCCTGGTGTCCCTCATGGCGGTCTCACCTGGCTGGGCACGTTCACAGGGGCGGCGGCAGGCGGCGGCGTCCAGTACGCCCGCCAATGCCGGAGCGGCCGTCTGCCGGTCTAGAGCTAGGGACTACGCCTACGACAAGCACGCCGACGTTGGGCAGGAGCGCATGTTCTTCGACAAGTGCATGGGCAAGTAGGCGTTGATCGACCTAGCCCTATGAACCGCCGGCACATCCTTCAGCCGGTCGAGATAAGCCCCGCTGTCGAGCGGGGTCCCCGCCACCTTGTCCAAGGCGGCGTCGGTCACCTTTTCCCCGCGCTCATTGTCCCGCTGGACGGCGCGCTCCGAGCGGCCGGACGCGGCGGCCGTCTCCGCGGTGAAGCGTTCTGGGTCGGGCAAGTCGCCAAGTTGGCGACTTGCCGTCCTGTTGCCCCCGTGCGCCGTCTCCGGGTGGAGCTTGAGGTACACGGCCTTGCGTCGGGCGGTCGCCTTGGCGCGCTCGGCCGGAGAAAGCTCGGCGCGCATCAGGTTCTCGACCAGCATCGTCAATTTCGAGCGATGAGGATGTGGAACCCTGGCCTGCATAGGCGGTTGGCTCAGCAACTATTCGAGCACTCCCCATCATGCTCGACTAGAAGTGCCCGGCCGAGGATGATCTCCCCTTGGTCGGGCTTTTTTGTCTATTGGAAACACGTTGATACAAATCTGCGACACCTGGGGTGTTCGTTGGCTGGATCCTCCGTGCAGCAGCCCGAGTTTGCGGACCATACTGCTTAGACGGAGATGACCCCGATGAAACGTCTTGCTCTTGCTTCAACGGCGCTGCTGGCGGCGCTGGCTTTCATCCCGACCGGTGCTGACGCGCGTGGGTTCGGTGGTGGGGGCTTCCACGGGGGTGGCTTCGGCGGTGGCTTCCGCGGCGCGGGCTTCCGCGGCGGCTACGGTGGCTTCCGAGGCGGATACGGTGGCTTCCGAGGCGGATACGGCCGATACGGCTATGGGTACGGCCGCGGATTTGGCTACGGCGGCGTGGGCCTAGGCCTAGGCTTGGCCACTGGCGCAGCCCTCGGGTACGGCCTCGCAGGCGGCTACGGCTACCCATACGGCGGCTATGGGTACGGCTACGGCGGCTATGCGCCCGTGGGCTACTATGGCGGCCCGTACGGCTACTACCGCCGGCCCTACGGCTATTACGGCTACGGCTACTGAGGACAGGTCAGCCTCTTAACCCTCACAACCTATGTGTGGGGTGAGCTGCGTTGCGTTCCGGCTCATGCCGTGTGTCCACGGCACCATTCGCCCCGTCCGCCCCCCGGGCGGCGGGGCTGCGATGACCGTTCAAGGTGGGGAAGCCTGGATGACTATCTCGCCGGGTCTAAGGCTTTCCGACGACAAAGTTGACCGCCGGGCCCGCGAGCTGTTCGCCCAGGTGCGTGCCGAGCACCCCGAGAAGGCCAGTCGGGCGTCGAGGAGCGCTGGCGAAGCTGCTGGCGAGGCTGGGAGCGACGTGCTGGGCTGGCTGCTCGGCAGTAGCGACGGCGACGATGCCGGCGGGGACGGCACCGGCGACTAACCTTCACCTATGTGTGGGGCGGACTGCGTTGCGTGTGGCTCGGCTGTGCGTACACGGCGGCGGGGCCAGAGACGCTACACGTCGTCGGGCCGCTGGCTGATCGTGTCGCCGCGGGTCAGGCGCCACAACACACGGCCATCTGAATCCCGCAGCTGGACGGTCAGAAGGCTGCCCCCGGGCTCTGCGGCTACCGCCTGTGCGACCAGGATTGCCTGGGCATCGGTTGCCACCTCAACATCTCGGACGTCTTCAGCTGACCCCTCACCCTCGGCGGACGGGCGGTGGAACCGATGCAACTTGTAGAGGGGCAAGACAGCGCTCCCACGGAGGCGAGGCGAAAGCCTAAACCGTGTTGGGGAAGCGGGTTCCTGCCTGCGGTAGTGCGCCGCCATGGGTGTGGACAGACGGTGCTCAGCACTCGGCTGTCCGCAACCGCCCGTCAACTTGCACGTTCATGAGGAAGCGGCGCCGTCCGGCGCTCGAGGCTTCCACCATGCTGCTGATCGCATCCCTCGTCGCGGGCACCTTCGTGCTCGCCACCACGTTCTCGCTTGCGGCGGTTCTGAGCGACTGAGGCGTTGGCCACGGTGCGATCAGATCCGAACCTCTTCGGCAAGCAGACCGCCGGCTTGGATATGTGCGGGCAAGTCGCCGTGATCGTAGTAGCCCGCCTCGTGCGCCATGGCATCCAAGGCAGCAATCGGCCCGGAGGCTGCGCCAGTCCAAAGGATTGCGCCCGTGGCCTGCTGCCGGACCTGGAACACGCGCATCGCCGCCTCGCTGTGCTGGATGCGTAGACAAGCGCCGCCGTTAGAGCTCGTTCCGGCGCCGTAGGCGGCCGAGCGAGCATGTCGCAGTTCCACTGCGCCGGGCGAAGACATGATGGTGAGGCGGTTGACCAGCACCACCACGTTGCCGGCATCGTCGGACGGTGGCGCCGGTGGCGAAGCGGTAGGCGGGTCTACGGGCGCCGGCTCGACCACCTGGCGGCCGATCCGCGCGGTGTCCATCGAGTACACCTTGCCGCCGCGGGAGACGGTGCGGGGGGTATCTGGGGATTTCCCCAGATGCTCTTCGCGCAACCGTGTCACGGTCTTATGGTCAACGGCGCAACGCCGGCCGATCTCGCGATCCGACCACGCCCCCCATTCCGGGTCCTGCACCAGCATGAGAACCGCGCGGCGTCGGTCTGATAGGGACCGGCGTACGCCATGGTCGGCGTTTGCCCCGGCGCTGTGCAGGATGGCGTCGCGCAGGCTGGTACGTCGCGCACGAGGTCGATGAGGCGATGGCCCGGAATATCCGTAGGAGCTGGGCAATCCTGCGCGAACAGCCCGAGGCTCCGATGGGCGGGCCGTGGGCGGATTGATGCGTTCGAACCTTTGTCAGCGACTGCACCGACGAGGCCGCGCGGTTGCCCTGCGCTGCTCTGACGACGCTCGGGAGGGGGTAGCCCGGTCGCTGAGGTCTACGTGCGGTCTGCAGGTTAAGGAACGGTAAGAGCCCGGGGGACACGGCGATGCAGGATGCCGCAGGAGGCTCTACGGACCCCGAGCCCATGACGCGTGTTTCATGTCTAATCGCGGTGGTCGAGTACGGGGGTGCGTGCTCCCGCCTGCGAGCGCCGGCCGCCGTGTCCTCCCCGTTCGCGAGCGGCCAGCGCACCTCTACATCCGGGGCACGCGGCAACTTGCGAACTGCGCGCTCTTGCGTACCTTACCCCCATGACTGGACGGCGCCTCACCCGGGTGGAACGCTCGGCGCATATGGCGAAGCGCAGGCGCCCAGCGTTCCGGGACCTGGACCGGGTTCGCGTCCTAGCTGATGTCGAGAGCGACGACGGCCAGCACGTACCAGCTGGGTCGATTGGTGCCGTTGTCGCGCGCTGGGCTCACGGCGTAGCCTTCGAGGTCGAGTTCGCCGACCCCGTTGATGCGCTCGCGACCGTAGAAGTCACACTCCTCGAGCTGGTCGAGCGAGCCGCCGATTGAGCGCATTAAGTGCGGAGTTGACCGTTCACCCGCAAGGCGTACATCTGCAAGCATGAAGGGCGACGCGTTCCCCGTACCCAAGCTCACCCGGCTCGGCAGCCTCGCAGCCGGCCTCGGCAGCCTTGCGTCTGTGTGGCCGACCGTGACGCCGGCGACGAGCATGCCCGCCCGGTCAGACCTCGACGCCCTGCGCGGCGATGCGGTGAAGATCGGCGACGACATGCGCCGCGTCATTGAACGTGAGCGCGTGCGTGTCGAGACGCCCAAGAGGTAACCACCCCCCGGCTCGAACCGACGCGCCGAGCGGAGAGCCGCCTCAGAAGCCCACCATCATCGGGACCGAGTTCTGGCAGGGTCCCCTCCCCCCGCCTGCGGTGTTGGAACGTTTCCGTGACCTCGTGCCGGATGCGCCCGAGCGCATCTTCGCCGAGTGGCAGAAGGAAGCCGAGCACCGCCGAGGCCTCGAGAAGACTTCCCTCGCCGGTAACTTGCTCACCATTCGCATCGGGCAGTTCGGGGCCATCGCCCTGGTGCTGGTCGTGCTCGGCCTCGGCGGCCTCGGCTTCTGGCTCGGCTACCCGTCGCAGGCCGCCACCATTGTCGTCTCCGCCGTCGCGAGCATCGTCGGGGCCTTCGTCTACCAGCGGCGGAAAGGTCAGTGACCGGCCCGCATACCTAAGCGTATGGGCCGCCAAACAGGTCCCCCGCCGCCTTCCGCCGAAACAGCGTCCGCCACCGCCGGCGCTGGTGCTCGGGTCGGTCGTGGGTGATGTGGCACCGCTGGCACCAGGCGGCCAGGTTGGCCGGGTCGTTGTCGGCCGTGTCGTGGTTCCGGTGGGCGGTCGCCAGGACGACGTGGGTGGTCCGCACGATCCCCAGCACGTCCTGGCCGCGGGCGAGGCGCACACGGCGCCCTCGCCCGTCCCGCCACGTACCAGCGCCCGCATCCCACCAGCGGCCGTCTCCGAGGTGGTAGACCAAGCGCCCATGGGGCCGCCGGCAGCCTTCGCACCGCCCGCGCGCACGGTCGAACCGGATCACCGCGGACAGCTGGGGCCAGTCGATGGGGTAGAAGAAACGGTGCTCGGGCCGGATCTGCATGGTGGCCGCACTGTGCCTGCTCGCGCCGCCAAGGGGTAGTACCCCGGTGTTACTCCGGCTTGCCCAGCCCCGGGTCGCGCCGGCAGGTGCCCAGACCTTTCTGCGAGACGCCGTAGATCCGTGACAAGCGGCGGGCCTTCGGGTCAGTATCCACACTCAGGCAAGCGCATCCGTATCCGTACGAGCTGCCGTTCGTGACCACCCAGTCCCGCGTGGTCAGATCCGGGATGAGGTCGGTTCCCGGGGTCTGAAACCCACCCTGCGCGCCGATCGTCCACTCACCCTGCCGGTCGATCAGCCACCAGTTTCCCGGCGTCGGGTTCACCAGCCAGCCGCATCGCTGCTCCCGGGCAGCCGCCGGGTAGGCCAGGAGAGCAAAGGCCAGGACCGCAGAACACCACCGGATTGGCATGGGGACGTTACCTTGCAGCAGGTGCAACGAGTAGGCCGCCGGCAATCATAGAAATGGCCAGGGTAAACGTCCCCAGGAATACCGCGGTTGTCATGGGCGCCTCCGGGGCTGCCGGGCCGCGCCCGAAGTCTTCACAGCTCCAGAAGCGGCTGCCCCCAGGGCAGCTGCCAGCGTGGCGATAACAGCGGCTTCGATCATCACTAAGGCCTGGAAGATCTCGTCCGCCGCAAACAGGGGCGGGCCCGGTTGGGGGCACCCTGGGAACAAGTGGTTAAGAGGTTCTTAACTGTAATCTGTACTCTGGATCGCAAACAGCATGAGACCTTCTTGCGGGTAGATGGCCGCTTGAAAGCGGGTAGGTTATGGCATGACCAAGCTTATAGGCCTCGCGTCCACCAAGGGGGGCGTGGGCAAAACGACGATCTGCCTTAACCTCGCAGCGGTTCTCGCCCGCGGTGGTGCGCGCGTGGCTGTGATGGATGCAGATCCGGCCGCACACGCCACCGCTGTAGGGGAGATGGGGCAGCTGCCCTTCCCGGTGGTGCCGCAGCTGCTTGAGGAGGTGGAGGCTAAGGCAGTGGCGGCTTGGACCAAAGCTGTTCGCGCCACCCAGGCAGATTATGTGGTGATCGATGCGCCGGGAGCCCTCGGCGCAGCCTTCGGCGCCGTGGTTGCCATCGTTGACCTGGCGCTCATCCCGGTGGGCGCCTCGATGCTGGATATCCGCGGCGCGGCTGAGACGGTTGGGATCGTGCGGCGGCACCGCAAAGCTGGCGGCCGTGGGCGCCCCGATATCCTTGTGGTTCCCTCCCGCGTGGATAGGCGCACGGGTTCGGGCCGCGACGTGGTTGGGACGCTGGCGGGCCTAACCGAACCGGTTGCGCCCGCGATCACACTGCGGGCGGTAGTGGCGGATAGCCTGTCCAGCGGCGAGCCCGTACCGGCAGAGACCCCATCCGGCCAGGAATTTTCAGCACTGGCCGAGGCCGTCCGTATCCGGTTGGAGACCCTGTAATGGCCCCCAAGAGCCGAAACAAAGCCAGCATGGACGCTGAGGCTGTCGCGCGCATGATGGCCGCCCAGGATGAGGAGGATACTGTGCCGGCGGCTGAAGCCGTCCCTCAAGAGCCGGCGCCGCGGGCAGCCCCCACACCCTCAGCCAAACCGCAGCCCATGCCCGCGTTCGATCCCGGCAAGATCGATGGACGTACCCTGCGTAAGACGGGACGAGAGCCGTTCGCCACGCGGATCAAGCCGGAGACACACGAGGCGCTGCGCCGGATCGCCTACCACCGGCGTATTACGATCGCTGAGGCGTTGGAGATGGCCGTGGCCGAGTTCGATAGAGGCTAGAAAGCTCCCCGCATGATAGGCGCAAGATCGCGCCTTGAAGGATGAGAGATGGAAGCCACCGCGTGGATTGCTTTCGTAGCGCTAGCGTTCACAGGCACCCAGGCCTGGATCGCCCGCCGAAAGCTGCAGTTCGACCTGTTCGCCAAGCGGTATGAGGTGTGGGACGCATTCAACGACGCCGTGGAGACCCGCCGCGCTGTGTACGCCGCCATGCGACCCGAGGATGTAAAGGAGAGCGACGGGGGAGAGGCGTTTCGCCAGTTCTTCCGGCTTAGGCGTCAGATGGTGCTGCTGTTCCCACCCGAGGTTGAGCAGGGCATCGACGCCATTAACAAGGCGCTGCAAGCGCTGGCGATCGCGGCCGTGGCGCGCGAGCGGCCAGCCGTACCCAGCCCCGAGGCTGCAAAGCTGGCGATCGCGCAGATGCAGGCGTTCTCGGACGCGAACATGAAGATCCACCAGCTGCAGGAGAGCCTGATGTGGCTGGTTGGCCCGTACCTGCGCCAGTACGGCCTATGGGAGATCTATGGCGTGCCGGCCATCCGCCGGCTCCGGGTCAACTTGCGCGGGGCCCTTCGTCTGCGGCGCGGACGTTGAGACATTCCGCATCAGGATGCTTACCCTTCCCTAAGCGGAATCAACTTGCATGATAGACGCAAGAAGGCATCATGTTAGATGTCCTATCGCGTGCATCGAAACCCTTGTCGTTGACTTGACGGTGCGGAGCACGCGACATGGGCGGTCACGGCCACGCTCGCTCCAGCGAGTCGTCGGCCACCATCAGGAGATCGCAGCCGCGAGATAGACCCTGAAAAGCCAACAGGCCCCCGTCGCCAAACGGGAGCCTGCTGAAAACCTGGGGCCTTGTGAGGCCGTATCGCTACTCCTCACAAGCCATGACCTCCCATCGGGAGTCAAGTCGAAACGTCAGTTTCGGCAACAGGGAAGGCTTGCCCGGATCTTAAACGCGGCCCGTGAGGGACCGTGAACGATGGATTATGCCGATGCGATCCGCCGACAGGCGGAGGATGCACCGCGTGCCGCGCTTCCCGCGGTGACGGCTGCCCTGTGGCGTGCCTTTGGTGATGGGCATGTCACAGAGGCCGAGGCCGAGGCGCTGTCCGTTCTCATTGAGGGCCGGCTTGCGTCTGGTGCAGCACGCGGGCTCGGACAGAGCTCGAACCCAATAGGAACCGGCAGTGGAGCGGCGACAGTCGAGCCCCGGGCATTGGTACAAGCTGGCAGGCTAGGCGTGGGCTCTCGGCCGCGCACGGATGCCTCGATGGAGCGGCGGCGGCGCTGGGCGGCCTCCGGGCGCCTCCCGCCGGCGCTGGCGGCCCGGTTCACCCTGGCCGAGCAAGCGGTCCTCGCCCTGGTGGCGGCTGAGACAGCCCGGCGCGGGGACTGCCGGCTGTCCGTCCCTCACATTGCGGCCCTGGTAGGGGTCGCAGAGACGACGGTGCGCAACGCTATCCGTGAGGCCCGGGGGCTCGGCCTCATCACCGTCGAGGAACGCAAAGTCACCAGCTGGCGGAACGACACGAACGTGGTCCGCATCATCTCCCCCGAGTGGTCAGCCTGGCTGCGGCTGGCCCGGCGTGGGGGTGCCCCCAGGAATGGGGCCCCCCCCCGACTGGTGGCCACGGGGGGTGGGTGTAAATCCGCGAAGGGCACGCCTACTAAAGTTTCAACACAGGGGAAAACGAGGACGGTAAGCCCTTCCCGAAGGTCGCCTGCACCCCTCGATCCGACATCGCAAGAAGCGTTGCGGACGGCAAACGCGCGCCCCCGCCGCTGTGCTGTGGAGGGCGCCGCGCCGGGGCCACGCTGATGGAAGTGAAGAGGCTGCCGAGGGGCAGCGGTTCGCCCTAGCGGGTGCGCCATGCCTTCAAAGGGCTGTGGACTGCACCAGAACCTGGGTGAACGATCCGGTATCCTTGCCAGCCCGGTAACTTTGGCGGCCGTACCTGCCCCGTCACCGTGGAGCGAGGGAAGACGACATGGGCGATGACGTGGCCGCGATCCTGCTGGCGCTCGCCGCCGAGAACGCTGAACTGAGCGGGCAGCTGGCGGCGGCGCAGGATATGCTGCTGGAGATCGCCACCGACGCTGGGCAGCTGCATGCTCGGGCCGAGGCTCTGGCGGCGGAACGCGATGCGTGGCGAGTGGAGGCCGAGCGCCTGGGCGCACGGCCTCTCGCGGTCGCCTAAGCGCCAAGAAGCGGAATTGCGCGTTACCTTCCCGGTCATACACCTCGACGCCAGGAGACCGGCGATGGACCTTGAAGCCGAGACGGCGCGCGATCGGCGACAAATCCGGATAGCCGTTCTCTCCACAGCCGCTGGGACCACCGTGCTTGTGGCGTTAGGGACTTGGCTGGCCCTTGCGGTCATAGGCGACCCGACACGGTGCCCGGCCCCGCCGGCGGGGATCACGCTGCCACGGTGATCTTGGTCATCAGCAGCGGCCGCTACCGACCCATACCAGCCGCCGAGACCACCGATTTGTGCTCCTCCAAAGCGGCCGTTCTGTCCCCGATCGGAGCAGGCACGCTGAGGATCCCCTCGCTCGGGTGCCGCTACTCGGCCCTGAGTAGGTCGAGCTTGATTTGTGGGCTCGACGCCCGACTGATCTCAATCGTCACGGTGCCGACGTCGAGCGCAAAGCGCACGCTCTTGCGCACCTCCGGGCAACCCACCTTGCCGCTGTGGGCCGCTGGCTTAAGGGATGAGCGTCCATCTTGGCTGACGTCAATCCAAGCCTCGTTCGAGAGCGTCACTTGATAGGTTCCCGCAGCCGTGACCTTGGCCGTGACGAAGCCTGCGAACGTATCGGGCTTCACCGCTTTGTCGGAGGGAAAGGGCAGCACGATCTCGGCGACAGGTTTAAGGGTCAGCTGCGCCGCACCAGCTTCGCTCGGCAGAGCCGAACCGGACGCGAGCACAGGCAGATCTGGCGCGCCGAAGGCGGAACGCTCCCGCGCCACGGACCACGCGAAGCTCGCACAGGCCGGTACATCCTCCGCCGTGGCCGTTCCGGTCGAGATGGCCACCAGTCCGGCAGCAAAAAGGGCGCGGGAGATGATCATCGTCAGTCGACCGCGATCATGACGTCAGAAGCCTTCACCACCGCGTAAGCCTGGCCGCCGGCCACGAGCTTCAGGCTGTCGACCGCCTCGTTGGTGATGGAGGATGTGACGACCTGGCCGGGGCTGATCTCGATCTTCACATGCGCCGTGGTGGCACCCTTGTCGATCGAGACCACCGTGCCCTTGATGACGTTGCGTGCGCTGATCTTCATGAGGTCTGCCTTTTCATTGCGCCCGCTACGGGGCCGTTCACTGCTTGCCGCTGTCCAAGACGCTGAAGCCCTGAGCCTCGAAGAAGGGTTTGGCCGCCGCGCTCCGGAGGTAATCCAAGAAGCGCTGTGCGCCCTCGCCCTTCGCGTCCGTGGTGACGGCGAACGGGTACACCACCGGCGGGTGACTGTCCGCCGGGAACACGCCGACGATTTTCACGCTGGGATCCGAGCGGGCATCGCTCTCATAGACTACGCCGAGAGGTGCCTCGCCGCGCGAGACCAGCGCCAAGGCCGCCCGCACATTGTCGCCTTGAGCCAGACGGGGCTGGATGCTGCCCCACAGACCAAGCTTCTCGAAGGCAACCTTGGCGTACTTGCCGATCGGGACCGAGTTGACCTCGCCGGTGGCCAGCCGACCATCGGGACCCAGCGCTTTCGCGAACGCCTCTGGGGTGAAGGCGACTGCGTTCTCCTTCGCGTCGCGCGGCGCAATCAGGACGAGGTGGTTGCCGAGGAGGTTCACCCGGGTGTTAGGACGGATGAGGTTCTTCTTGGCCAGGTAGTCCATCCATTCGAGATCGGCTGAGGCGAACAGATCGGCTGGCGCACCGGCTTCGATTTGACGGGCGAGGGCGGAGGATGCCGCGTAGCTCGCCCTGATCGCGATCCCGGATTGCGCCGTGAACGCCTTGCCGGCATCGTCGAGGGCGTTCTTGAGGCTGGCCGCCGCGAACACAGTCGCGGTATCGGCTGCCTGCGCTACACCAGCGACGAGCAACAGGGCGGCGGCGAGGCCGGTACGGATCAGGCTGCGCATGCTCGGAGCGGTCCTCACGACGGATGTGTCGGCAGCGCTATATCAAGCAAGACATATCGCTGGAAGCCACTTTCTATCCTGTGACTGCACGGGCTCGACCGGCTGGCGCGTTTGTCGATGGCACGAGGCGATGGAGAAATCTCGATGGCAAGCCTGAGCATTCGTATCGACATCGCTCCGGGCCTGCGCATCGGTCCAGGCAAGGTACAGCTCCTCGAGATGATCGCCGAGCACGGTTCGATTTCCGCAGCCGGACGAGCGCTCGGCATGTCGTATCGCCGGGCCTGGATGCTCATTGGGGAAATGAACAAAGGCTTCGGGCAGCCGGTGGTCGACGCCCAGATCGGCGGAAAGGCAGGTGGCGGTGCGCGCCTGTCCTCCCTCGGCGCCGATCTCGTGGCCCATTATCGGGCGATCGAGCGAGCCGCGGACCGGGCGGCAGCGCCCTTCCTCGATCGCCTCACTGCACCGGTTGCGCCTGCGGAGAGCGGATCGGCTTCGGGCCCCCACTAGGCAAGCCATCGTTCTTTGGGCACATTGCTGTATCCGAATGGATATAGCGGTTGCCGAGATCCCAATGCCGCCCCATGCCCATCTAGACGGTCCCGCACTGCGTGCCCTCGCCTCGGTCGGACACCTGCCCTTCGTGCCACCGCAGGTCGCCGATCCAGCCGATAAGCCCCGTGATCGCATCTGGGACCTAGCCGACACGCTTCACTGCTCGATCGTCGGCACCTGCCTGACTAATGCCGAAGCGCGGGCGATCCTCGCCAAACTCGGGCGACCGGATGCCAGAACGATCAGCGAGCACCGGCTTCACGGAGAGATCGTCCAGATCGCCGGCCGCAAGGAAGGCGGGGCCCGGCTCCTCCAGAAGGCCCTGGATCGACGCTTTGAGCGTGAAATCGAGCGGTTCGCGCAGGCACACTCGCCCGAAGCGGTTCGGGCGCTGTGGAAGGCGTCCCTGGAGCGAGGTGAGATCCCCGGTGCTTACTGGGCGGCGATCACCCATCCCGCGACCGACTGGGCGCTGGTGCAGGAGATCTTCGGCGAGGTGCACATGCTCTCGCACCTCGTCGGCCAGTCAAACCGTGCCGACATCCGCCGCCTGCGCCAACTCGAAGCCAACCTCACCGAGCGCGACGAGGCAGTCGCATCCCTGGAACGGCGGGTTGTAGACCTGATGGGCCAGCGCGATGGCCTAAGCCAGCGCAACCGGTCGATCGAGGCCGAGCGGCGGTTATCGCGCGAGAGCCCAGCCTCCATCGCCGGCATCGCGCGGGATGACCAGGTGCAGTTGGAAGCTCGCCTCGACCGCGAGCGCGCCCACACCGAGGCATTAGAGGAGAAACTCGCCATCCTGACTGAGGCTGCGGGTAGGCTCAGTGCGGGTCTCGCTGCCGAAACAGCCTGCCGGAAAGCCGCCGAGGCGGAACTTGCGGCTGCTGAGGCCCTACTCAACGAGATCGAGAGAAATGTGCCGCCAGGACGAAAGGCACGCTCTACGTCGGCGCGTTTCGACCTTACCGGGCGGACGCTGCTCTACGTCGGCGGACGCCCCCGGCAGGTGGCGCAGCTACGCCGGTTCGTACAGGCTCGCGGCGGCGATCTTCTAAGCCACGATGGCGGCATTGAGGAGAGCCTGTCACTGCTGTCGGGGCTTGTGAGCCGGAGTGAGCGAGTGTTTTTCCCGGTCGAGTGCGTCAGCCACGAAGCGACCACTCTGGTGAAGCGGTTCTGCGAGGCTGGCGGCAAACCATTCCGTCCGGTCCGCAGCGCGAGCCTCGCAAGCTTTGTGTACGCGATCTCTAAGACCTGAGCCCAACCCCGCATTCACACGACCGAACGTCCGGTATCACGACTTCGACCTTCGTAAGCGGACTGTCTCAAATCCACCCATAGCGGCCCTACGGCCTTTGACCCACTACGGTTGAACAACTCAATCGGCACTGTGCTATCTGTAGGGCCCACCGAACAGATCGCCCAACGCCTTCCGCCTGTGTAAGGTCCGCCGCCGCCGATGCTCGGGCCTGTCATGGTTTATGTGACAGCGCCGGCAGAACGCCGCGAGGTTGGCGTTCGCGTTATCGGACGTGTCGTGGTTGCGATGAGCTGTGGCCAAGACCACCCGCGTCGTGCGTACCGCCTTGAGCACGTCGTCGGCATCGACTGATAGGCAGACGATCTGCCCTACCCCGTCACGCCAGGAGCCAGCCTGAGTGTCCCACCAGCGTCCGTCGCCGAGATGCCAGACGAGTTGCCCATGCGGACGCCCGCAGCCCTCACAGCGGCCCTTGGCGCGACGGAAGCGGATCACCGCCGACAGCTGGGGTTAGTCGACTGGGTAGAAGAAGCGATGCTCACGCCGGATCGGCATGGCGGGGGATGCGGTGACTACCCCGAACCGTAGGCATACGAGACCTCACTAAATCGTACACCTCCCGCACGTGGAGTCCAGACGCTGATAGGAGACCTCAGCCAGTGTTAAACTCGGGTCCGACCCTCGCCGATTAGGCGATAGGATTGGCATCGACATCTCATCATCGCCCAGCAGGAGGCTACGCTCATGACGGGCGGCAGCGGCAGTGGATGGGAAGTGATGGATGAACACCGGTAACCAATCTTTTAGGCATCCTCGCACCTGATAGAACGGTATCCCCCCGGTGACATGCCGAAGCCGAGCGGACGTAAGATCATGAGCGCAGCTATCATACCGCTCCATCGGTGGAGGGGGGCTCAAACCTCACTTGCGCGGGTCGATACTGCCGCAGTGGGGTTGCTCAACTCCGGACAGGCGGTGAGCCTTCAAGACGCCCGCGCCGAGGTGATCCTGACCGATCTGCAGACGCAACGGGACCACCTCGCCATCGTACTGGAGGACCTGCGCAGGCAGGAGCCATCGAGCGATATCCAGATCCGTGAGGCTGATGCCAATCTCTTGGCAGCAGTCGAAGCAGGCATCGGTCGGATCGATCATTTTATCGCCCGCGCAAAGACCTTCGCTGGGCTGACAGTATACCCACGGGGCGAGCAGCCTTCTGCGGAGGCCTGACGCTCCTTCAGTGCCGGTAGCGGTCTGATAAAGTCATCAGCGTTTGGGCGAGTTCGGTCATGTTGGCGGAGGCGGCCTCCACCTCCCGGGTCCCGGCCGCCGTCTGCTGGCTCGCCTGCCGGATGTTCTGCAACGCCCCCATCACCTGCTCGATGCCGAGCTGCTGCTGGTTGGTCGAGGCGATGATTTGCTGAAAGGTTAGCGTGCCCTCCTCGACCCGCGCGGCGATCTCCTCGATGGTGCGCTGAGTCGCGTCGGAGCGGGCCTTGCCGGCGGCGGAGCGCTTCACCGCCTCCTCCGTCAGCATTACCGAGATGTTGATGCCCCGCTGGATCTCCCCGAGGATCGCCCGAACCTGACCCGTGGCGGCCTTGGCCTGATCGGCCAGAAGCTTCATCTCCGAAGCCACGACGGCGAAGCTGCGCCCGCTCTCACCCGCCGCCGCCGCCTCGATGGCGGCATTGAGGGCGAGCAGGTGGGTGCGCTCCGAGATGTCGTTGACGCTCTCGATAATCTCGCCAATCGCCTGCGTCTTCTCCGACACGCTCACGATGTTGCCCGCTACGGCCTCGGCCTGCTCGCGGATCGCGTCCATGGCCTGGGCATTGTCCGAGACTGCCCGCAGGCCCTGGCGGGACGTCCTGGCGGTGGCCTGGGCGGTGGCGATCACTTCGCTCGCCCGCTTCGAGATCTGCCCGCCGGAATGGGTGATCTCGTCCATCGTTGCCGCCGTCTCCTGCACGGCGGCGAACTGCTCCTCCACCGAGGCCGCCTGCTGCTGCGCCGAGGCCCGGATCTCGGCGGCGGCGGCGTTGAGATCAGCAGTCGCTACCCGGTTAGTACGGGCGAGGTCAGCGAGTCCAGCGACCATTGTGTTGAGGCTGCGACCGAGGCGACCGATCTCGTTGTGACCACCATCGTCAAGGGTACCCGAGAGGTCACCTTCTCCGACGTGCTCGACGAAGCTCATCACACGCGTCAACGGCCGGACGATCAAACGGTTGATGGCAACGGCGATGGCGGCGCAGATGATCAGCGTGAGCAGTGCTCCCGTCCACAGTGCGATACCTGCTTGGCGTTGTGCGGATGCAAGGCGCTCAGCCAGCACGGCACGATTGCGCTCCTCCAAGGCCTCGATTGCAACGAGCTTTTCTCGAAAGTTGTCGAACAGACGCTTGCCCGTGCCTTCGGCCTCCAGGCGGACTGCATCGGGACGCGTCGCGGGGACGCTTGCCATGTGTATCGCGGCCTCGCCGATATTCGTTTGCCAGGCGCGGGCCGCCGTCACGGCGTCCGAGAACAAGTGAGACGACTCTGTCCCGGCGGGTATCAGACCGTTCATCCGGCTGATCACTACGTCCAGAGCCTGCTTGCCGGACTGGTAGGGTTCGAGGCTAGTCTCCCGCCCGGTCAGAAGATAGCCGCGCAACCCGGTTTCCTGGTTGATCATGGCGATGGTGAACGCGTCGAGGTCGCGTAGCACTTGGACCGAGTGCCGCCGAGCCTCCGTCGCTTCGTTTACGCGACCGGATGTAAGCAGCGCCACGCCGCTGCTGAGAACCGACACCACCGCGATGACGCCGATTGCGCCGCCAAGAGTACGGTTCAGGCCAAACGTGTTCGGCATGCTTGGCCCCTCCCAGTCAGACCTGTGGACAGCCTCAGCCAGCCGTCACATCCATGAGAGCATCGCCAATAGCGCTCAAACCGAACCGGGGCGAGCGGCTTCTGGGTACCATGCAGCTTCAGGGAGAAATGATGCTCACCCCGGATCGGCATGGGGCGCACTATGTCATCAAACCAAATGAAGGCGTAGCGTTTGAACGCCGACGTGAAGATACACGCACCAGCCTATTTCATACGTAAAATCAGGCTGCGACGGATGTGGTCTGCAGCTTGTGATGGATCTCAAGGCCAAACTGGGTCGCGAATATGTTGGCAGGCATCGGCTTACCGAACAGATAGCCTTGCCCCTCCTGGCATCCCTTTTCGTGAAGACGGGCGCATTCCGCCTCAGTTTCGATACCCTCGGCAATCACCGATAAATTAAATCCCCGTCCAAGCTGCAGGATCGCTTGCACGATTGTCACATCCTGGTGTGACGCCAGCATCCCTGTCACGAACGAACGGTCGATCTTCAGCCGGGTCAAGGGGAAGCGTTTAAGCAGGCTGAGCGAGGCGTAGCCAGTACCATAATCGTCGAAGGCGATGCTCACCCCGGCCTTGCGCAGCACGCTCAGAGCAGTGATCACCTCAGCATCGTGACGCAGCACAATGTTCTCGGTAATCTCCAGCTCAAGGCCAACAGCCGGGAGGCCGGTGTCAGACAAAATAGTTCGGACCCTCTCCGCCAAGTCGCCGCGCTGCACTTGGGCACTGCAGAGGTTCACTCCTATGCGGAACTCGGGGGATCCCGCATTACGCCACACCACCGCCTGCTCACAAGCGGCACGCAATACCCAATCACCGACAAGCGTGGCGTAGCGGCTTTTGTCCAGCACATCGAGGAACGCCACTGGAGTGAGCAGACCGCGCTCCGGATGCTGCCAGCGGATCAACGCCTCCGCCCCGACCAAGCCGCCGTCGCTGAGGCGCACCTGGGGCTGGTAGAACAGCACGAACTCACTGCGCTCCACCGCCCGACCTAGTTCGTCCCGACAGGCGTGGACCTGCTGCGCTCGCTGCCGTAGCATGGGGGTGAACAGCCGATGGCAATGCCGGCCGTCGCTCTTGGCCTGATACAGGGCTAGATCCGCGCACGAGAGTAGGTCATCGGCGCTGTCGCCATGCGCAGGTGCGACAGCGATACCGACGCTGGTCCCGAGCCGCAGAGTTTGTCCCTCGTGCTCGAACGGTTCCGCGACCGCTGCGATGATCGTGTCGGCCACCTCTGCTGCCCGCAGCGGATCCCCAACGTCGGGTATAAGCAACACGAACTCGTCGCCACCGAGTCGCGAGACTGTGTCAATCGGGCGAACGCACGCCAGCAGGCGCGCCGCCATCGCCTTGAGCGCGGCATCACCAGTAGCATGGCCGTGGCTGTCGTTGATCTCTTTGAAGCCATCCAGGTCGAACATCAGCACGGACACGACACGCGCGGCGGTGACAATTTCGTTCAGCCGCTCGCACAGCACGGCACGGTTGGGTAGCTCGGTAAGCGGATCGAGGTGAGCGAGCCGGAACAAGCGCTCTTCATTGGCACGTCGCGCGCGGATGTCCCGTATGATCGAGCCGAACGCGGCACGCCCCTCCTCATGCCAGCGCGACAGCGATAGCTCGATTAGGAACTCAGTCCCGTCCTTGTGCCGGGCCGGCAGCTCGACGGTCTTGCCCAAGAGCCGAGGCTTGCCACCGCCGGCGACGCGGTGGAGGCCACCACCGTGGCCACCACGCATCCGTTCCGGCACGATGAGGTCGACGGGCTGCCCGACCGCCTCAGCAACGGTGTAACCGAACATCTGCTCGGCGGCGGTGTTCCAGAACGTGATGAGACCTGTCGAGTCGGTACAGATGACACTGTCCGGTGAGGTCGATGCGATCTGGACGAAGCGGGACTCACTCGCTCGCTCGGCGACCTCCAGCCGGCGCAGTTCCATGCGGTCCAAGATAAGATCCGCTAACTGCCGCAGGATCTGCCGGTCTTCGTCGGAGAAGCTGTTGCGTGGTCGCGCGTCGGCGAGGCAAAATGTGCCGATGGCATGGCCCGAAGGCGTCTGTAGGGGGATGCCGGCGTAGAAGCGGATATGCGGTGGCCCGGTGACGAGTGGGTTGTCGTGGAAGCGTGGATCGAGGGCGGCGTCAAGGACGACGAGTAGGTCATCCTCTGCGATGGTGTGCGAGCAAAACGCGACCTCTCGGTCAGTCTCGCATAGGCTAAGGCCGGCCTTGGCGTGGAAGATCTGCCGGTCGCGTTCTAGAAGCGAAACGAAGGCAGTCGGGACCTGAAACAGCCGTATGGCTAAGCTGACGATCTTGGTGAAGGCTGACGCTGGAGCAGAGCCGATGAGATCGTACTCGTTAAGTGCCGCGATGCGGGCATCTTCTGAGGCGTGGATAGCGAGAGGCCGCACGGTTGGCATCCGAGATTGCGTCTATCTGAAGCTATACCGTGAGGTTGTTAAGCGAATTGATACCAAGTGGTATCGAGGCGGCCTGCTGCCTTTTGGCGAGGCTCAGATCGCTAACTGACGTCCGGCGCACCTTCATAGCAGACGCATCTCAAGGCGACGCGTCGGGGCCATGCTCAGAAATGGGAAGGGCTGCCGGTATGCCGAGCTGTAAACCAACATTGGGATGACGCAGCGCCTTCGTACCCAATTAGAGATTGCCTTTGAACGGCTGGGCCCCCGTCGATGTTAAGGCCCAGGATGACGCGACGATCATCCCGGAGGATACGCCATGTCCATCAAGACGCTGACGCTTGCCAGTGTGTTCGCCTTTGCTGTCACAGGTGCCGCTCTCGCTCAGACCCCGGCCGGAGGTGGAAGTGCTGAGGGCAACATGAACAGCCCCGGCAGCGTGAAGAGCGAGTCGCAGAAGATGAACGAACAGGGCGGCGCGATGCGCACCGGCGCCCCCGGCACGAGCGGTGGCCCGCCGGTCAGCACCCCCGGCGCGGCGGCCGGCAGCGGTATGGGGAATGGAACCACGGGTAGCGGCGCCGCACCGAGCGGCAAATAACAGGCGACGGCCCTGCGGATTACGCCGTCGGGGCCGTCTCCTACCTAGGCGTAAGGCCCGCCGAACAAGTCGCCCAAGGCCTTGCGTCGGAATAGCGTGACCCATCGGCGGCGCCGATGCTCCGGCCGGTCGTGGTTCATGTGACAGCGCTGGCAGAAAGCCGCGAGATTGGTGTTCGTGTTGTCCGATGTGTCGTGGTTGCGATGGGCGGTGGCCAGAACTACCCGCGTCGTCCGCACGGCCTTCAGCACGTCATCAGCCCCGACCGCGAGGCAGACCACCTGCCCAGCGTCATTGCGCCAGGAACCGGTCTGAGCGTCCCACCAGCGGCCGTCGCCAAGATGCCAGACGGTTTGCCCGTGCGGGCGTCCGTAAGCCTCACAGCGCCCGCCAGCGCGGCGGAAGCGGATCACCGCCGAGAGCTGCGGCGAGTCGATGGGGTAGAAGAAGCGGTGCTCGCGCCGGATCGGCATGGCGGGGACAACTGCTGGAAGCGTGGCAGCAAGTTCGCCTCTCGCACAGAGTCAGGACCACTGGCAATACGTCATTGACGTATATGCGCCGTTGGCGTATTAATGGGTATGACGAAGCCCCTTCACACCGTGGTCGAGACCCCCGACTACCTCGCTGATGCGAGGCGGGCAGGCATGACCGACGCGGAACGCGAGGCCGCCGTTCAGCAGTACGCCAACGAGCCGGATCATGGCGACGAGATCAAGGGTTCGGGTGGCGTGCGCAAGGGCCGGTTGGCCGGCAAGGGTAAGGGCAAGTCAGGCGGCTACAGGATCGTTGCCGTGTTCGTCGGAGCCGCGATCCCCGTCTATCTCATCGGTGTCCTGAGCAAGGGCGACCGTGAGAATTTCAGCGATGCGGAGGTCAGCCAGTTCAAGAAGGTTACGACAGCGCTCAAGGCCACAGTTCGAGGACGGAGGCGGCGCTGAAGCGGCGGATCTCCCGCAAATCTCAGGGCATCGCCCACCTGCATAGGCAGACAAGGAAGGCAGACCTCGCCATGACAGATAGCTTCACCCGCCTCTTGGGCGGCCTCAACAGCGCCCTAGCGCACGCACAGGGCAACCCGCCGGAAGGCACCCGCGTCCATATCCCCGAAGTCCTCGATGTAGCTGAGATCCGGCGGCGCACCGGACTCGCGCAACCGGCATTCGCGGCCACCATCGGCGTCGCGGTCGGGACCCTGCGGAATTGGGAACAGAAGCGACGGGCCCCCGAGGGGCCGGCGCGCGTACTCCTGGCCCTCGTTGAGCGGCATCCGCAGATCGTCACGGAGACTTTCGGGACCACCTCGAAGGGGGAGGCGGGCACGGGACGGCCGATGGCGGCTGTAGCCTGATACGGCTTATGGGGTGGTGTTTCACCACCTCATCGCCGCGAAGGGTGCGCAAGTTGCACACCCCTATGAGAGAGTTAGCCCGCCCTGGCTAAACCACCCTAAGTTTTTCCTAGCCCGTCGAGGCAAGGGGGTGGGTGTTGAATATCCCGTGATCCCAAGCGCGTCCTGCCCGACCGCCTCAATCACGACATCGGGGATGAGCGTGGCAATGACGAACGGGCCGCCCGTGAACAGGGCGTAGTTGCCGAGACCGCCGGCCATGGTCGGCTACTCCTCCCCGGCGCCGGGGGCGCCTGGCGGACGCGGGCGGTTGCCTGCACCTCCCATCAGGGCCAGACCCGGCTTCAAGTCGAGTGAGGTCAGGTACTCAACAATGCTCTCTTGGAACTCCTCGAACAGATACCGGATGGTGAGAGCTATCGTCTTGAACCCGTCGATATCTTCATAGCGGGGGATGTCATCCTTAGAGTCCCAGACAGGTAATCCCGCCCCGGTGTCGTTGGCCCGATTAACTTTGCCCATGCACTTGCGGATGATTGCGTTGACCGTCTCCTCGTCCGTTGCGGCAGCGGCAGAGAAGATGCTCGTTGCGAGATCAAGCGCGTCAGCAATGACCTGCTCGCTATTCGCTGCCTGAGGAGCGCCTTCGGCCTGACTGGCGGCGAGACTCGTCATGCTGGCGAGCCGGGCGATGATAGCCTTTCGACCCTCCTCGGGCTTCAGTGCGCCCAAGAGAACCGGAGCAAGGCGGCGCGCGATGTGAACTTGTTCCAACGGGGTCAGCGATGTCGCAGTGTAGTTGTGCGCCCCCATCTCAAAGGTATGCGCGGTGACGTGATACCGCTGAAGGCCCCTGAAGTTGTTGAGCGGGACGCCCCACTTGTCGCGCTTCTGTGACTTGCTCATTGGCCGCCTCCCTGCCGGCTGCGGCCTGCGAATGCTTCGCCAGCGATCCCAGATCGGTCCTCGCCTCGGCCGAGTGCCTTGCGCAGCAACGCCCGCGCCGTCTCAGACATGCCGACGCCGCGCGCCTCTGCGGCCGCCAAAAGGTCAGCGCGGAGGGGGCGGTCAACTCGAATGAATAAGTGATCGGGGTATTGAACTGCCATGGAGCGGCCCGCGATTATGACGGGCGCAGTAAAGCACAGATCTTAGCTTACGTCTTACGTTATTATTGCAATGCTACGTCAGCCTGTGAGATTGAACCTAAACTGATCTGATTGAGGCGGATTACATCTGACCGACCTAACATGCGCTATACGCATGAGCCTATTCAGCAAGCTTCGCCATGTTCTGTCCGGTTCGCATGGCGACGCCATTCTGCACCATGTGCGCGAAGGTTTCAGTGGTGCGTCCAACAACGTCTCGCATATGCCGCTGAACCATTTCCAGCTTCTCAGGGCTCTCGAACCATTCGAAGCTGCCGCCGACCTGGGCGTTGGCTTGTTCGATAGCGATGCGGAGATCCCCGTTCATGAGCGTGGCGAACATGATCATGTCGGCCCCGCCGATCATGTTCAGAATTGAATAGAGCCGCCCGTCCTTCTGAAGGCTCTGCTCAATCCGGTAGCCGAAAAGCACAAGCCCGGCGACCTCGTGGCCCCGAGTATCCTGCAAAAGATGGCCCCGAGCCATCTCCGCACCAGCGCCGCAACCCTCCGGCAGCGAGTCGAGGCGCTGGTTGGGTTCGGTCGCCTTGAGCCCGCCGGCCGACAGGAGATCGACGGCAAGGCCTACCGCGAGACGTTCCGGGTTTTGGGGGAGGCGGCCTGATGGCGACCGACCTCCCCCTGTTCGATCCCTTCAAAGCCCTTGAGGAGATCCGCCGCGAAGGGAGCATCGGGGCGGCTGCGGAACTTCCGCAGCGAGTTGCGGAAGCAAATCGTGAATTAGAACACGAGGTTAAGCCTACTTCCGCAACTTCCGCAACTTCCGCAGGGGGTCCAAGCGCACGCCCTCTCGCACACGCCCGCGTAAAAGAAGAAGTAAGAAAAAATTATCATTTAAAATTATACACTTACCCGAGGTACGAGTACGCGCAGACGCACACAACCTCGCGCACGCGGTTGACCCCTGCGGAAGTTGCGGAAGCTGCGGAAGTTTCGCTAAGTCATTGTGAAATAACGAAACACGTCCAAAACCAATCTGCGGAAGTTTTGGGAGGCGATCTGCGGAAGTGGCGTTCTGCCCTCGCGGCGATGTCCCCGGAGCGGATCCCGTGCCCCGGATATCGGCCCGATGAGTGGGCCCGTACCCTGGCTCGCGCTCTCGACTTCCTCGACACGTTCGGCCCGCAGGCCATCGCCTTGGGTTGGACGGCTCCCCGACTGTTCGGGGTCCACCCGACCGCTGGTATCGTCAGGGTCGACGCCTGCGGGGCTCTCAGCCTGCCCGGCGGCTCGACCGTCCGCGCCATCACGGCGACGGAAGTCAGCTTCGGCCACCTGACCCACCGCGAGAGGCCCGGACAGCCGCAGGGCGTCCCCGTGTGGGAGTTTGGGCGATGATCGCGCCCGGCGACGCCTGGGGGCCATTCGCCCGCAATCTGGACGAGGCCGAGCGACGCGCCCGCCTCCGTGCCTTGCGCCAGACGGCTCGTCTCCTAGCTGGCCCCCGCGCCGCCGACCTCTGCCGGCTCCTCGCCAGCGCCGAGACTGACCCCACCGCCCTTGAACCGGCCTGCCGCGTCCTGAACGCCATGGCAGGCAGCGATAAGCGTCAGATCTGGGCCGCCTACGCCGCCCTCGCTCACGCAGCCTGAAGGAGACTGAGACGTGAAACAGCTCGCCGCAATCATCGCTTGGACGCCAGTATCCTGGGCGGACATGAAGCCGGAGACGGCCGGCAAGGTGGCCGTCGTCCCATTCCCCGACGAAGCGGGCCTATCGGACCTATACGCAATGACAGCGGGCGCCTGCTACCGCAACCGTCATCGGATGCCTGAGTGGCAACGCATCGCCCTGATGTTCATCGAGTTCAACACCATCGTGGTCCGCGACGGCATCGACTCTCAGGAGGCACACCGGGCGTTCCTCGCCATCGATGAGTACCGGCTGAAGATCGCTCCCGACCAAGAAGGGGCGACCGAGGAATGATCGGAGCCTGCGCGAGGCCCGGGCCCATCACTATCGAAGCCGCCGATGCCTTGCTGCGCCTCGTTGCGAAGGGCGAGCGTCAGCGGCTTGCTGGAACAGTGAGAGCCGCGATCTCAACGCCCATCCAGATGATGCGCACAATTTTGGGTGGTGCCTCCGGGATCGTGCCCCGGAATTCCAGGGCCGCCCAATGCATCGTCAGCTCGCTCGGTCCCTCGACGACGACGGCGAGGTCCAGGGCCAGACTCGATGGATCGAGGCTCGCCGGCACGGATGGGACGAGGCGGGGGACTTCGTTCTTGTTGCCGAGTTCGATCTCACTCGCAATCCGCAAGGTCGGCGAACCTCCGGGTTCAGCCACGAGCAGCGTTACCTGCCACCCGCGTGTCCTCGGCACGATATCGCCCGTCATGCCAGAACCTAAGGCTGGTGTCCGTCCGCTACAGGTGAAACGCACAGAGCGGGCCAGCTGGTCGTCACTCCTTCCCGCGCTGGGCCTTCTCTTCGGCTTCCGTACCCGGCCGATCCATCGGACCATCTTGCGGCTTCACGGTGCCAGTCGCTGTGTCTTGAGGAGTGTTGGCTAGTCCCTCACTCTCCGGTTTGCCCTGCGGCATCCGTTGAGCCTGCGTGTCGGTCGGTTGATCGGCCATGCCGTGCCTCCTCAGATTTCTGTTTCGCGTTTCACAACCGCGTCCTCGCCGTCGCCCTTCTGCGATAGGCCGACCTCCGGCGCCTCGTCGTTCGTTAGAAGCGCCTCGTCCGGGTTCAGCTCCTTCCGGTCAGCCAAGTCGGTGCATCGTCCGGCATCATACTCCGTGACAGCCAAATCCTCGGTGTGGGCTGGCTTAGCTAGGGGTGGATCGGTGGGCATCAGTGCTCTCCTAAAACCAGAGCAACGCTGCGATCTCGGGCAAGGTCCGGGCCTCCATGATGATCGGCTGTGCCGCCCCATCGATGGCTTAGGCCGGGATCGGAGATGCTGCGTCAGTGCCTACCAACTGATACCAGATACCTCAGCCCACTCGCTTGGCTTGGCCCGCCGCAGCCACGCGATGAGGTCGTTCAGGGCCAGCAGCGCTTCCATCCGGCCATACGCTACGTTCGAGGCCGGCAAGGCCACGTCGTCGGCCAAGTTGCACGAAGCCCGCAGCGCGTCCTCCAGCATGGTCTCTAGGGGAGCCGTCACAACGATCAGACGCCTGAGATCCCGCGTGGCTCTCTCGGCCGCTAGGCGCGGGGCCTCAGCAGCAGCGCCCCCCGCCGCTTCGATGGCATCAATCCAGGGCCACAAAGCCATGGCCAGCACGATAGGCAGTCCGGTCGTCTCCAGGGCACGCGGCATCGATCCTGTACGAACTCCTTCGGCGCACGTTCCCCGCCGGATCAACGCTTTGCGCGGCATGAGCGCCGTCGCTTGCAACATTATTGCGACGCATGATCCATTCCGAGGGGCGGGTGTTTGGCGGCAACCCCGCATGATCGTGATCATGGCTGCGGCCGTCCCCGCGCTGATGCCTAGACATGGATACGCCCGCCGGCCCGGTGTCTCTCGCTCCACCGTGGGTACCATCAGGAAGGATCAGGCATGACTCCACGCGAGCAAGCCGCCTTTGTCGCCGGCATCGAGACCGCCCGGCAAATGGCTATGACCGCCGCCGTCACCATCGAGGTCCGAGACGATGCTGGCGAGCTTCGGCAGCAAGCCGCCGTCGCCGCACTCCAAGGCCTCGCGGGAGGCCTGAAGGCCACGTTCCTGACGCCTCCCGCCGAGCCGGAGGAATAGGGCCGATGCGCTACCTCGGCGGATGTACGCAATGCCATGCGATCTGGCGCGGGTGCCGGTGCCCCCTCCGGTGCGAGGAGTGCGGCGCTGGCTATCGTGATGACGGGAATAGCACCTGCGGGACGCCGGGGTGCTCAACCGGCGAGCGTCGCCATTGGATGATGCAGGCCCGGTGGGACGAGTACCGCGCTGCCCCTGCCCCTGATGCGATCCAATGCGAGGCGAGCCCGGATCCTGCGCCGCCTACCCCCGAGGCTGAGCCTGAGCATATCGCGGACGAGACCGCGCCCGCTCCGTCCCCTGCTCCGCGTCGCCGGCTGAGTGTCCAAAATGGACAGGCCCGAAAGCCGGACGCTAGGTCGGCCGCTCGCCCCTCGTTGCGGACGGATGAGCCCACGCACCGCCCGGTCGCGGATCGCCGAGCCGCCGTCGAAGCGTTGTTGACCGAAGGCCTATCGGATCGGGAGATCGCCAAGCGGGTGAAGGTGTCGACGTCAACGGTGTCTGCCGTCAGACGGGACCGGATGAATGCCGTTTCCTCAGTCCAGGGCAATCCGTGAGATTGATCGCCGGCAAAACCGCAGTCCGGTAGCCAAAAAACGAGAATGGCCGCCACCGGCCAATTCTGGCGATCCTAGGGGCATCGTGGATGGCATAACGAAACGTTACCCCATCGCCCTATGACTGCCTCCGAAAACTCTTCATGCCTCGCGTAGCGGCTACCAAAAATTACCCAAGGCTAGGCGCGCCCTCTATCTTGGTCTAAAGTAGATGCCATGCCGCTGTGATCTCCGAGCCTCGCGCGTCGCGCGCGTACTGCTCCGAAAACCCGCCCGCGCATTTGCTACTTTCCACTACTTTAGCAAATCGGCGCCCTCGCGCAGGCGCGTATCGCTGGCGAAACCCCTGCCGAGGTGTGGCTACTCCTTACTACTTTAGCCACGCCAGACGCCTCGCGCGCGCGGGCGTATTGCTGCCGAAACTCGGAAGCGTCTTTGATATCCGATGATATTTTTTCAAAGCCGGAGCCTCGCCCGCCCGCGCGTTACGGCTTCCGAAAATTCATCCGGCATAAGGCCGCCATTGGTTTTTCGCCGTTATTAAAACTGGCCTCGCGCGCGTACTGGTCCCGAAACT
Source organism: Beijerinckiaceae bacterium (assembly GCA_022702015.1). Lineage (GTDB taxonomy): Bacteria > Pseudomonadota > Alphaproteobacteria > Rhizobiales > Beijerinckiaceae > Methylobacterium. The sequence continues at coordinate 5,488 of JAKONI010000118.1, read as the reverse complement.
CGATGGCCGACTGTCGGTGAGCGATGGACGAACCAGCCTTTTTAGCCGTCTTATGCAGTAAGTGACGTCATGTGGTACCGGCAGGACGTGCCGCCCCCCGGCAGCCGGTGCCGGTGCCGCGCGTTACGTTTGCTCAGCTTCGCGGTAGCCGCACCGAGTCGCTTCTAAACGGGCGAGATTGAGGACGCGACGCCGGCCTTGCGCATCAGTAATGGCCGCCCAGAACCACATCAGTTCCGAGGTATCGGCTATCTCGCCGGGTGACATTTCAAAAAGTACAGAAATCGGGACACGCAGGGCGTCAGCGATTTCACGAAGCCGGTCATAAGACGCGGCCGAAGGGGGCTGCGAATGGTCCATGATTGACAAAACATCGCAATATGGTCCGTTCCGATCACAAATTCGTGATATTGAATGAACGCGCCTCCTCAACGCTTTTGAGTGAAATTGCTGTACAACAACGCTCCTTCGATGTCCGGGCTGTCCAATTCGGACGGCAGGGCAAGCCGCAGCCTCGATGCGGGGCCGATCCCCGGCAGGCGTTCAACGATCCCCCGCTTCTCCAATGCCGCAAAGATCCTGGCGGGATTGATCCGCTCGCAGTTGCGCCGCCGGGGTGGGGTGAGCCGCTTGCCCATCGGCTTAGGCGGGCTGAACGCATTCGACTTCCATGAGCGAGAGGCCCCCTGCCGCTCAAGATCCTCGACCAATGCCGCCGCGTGCGGATCGCCTTGCGCCGCCCGGTTGGTCGCATTGATGAGCATGAGGGTCAGCTTCATCGCGTCGAGGCGCGGATCGCCGGTCGGCCGCTCCAACTCAACCAAGACATCACCCGGCGAGACCCATCCCGCCCCTTGCTCGGCCTCGACCCGGCGCAGGGCTTTGACCACCTTCCGCTGTTGCTTTCCGAGACCTCGACTTATGGCGGTACCCGTCTAAGTGTATGATGGCGCCTCAGATGTAAGGCGTTGCGTCGCTTGGGTAATCTGGAATGACGGTTGTCGCGGCGCCGCGACAGATCATCAATCCGCGTCCAAAACCGTTCATTTCCGTTCATCGGATCCGGGGCCAAATGGACCGAGCCCATCACTAAACATCACTATTTTAGTAATGCCGCTGGCCTCGCGCGCCCGCGCGTATTGGTTACGAAACTATCCGATGCCGGCCCGGAGCATGGCCCTCGACCACCGCATGATGTCATTCGCCTCGCGGCGCATCTCGATCATCTCGGCCGTGCGCATTCCGTTCCGGTAGGCGCCGTTCCGCTCACCCCTTGGGGCTCCGCTTCCCTTGGCCCCGCCGTGCATCCGGCATCGGGCCTTCCCCTTCACCGCTGGCGACAGGCAGGGCGTCCCGGCCCGCGTCTTCGCACAGCATCGAGGGGTCAGCCTGAAAGGCGAGGGCTGCCGGTCCAGTGAGGGCGTGTGCATGGGCTTGCTGTCCATTATCGATCTGCCCCCTCGGGGCCCCTCCCTGTCCTCCGGTGACGTTGCCGACGATGGCCTGACCGCCGGCATGGACGTGGACGTGCTCAACGATGACCTTTTGCGCCCCGCCGCGCCGGACCTTCGCCAACGCCTCAAGCTGTGTCGTGTAGGTCCGCAGCAGCTTCGTCGCGAGGGTACCGAAGCGTTCGAGCTGATCGGGGTTGGCCGCTTGCTTGGCCCTCGACAGCATGTCCATCGCGACGGAGTGGGTGCCGACCATCTGAACGGCGAGCATGGCTTCGGCTTCGTTCTGTGGCTCGATCCCGGCCACCGCCGCAGCGGCGGCGTTCATCTGATCTTGGGTCGGCAACGGCTGGCCCCGAGACCGAACGATGTCGAACGCCTCGGCGGCGGTCTGTGAGGCGAAGTCAGTCGAGGCAGTCCCGAACGTTGCGTTCTGCTGCACCGTGAACCCAACGAGTTCGTTGTGGGGGCATTCGACGCTCATCGTCCGGCCCTCGACACCCTTGACCTGATAGGTCGGCGCTTCCGCGCGGGATCGGCAATAGGCGGTGGCCTTCGCTATCGCAGCGGCCTCGCGAGGCGTCGGATCCCGCTTCGAGGGCACTGGCGCTGGGACGGTGGCCTCGGCCTTCGGCTGGCGCTTGCTCATAGGAAGCCGCTCCCCGCATGTCGCTTGAAGGCATCCGCATTGCGGATGTAGGTCATGACGGTTTTTGGATCTCTGTGCCCCGACACTTCCATGATCTTGGCGAGGTCCGCGCCTCGCTCGGCAGCGGTCGTCACGAAACCGGCACGCAGCGAGTGAGCCCCGAACATCGAGGCGTCGAGACCGGCAGCCGTGCAGTAGCGCTTTAGAATGTCCGCGACGGATTGGGTGGTTAGGCGGGGAGGTTTTGGCCCAACTTGGGCCGAAACCCCTTTGGCTTCCCGCACTTTCCCCGACCGCGACACCGGCCGGAACACCGGCCCCTCCGTGATCCCTGCCGCGTCCAGCCATTCGCGGATCAAGGCGACCGGGCGGATGAACCGACCATGCGGCACGGGCTTCTCAACCCCCTTGCCTTCCTGATCGGTCTTGCCGCGCCGGATCATGACCCGCAGGCCCTCGGGGTCCTCGCGCAGATCCTCGACGTTGAGAGCGACAAGCTCGGAACGCCGGAAGGCACCCGCGAACCCCAAGGCAAGTAAGGCGCGATCCCGCTTACCGGTCAGCGTGTCAGGCGTCCGCATCAGCAGGGCGGTGAGGATGTCGGCAGTCGCGGCGGCCTTTTGCTTGGGAGCAATGCCGACCCGCCGCCGGATCCCCTTCATAACGGCGCGGACTTCCTCGTCACCAGTCGGGTCCGGCGCCTTCATGAGCTTGTGCGCGTAGCTGATTGCTGACAGCCGACGCCCAATAGTGGACGACGAAAGGCCTGCCTCGGCCTCGACCACGAGGAAGCCCGCAACGGCCTCCGGGCTCGCCGGCAACGGTCTGAAGCCATACTGAAGGCACCACGCCTCGAACGCCTTGGCGTCGGCCGTGTAGGCCCGCACCGTCGCGTCGGCCTTGCTGGCGCGCTGATAGGCGCGAACTATCGCGGCCGTCTCGGTTGGAAGGTTCTTGCCCGATCCGGCGAAAACCTCGACGGAATGCGTCGGTGTGTCAGGCATGAGCGATCTCGGCCTGCGGTCGCCAACTTGTTCCGACACTTAGCAACGCGGACAAATCGCGCCCCTCCTCCGTCAGCCCGGCCGATCCGCCACCTTGTATGGCTCTCCGGGAAACGAGACCGCGCCGCTCCAAGGTCGCCAGCACCCGCGAAGGATTGAAGCGCGTCTCGGTGAGCCAGAACGGCGTTGTGCGACGCTTGCGGGGGCTCGGCCTCGAACGCCGCAGGCTGTGTGTCAGGTCAAGAAAAAGCGCGGCGTTGTCGTCCCCCTGCTCGGCACGGTCGCGGATGCCCGCTGTCATCTCAGCATAGGCAGTGGCTGCCGCACGCTCGCGATCCTGCATCGGCTGCGACATGGCATAGGCCCGCTCCACGATAGCCCAGACGTAGAACAGGCCATCCTTGCCATGCTCCGCCTCAAGCGAGGCGAGAGCCGTCAGCACGAGACGTTGTGCGGCCCCCAATCCCTTCGACATCACCCCTCGCTTGAGTGTCAGACCAAGTTGGACCGAAATCCGCTGCACGACCCAGGCGTGATAGAGCCTCGGCTTCAAAACCTCACGGCGCCTGCGATCCCGCCAGCGCGTAACTTTCGAGAATGCGCTTTATCGCAAGTTACACTGGACGAGGCGGATTGCCAAGTTAGGTAAACTGTAAACCTACACCTAAAGCTATTCTGTCAACCTAAACAACACACCTAAAGAGAAACGTTGACGTCAAGCTAAACGGTATCTTTTGACCTAGCCCCTATACGGTTTAGGTAACGGGCCGGAGGTGAGCCGATGCGGGTAGTTTCGATCTTGGGCCTGAAGGGTGGCTCGACAAAATCCACGTTGACCGCGCACCTGGCTGTTGCCGCCCATCAGGCCGGGATCCTGACCGCCGTGGTCGATACCGATCCGCAGGCGACCCTTCGCATGTGGTCGTCGCGCCGACAGACGGACGGGCCGCCGGTCAGACCGGAGACGACGCCCGATTTCCTCGAACCGACCTTGCGGGAGTTCGAGAAGCAGGGCGCAGAGCTGATCCTGATTGATACGGCAGGCAAGGCCGAGATCATGGGCAAGCGGGCGGCCGAGTTATCCGACCTCGTGCTGATCCCGTCGCGCACGTCGCTTGCCGATATGGATGCGGTGCCGACCTCGCACGCGATGGCGAAGGGCCTAGGCAAACCGAACTTCGTCATCTTCACCGACGTCGATGTGAGCGGCGCGAAAAAGGACGTGAAGGAAGCTGCGGCGGGCTTCGTGTCGCGAGGCATCCCCACTGGCCGCGAGCACGGTGCCCCGTACATCTGTCACCGCAAGGGCTTCAAAACCTGCATGATCGACGGCAGCACGATCCAAGAGATTGAGCCGGACGGGAAAGGCGCTGAGGAGATCGACGCCCTATTCCGTTGGGTGGCAAAGCAAGTCGGGATCAAGGTGCGGCGCAAGCGGACGGAGAACGCGAATGGCTAAGCGGCCGAGCCTGTCAGCGTCCTTTGTCGTCGGGGAGCAGCCGATCCTAGACCCTACACCTACACCTAAAGATGTATCTCAACCTCAAGGTTTAGATTTCCCTAAACCTACATCTAAATCGCGAGATCACCGGGAGAACCGGCAGGCATTCACCGTCTGGTTAGACCGGGACCTGATCGCCAAGGTGCGCGGCCTCTCGCGCGAGCTTGTGACTGAGCACGGGCGGGCCGGCAACTCGATTGAAGCCCTTGTGACTGAAGCGCTGAATGAGATCCTGGCGAAGCGGAAGCCATAGCGTAAGTGTGAGCCGGGCGAGCCTCAATGAGGGGGCCGCTCGGCAGTAGCGAAGCCGAGCAAGGGCTACTGAGAGGAGGTATCGCGGAAACGCAGTGTCAAGTCTGGGTCGGGAGTGTATCCGCTCGCAGCAAGAGTCGCCTGGCCGGCATCCGTCAGAAACCAGAGCCAATTGCGTCCCAATTTCCCATAGGTCCGGCGAGTGACGAGTCCGGCGGCCTCAAGGACAGGCATGGTGCGTGGGAAGGCGCCGGCGCGAAGTCCTCTGGGGTTCTCGGCACAGGCCCGCAAGGCATTGAGCCGGCGTGCGGCGATGGCAGGCGTGACAAGAGACATGGCGGCTAGATGGGGCGCTGGCGGCATTCGGCAGCACCTGCGCACATGCGGACGCATCTCAGCCGTTCGCGACTCTCAATAGGACCCTGAAAGGTCCGCTGGTGGGCAACTCGGCTTACTGTCGCCTGCGACTGGAATGGCTGGTTTCCTGACGGTCCGCTTCTGGAAGGCAGTTGCATCGATGAGGACATAGCTGCAGGGACCGCTCTCGACACACGGCGAGGTCAGGAAAGGTCCGCTTCCAGTCTGTCCATTGGACCAGAGCGAATTGGTTTACGTCAATCGTCGCCATCTG
>JAKONI010000095.1 GCA_022702015.1 Beijerinckiaceae bacterium | reverse complement strand
CCCGTCCGGCGGGGCGGATCTCAAGAGCCTCGGCTCGACCCAGCCAGCCAAGGTCCAGGACGGGCAATACACCGACAAGAACGGCGACCCGACCTACCACGTCACCGACGGCGGCAAGAAGGTCGATTGGTACACGATGTCGGGGTACCTCCGGTACAACGCCAACTGCATCGTCTGCCACGGCCCGGACGGCATGGGCTCGACCTACGCGCCCTCCCTGGTCGATGCCCTGAAGGGCATGGACTACGCGCATTTCGCCGGCATCATCGTCGGCGGCAAGAAGGACGTGAACGCCTCGCAGGAGCTGGTCATGCCGGCCTTCGGCGATAACCGGAACGTCATGTGCTACATGCCCGGCATCTACACCTACCTTCGCGCCCGGGCCGAAGGCGCGGTCGGCCGCAACCGGCCGCCCGAGCACGAGCCCAAGCCCGCCGCCTTCACCAAGGCGGAGGACGAGTGCATGAAGTGAGGGTCAGCCCAGGCCGAGGAACAGCACCAGGGAGCGGGTCACCGCCACCAGGGTGTCGTCATCGAGGCGGCCGATCCGGGCACCGATCCTGTCGCGCTTGACCGTCATAACCTTGTCGACCTGCACCTGGGATGGCTTCTTGAGACCGTTCCGGGGGCTTGGCTGGATCGTCGGTCGGAGGAGCGGCGCGTCGATCAGGGTTCCCGACACGAGCAGGACCGTCACCGTATGGGTCTCGGGGAACTGATCGGATTGGATCACGAGGGCCGGGCGCGGCTTGCCGAAATCGCCCTGAAGCGCGACCGTGACGAGGTCGCCCCGTCTCACGGGTCTTGAGGATCCACGAGATCGACCAGGGCCGCGTCGAGGAAATCGTCGAGTTCGCCATCGGCCGCATCGGCGGCAGCGACCACGCGTGACTGGCGAAGGCATTCCTCGGCAAAGCCGGGGCGACGCATGTCGGGGACCCAGATCTGGACCGGACGCAGTCCGGCAGCCCGCAATGCGTCCCGCCGCTTGCGCACTCTCATACTGACGGTTGTGGGCATCGGTTCACCTTCCACCGTTGCGTTACATGTAACACAAAGGTGGGTCGGTGACGAGTCTTTGGGGCTCTTTCACCCCACCAGGGCCAGATCCTGCATCTCGGTCTCGGGGATGACGTCCACCTCGACCTTCAGGCGCTGGCGGCCGGAACCGCTGACGATGCCGTCGATCGGGGCGACATCGTTGTAGTCGCGGCCCCGCGCCACCACGATGTGGTCGTCCTGCACGGCGCAGGCATTGGTCGGATCGAGGCCGTGCCACATCTGCCCGCACCACACCGCCACCCAGGCATGGCTCGCGTCGGCGCCGCGCAGGCGCGGGCGGCCGGGCGGGGGCACCGTGCGCAGGTAGCCGCTGACATAGGCCGCCGGCAGGCCCATGCCGCGCAGGGCCGCGATCATCACGTGGGCGAAGTCCTGGCAGACGCCGGCCCGGCCGGCGAAGGCCTCGGCGATCGGCGTGTGGACGTTGGTCGCCTTCGCGTCGAAGCGGAAGTCGGCGCGGATGCGCAGCATCAGGTCGTGGGCCGCGCCGTAGGCGCTGCGGCCGGGGGTGAAGCTCGGCCGGGCGTAGTCCGTGATGTCGCGCAGGATCGGCGCCCGGTCGCTCGGGAACAGGAAGTGGATCGGCGCCCGCCCCCCGATGTCGCGGGCGGCCACCGCCCCGTCGCGGACGCTCTCCCAGCCCAGGCCCTCCTCCGGCGCGGGCGGCGGCAGGCGCTCCACCCGCACCGTGGACAGGGCCTCGACGCTGAAGCTCGTATGCGGCGCCTCCAGGGTGATCGCCACCGATTCGATGCCGAAATAGTCCCGCCGGGTCACGGCGCGGGTCGGGCTCGGGTCGATGGTGACGGCGCTCGCCAGCACGCTCTGCCCCTCCCCGTCCGCCGGCTTGAGGCGCAGGGAGCAGCGGGCGAAGCTCACCGCCCGGCCGTAGCGGTACGTGGTCCGGTGGCGCAGGGTGTAGATCATGCCCGGGCCGCTTCGTGGACGAGGGGAGCCATCAGGCGAGGCCCGTCAGCTTCTCCGGCCGGGGCGCGTGCGGCCCGGTGGGGAAATAGCGGGTGGCGATGCCGTCCGCGAGGCGTTCGAGGTCGGTCCCGAGGGTGGTCAGGCGCACCGCGTCGAACTCCGCCGCCTCCCCCGTCCGCAACTCGCCCAGGATCCGCCCCGCCAGCCGGCGATGGGGTTCGGGCAGGCCGTCGGCGGTCAGCGCCGGCAACTCGCCGAGATGCCGGACGATCGCGTCGACCTGGAAGGCGATGGAGCGGGGGTTGTAGGGGTCGAGGAGCACCATGTCCCGGACGGGGTCGAGGGCGGCGCCCTGCATGTAGCGGCGGCCGTAGCTGATCTGCGAGTCGGAGAGCGCCAGCATCGTCCCGAGGCAGCCCGGCGTCGCCTCGTCGTTGGCGAAGGCGAGGGCGAAGGTGCAGGCGTTGATCGCCCGCTCGGTGCGGCGGCCGAGTTCGGCGAAGTGCCAGCCCTCGGCCCGGCTCATGTTCTCGTGGGCGAGGCCCGCCAGCGCGGCGAGGTGGCTCAGCGTCCGCTCCGCCCGGGTGGCGAGCTGCGATTCGGTGAAGGCGCGCTCGGTGTCGAGGGAGAGCAGGTCGGCGAGGTCGGCCAGCACCCGCCAGGTCTCCCCGGACATCCGGGCCCGGAGCGCGGCGGCGTTGCGGCGGGCGGCGGCGACATGCGCCCGCGCCGAGCCCGCCTGGTCGCGCCCGCACAGGGCCTGCTGCGCCAGGGTCGCGGTCGGCAGGTCGGAATCGCCGATGCAGGCCCACTCCTCGAGGAGGGCGCGGATCGCCAGGGCGGCCGGGGCGCCGGGGGCGCCGGAGATGTCGGTGCCGACCGCGTCGCCGAAGCTGCGCAGGTGGGCCAGCGTCAGGCGGGTCACCGCCTCGGCGCGCTCGGCGTAGCGCCCGAACCAGAACAGCCCGTCCGCCGCCCGGGCCGGGAGGTGGCCGCCGAGCCGCCGCACCCGGGGCGCGGCCTGGGATCCGATGATCGGGGCCTCGATCGGTTCGTCGGACAGGATCCAGGCGTCGGCGGAGCGGATGCCGAGGCGCAACTCCAGGGGATCGACGTTGTCCCGCTCCGACATCCGGCAGAAGCCGCCGGGCATGACCCGCCAGCCGGCGGCGGTGCGGGCGGCGAAGACCCGCAGCACGAAGGGCCGGGGCACGAGGACGAGGCCCTCGCTCCCCCGCTCCCAGCCGGGCATGGTGGAGAGGGGAGCGGGCTCCTGCCCCACATAGTCGAAGGGCCGGTCGCGCAGGGCGGCGAGGACTTCGGCCCGGCTCGCCGCGAGGGCCGTGGGGGCCAGCAGGGCGTCCCGCCACGCCCCCCGGGGGGGTGTGGCGGCGGGGCGCAGGGTCAGGCTGTCGAGGTTGGCCTGGACGTGGGCGAGGCCCTCCAGGTCGCCGCACCACCACGCCCTCGGGTGGGAGAGGCGCAGGGACTCCCCCAGGAGGCGGCGGCACAGACCTTCGAGATAGGGGGCGAGCGCCGCCGACTCCACGAGGCCCGAGCCCGGCATGTTGGTCATCACCAGGGAGCCGTTGCGCAGGGCGTCGAGCATCCCCGGCACCCCGAGGCGGGAGGCGGGGTCGAGTTCCAGCGGATCGAGGTAGTCGGCGTCGATCCGCCGCCACACCGCGTCGGCCCGCTTCAGGCCGGAGACCGTGCGGACGTGCAGCTGCCCGTCGCGCACCACGAGGTCGTCGCCCTCCACCAGCATCAGGCCGAGGTAGCGGGCCAGCGCCGCCTGCTCGACATAGGTGGAGCTGTAGGGCCCCGAGGTGAGGAGGCAGATCCGTGGGTCGGCCCGCTCGGCGCCCAGCGCCAGCCCCTCCCGGAACGCCTGGAAGAAGGCCGGCAGCCGCTCGACCTGGAGGTCCTGGAAGAAGTCCGGGAAGGTCCGGGCGAGGACCATCCGGTTCTCCAGTGCCCAACCGAGGCCGGAGGGGGCCTGGGTCCGGTCGGCCAGCACCTGCCAGCGCCCGTCCGGGCCCCGGCCGAGGTCGGCCGCGTAGAGCCGCAGGTGGTGGCCGCCGGGAGGCGCGACCCCGTGCAGCGGGTGCAGGAAATCGGGGTTGCCGGCCACGATCGCGGCGGGCAGGTGCCCGGTGGCGATGAGGTCGCCGGGGCCATAGACGTCGGCGAGGATCGCCTCCATCAGTTCGGCCCGCTGGATCAGGCCGGCGCAGAGGTCGCGCCACTCCGCGCCCTCGATGACCAGGGGCATCGCGCCGAGCGGCCAGGGGTGCTCCCGCTGGTCGCCGGCGATGCGGAAGGAGATCCCCGCATCGCGGATGTGCCGCTCCGCCGAGACGAAGCGGGCCATGATCTCCGCCTCGGTCAGCCCGCCGAGCCGCTCCAGCAGGGCGAGCCAGGCCGCCCGGGGGCGGCCGTCCGGGCCGAGATACTCGTCCGGCCGGCCGGGGACGGGGCGGTACCGCCCGGTCCAGCGCGCGACCCGCTGGGCCGGGCTCTCGCCCGGCTCGATGCCGATCGCCAGCGCCGCGCTCATCGGGGTGATGGCGTCCGCAGGTCGAGGGTCAGGGGGAACTCGGCGCTTCCCTCCTCGGCCGGCATCGCCACGGGGCCCGGCGTGTGGCCGTCGGTCTGGAACCGGGCGAGGCGCCGCCCCTCGGCCTCGTAGGCGTTGACGGGATGGGTCTCGTAGTTGCGCCCGCCCGGATGGGCCACGTGGTAGCGGCAGCCCCCCAGCGACCGGCCGCTCCAGGCGTCCAGGATGTCGAAGGTGAGGGGCGAGTTCGCCGGCAGCGCCGGGTGCAGGCTGGAGGCCGGCTGCCACGCCTTGAAGCGCAGGCCCGCCACCGCCTCCCCCGCCCGGCCGGTGCCGGTCATCGGCAGGCGCCGCCCGTTGCAGGCGACCACGTGCCGGCCGGGGACGAAGCCCTCGACCTTGACCTGCAGCCGCTCGACCGAACTGTCGACGAAGCGCACGGTGCCCCCGCTCGTCCCTTCCTCGCCCATGACGTGCCAGGGCTCCAAGGCCTGCCGCAGTTCGAGCCGCACGCCCCCCTGCTCGATGCTCCCGAAGACCGGGAACCGGAACAGGGACTGCGCCTCGAACGCCGCCGGATCGAAATCGTACCCCGCCCGGCGCAGATCGTCCAAGACGTCGAGGAAGTCCGCCCAGAGGAAATGCGGGAGCATGAAGCGATCGTGCAGGCTCGTGCCCCAGCGGACACAGCCCCCCGTCTGCGGCTCCCGCCACAGCCACGCCACCAGCGCCCGCAGGAGGAGCTGCTGGGCGAGGCTCATCCGCGCGTCCGGGGGCATCTCGAAGGCCCGGAACTCCAGGAGGCCGAGGCGCCCGGTGGGGCCGTCCGGCGAGTAGAGCTTGTCGATGCAGATCTCGGCCCGGTGGGTGTTGCCGGTGACGTCGATGAGGATGTTGCGGAACAGCCGGTCCACCAGCCAGCGGGGGATGTTCGGCGAGTCGGGGGCCGGCACCTGCGCGAGCGCGATCTCCAGTTCGTAGAGGCCGTCGTGCCGGCCCTCGTCGATCCGGGGGGCCTGGCTCGTGGGGCCGATATAGAGGCCCGAGAACAGGTACGAGAGCGCCGGGTGGCGCTGCCAGTAGAGCACGATGCTCTTGAGCAGGTCCGGCCGGCGCAGGAACGGCGAATCGTCCGGGGTGACGCCGCCGAGCACCACGTGGTTGCCGCCGCCGGTGCCGGTATGGCGCCCGTCGGTCATGAACTTCTCCGCCCCGAGGCGGGTCTGGCGGGCCTCGTCGTAGAGGTGGGTGGTGATGTCCACCGCTTCCCGCCAGGAGGCGGCCGGGTGGACGTTGATCTCGATCACGCCGGGGTCCGGGGTGACCTTGATGAGGGCGATCCGTGGGTCGTAGGGGGGCTCGTAGCCCTCGATGTGGATCGGCTGCTTCAGGTCCTTCGCCACCGCCTCCAGGTGGGCGACGAGTTCCAGGTACTCCTCGGCCCGCTGCACCGGGGGCATGAACACCCGGATCACCCCGTCCCGGGGCTCGACGGAGAGGGCCGTGCGCACGGCGACCCCCCGGATGCCGCCGCCGTTGGCGGGGGCGCGGGCCGTCGCAGGCAGGGCGCCGCGCGTCTCCAGCGGGTCCTGGGGCTGGTAGTAGGGGTAGTGTTCCGGCGGCACGTAGGGCAGCGAGGAGAGGGGCAGGCGGAAGCCGAGGGGCGAATCCCCCGGCACCAGGAAGGCGTGCCCGCGCCCGAATTCCCAGGCCTCCGAGATCCAGGCCCGGTCGGCATCGCCGTCCTTGCCCGTGGGCAGGCTGGCGAGCGGCAGGACGTAGCCCGCCGCCTCCCCGAGGCCGCGCTCGTAGACCCGCTTGATCCGGGCATCGAACTCCACGGAGCCCGACTTCGCCGCGCCCGTCGTGACGTTGACGGGCAGTTCCGCCCGCTTCTTCTCCCAGATGTCCCCGTCCTCGAAGGCGGGGAAGACGAAGTCCCCGAGGCCGAGCCGGGCGGCCAGCGCCTCCGAGAACGCCTTGGCCTCAGTGATCGTCGCCGAGCCGGTCCCGCCCTCGGGGGCGATCAGGGCGGGGTCGGTCCAGACCGGCTTGCCGTCCTTGCGCCAGTAGAGGGCGAAGGCCCAGCGAGGCAGGCTCTCGCCGGGGTACCACTTGCCCTGGCCGTAATGGAGCAGCCCCCCCGGCCCGAACCTTTCCCGCAGGCGGCGGATGAGCTGGTCGGCGAGTCCGCGCTTGGTCGGCCCCACGGCGGCGATGTTCCACTCCGGCGCCTCGAAGTCGTCCACCGAGACGAAGGTCGGCTCGCCGCCCATGGTGAGCCGCACGTCCTGGGCGGCGAGGTCGGCGTCGATCTTGTCCCCGAGGCGGTCCATCGCCGTCCAGACATCCTCCGCGAAGGGCTTCGTCACCCGCGGCGTCTCCGCGACGCGGGTGATGGTCATGGCGAAGTCGAAGGTGGTCTTGGCGGGTTCGGCGAGGCCGGAGATCGGCGCGGCGGAGCGGTAATGCGGCGTGGCGGCAAGCGGGATGTGCCCCTCGCCGGTGAGCAGGCCGGAGGTGGCGTCCATCCCGACCCAGCCGGCGCCGGGGAGGTAGACCTCCGCCCAGGCGTGCAGGTCGGTGAAATCCGCCGAGGCGCCCACGGGGCCGTCCACGGCGGTGGTGTCGGGGACGAGCTGGAGCAGGTAGCCGGACACGAACCGGGCGGCGAGGCCGATCCGGCGCAGCACCTGCACCAGCAGCCACGCCGAATCGCGGCAGGAGCCGCTCTTGAGGGTCAGGGTCTGCGCCGGACTCTGGACCCCCGGCTCCATCCGCACGCCGTAGGCGATCTCGCCGGCGATCATCGCGTTGAGGGCCACGAGGAACAGGACCGTGTTGGTCTCCGTGGGGAGGCGGGCCAGCAGCGCCTCGATCTCCGGCCCGTCCGCGTCGACGGGATCGAGATAGGGGGCGAGCTCCTCCCGCAGGTCCGGGTCGTAGGCGAAGGGCCGGATCTGGGCGTAATCCTCGACGAAGAAGTCGAACGGGTTGATCACCGCCATGTCGGCGGTGAGATCGACCTCGACCTTCAGCTCGTCGGTCTTCTCGGGGAAGACGAGGCGGGCGAGCCAGTTGCCGCTCGGGTCCTGCTGCCAGTTGATGAAGTGGTTGGCGGGGCTGACCTTCAGGGCGTAGGCCGGCACCTGCGTGCGGGCATGCGGCGCCGGTCGCAGGCGGATCACCTGCGGGCCGAGGCTGATCGGCCGGTCATAGCGGTAATGCGTGACGTGGTGGAGGGCGACTTTGATCGACACGGGCGCTCCGTCTCAGGCACGCGGACAGGACGTTCGGGCTGATCCGTCCGTTATGGGGCAAGGCGGCCCGGCGAAGCAATTTCCGTGCGGGCCGCCTCCTTGAGGAAACGGCAGGAACTTTGCCTCATGCCTCCGCTTGACCGCAGGGGACCGGTGCGCCGATCCTCGGGACCACCACCGATGAAGATCTTCCAATGCCAGGCCTGTGACCAGCCGGTCACCTTCGAGGCGACGAGTTGCGAGAGCTGCGAGCGCCGGCTCGGCTATGTCTGCACCCGCCACGAGGTCTCGGCCCTGGAGCCGGCCGGCTCCTCCCGCCATGTGCTGATGGGGGGCGCGCCGGTCTTCCGGGCCTACGCCGAGCCGGGGCCGCGCTTCCGCTACTGCCAGAACGCCGTCTGGGGGGCCTGCAACTGGCTGGTGCGGGAGGATGACGGGGACATCTTCTGCATCTGCTGCCGGCACAACCGGGTCGTGCCCGACCTGACCGTGCCCTGGAACCTCACCCGCTGGCGGCAGGTCGAGGCGGCAAAGCACCGGCTGTTCTACTCGCTGCTGCGCCTCGAACTGCCCCTGGCCACCCGTCTCCAGTACACGGACGGCCTCGCCTTCGATTTCCTCGTCGATCCCTCCGAGTGCAATGCCGGGGGCCTGCCGGTGATGACGGGCCATATCAACGGCCTCATCACCATGAACATCGCCGAGGCCGACGACGTGGAGCGGGAGCGCCGCCGGATCCTGTTCGGGGAGCACTACCGGACCCTGCTCGGGCACTTCCGCCACGAGATCGGGCATTATTTCTGGTACCTGCTCGTCATGAACGGGCCCTTCCTGGACACGTTCCGCACCCTGTTCGGCGACGAGAGCCGCAACTACGTCCAGGCCCTCCGGACCCACTACTCCGGCGGCGCCCCCGCCGACTGGGAGGAGAGCTTCGTCTCGGCCTACGCCACCGCCCATCCGTGGGAGGATTTCGCGGAGACCTTCGCCCACTACCTGCACATCGTCGACACGATCGAGACCGCCTCGACCTTCGAGCTGCACGTGCGGCCCCGCCTGCGCCACGGGATCCAGCCGCCGACGGTGATCGACTTCGACCCCTACGACACCCACGACCTCGACCGGCTGATCGAGGCATGGCTGCCCCTCACCTACGCGGTGAACTCCCTCTCCCACAGCATGGGCCAGCCGGCCCTCTACCCGTTCAAGCTGACGCCGGCGGTGATCGCCAAGCTCGCCTTCGTCCACGAGCGCATCTACGCCGCCCGGGACGGGGTGATGCCCACCGCCGACGAGGCCGGCGCCGACATCCTCCGGGCGGTGATCACCGGGCTGCGCCAGAAGGTGGCCGCGCCGCTGGTGTGAGGGGGCGGAGCCCGCTACCCCCGCCGCCCCTCGGCGAAGGCGCGGAAGGCCTCCAGGGTCTCGGCGCTGACATGGTGCTCGATGCCCTCCGCGTCGCGCCGCGCCGTCTCCGGGCTGACGCCGAGCGCGCAGAGGAACCGCTCCACGATCCGGTGACGCTCCCGCGCCTCGCAGGCCAACCGCTTGCCCGTCTCCGTGAGGAACACCCCGCGATAGGGGCGCTGCTGCACCAGCCCCTCGTCGCACAGGCGCCGGAGCATCTTGGCGACGGTGGGCTGCGCCACCCCGAGCCGCGCCGCGATGTCCACCTGGCGGGCCTCGCCGCCGTCGCCGATCAGGTCGTCGATGAGCTCGACGTAATCCTCGACGAGTTCGAGCCGGCGCGCCTCCCGGGCCTGCCGGAAGCTCTCCACGTGCCGCTCCGGGTCCACGAGGGCGGTCTCGCTCCGCTCCGAGCCTTCCGGGTCCTGCATCCGCGCTGCCTCCCTCGGAGCCTCGCCGCCGTCTCTAGAACCTTGCCTCATCCCGTTGCAATCGCGCAGCCCCCCAAAGGGCTTGCCGCGAGCCCCGGCTTTTCTATATAGCCAAAGCTATAATTGAGGGGCGTGGGCGGGATGGCAGCGGGCGAACTCGTCTCCGGGGAGAAGCCGACGGGCGGCGGCCTGAGCGGCGCGACGGAGGCCGGCATCCGGGCGGTCCTCGACGGGCGGCCCGGGGGGCGGGCGCGGTTCCTGCTGTTCGCCGGCCCGGCGGTCACCGCCTCCATCGCCTACATGGACCCCGGCAACTTCGCGACGAACATCCAGGCCGGGGCCCGCTACGGCTACGGCCTGCTCTGGGTGGTGCTGGCGGCCAACCTCGTGGCGATGCTGTTCCAGGCCCTCTCGGCCCGCCTCGGGATCGTGACGGGCAAGAACCTCGCGGAGCATTTTCGCGACAGCGTGCCCCGGCCGTGGCGGCTCGCCGCCTGGATCGTCAGCGAGGTGGCCGCCATGGCCACCGACCTCGCGGAGTTCCTGGGCGGGGCCATCGGCCTGTCCCTCCTCGTCGGGATGCCGCTGTTGGCGGGCATGGCGGTGACGGCGGTCGTCACCTACGCCATCCTGCTCCTGGAGAACCGGGGGTTCCGGCCCCTGGAGATCGCCATCGGCGCGATGGTGGGCACGATCGGCCTCTGCTACGCCGTGGAACTGGTCATCGCCCCCGTCGCCTGGGGCGCGGTGGCCCGGGGGCTCGTCACCCCGAGGATCCCCGACGCGGAAGCGTTGACCATCGCGGTGGGGATCATCGGCGCCACGGTGATGCCCCACGCCCTGTTCCTGCATTCCGGCCTCACCCAGGGGCGGGGCGACCCCCGCAGCGACGCCGACCGGCGGCTCCTGGTGCGGTTCTCCGACCGGGAGGTGGTGGTGGCCCTGGCGCTGGCGGGCCTCGTCAACCTCGCCATGGTGATCATGGCGGCCTCCGCCTTCCACGGCGGCCACAGCGGCATCGCCGAGATCGGCGAGGCCTACCGGACCCTGACGCCCCTCCTCGGCCCGGCGGCGGGGGCGGCCTTCCTCGTCTCGCTCATCGCCTCCGGCCTGTCCTCCTCGGTGGTGGGGACGCTCGCCGGCCAGATGGTGATGCAGGGCTTCACGGGGTGGCGCATCCCGCTCCTCGCCCGCCGCCTCGTCACCATGGTCCCCGCCTTCGCGGTGGTGGCGGCCGGCGTCGATCCCACCCGGGCGCTGGTGCTCAGCCAGGTGGTGCTGTCGCTGGCCCTGCCGGTGCCGATGCTCGGCCTCGTGGTCTTCACCGGCCGCCGGAGCGTGATGGGGGCCTTCGCCAACGGGCCGCTGACCCGCGCCGCCGCCGTCGCCGGGGCCGGCGTGGTGCTGGCGCTCAACGGGGTGCTGCTGGCGCAGGCCTTCGGCGTGCCGGTGCCGGGCTTGGGGGAGTAGGGCTTGGGGGAGTAGGGCGTCCCTCGGAGCGCTTCGGGCCCTCGCCCGCCCCTCACGCCGCCGAGGCCACCGCCGGGGAGATCCGCTTGCGGGCCCTCTTGTCCCGCGTGGCGCCGAGGAAGGCCTGGGCCTCCTCCTTGCGCTCGAAGACGTGCGGGGCGACGCCCCGGCGGTTCAGGGCCTCCTCCATCTTCAGGCGCAGGAAGGCGCTGGTCGCGTAGCGGGTCGTCGTCGCGTAGTAGTTGGCCTGGAGGTACTGGACCATCCCGGCATAGTCGTCGACGAGGGTCTCGTTGAGGCGGAAACCGTCGTGGTTGATCACCGCGTTGACCCGCTGGCCCGCCTTCCGGCACGCGGCGACGATGGTCATGCGCAACTCGTCCATGTCGCCCTTCACCCGGCAGTACCAGCCTTCCATGTTGACGAAGAGGATGTTGCGCTCGTCGTCGTAGCTGACCCGGGTCGTGAGATCGAGGTTGAGCAGGTCCGCGATCAGCTCCATCGGCTCCTCACGGAAGATCCGCGGGTCCATCGGCACGGGATTGCGCACCACGGGGGTGAAATCCATGTGGGCGAGGATGTCCCGGTCGATGTCGATGCCCGGCGCCACCTCGATCAGCTCCAGCCCCTCGGGCGTGAGCTGGAACACGCAGCGCTCGGTGACGTAGAGGACCGGCTGCGACCGCGTGACGGCGTAGGGGCCGGAGAAGGTGTTCTGCTGCACCTGTCCCACGAACTTGCGGGCCTTGCCCTCGCTGACGATCCGCACCCGCCCGTCCTCGACGGCGATCTCCAGCCCCCCGGCGGTGAAGGTGCCGGCGAAGACCACGGTGCGGGCGTTCTGCGAGATGTTGATGAAGCCGCCGCAGCCGTTCAGCTTGCCGCCGAACTTCGAGGTGTTGACGTTGCCGTGAGCGTCGCACTCGGCCATGCCGAGGCAGGTCATGTCGAGGCCGCCGCCGTCGTAGAAGTCGAACATCTGGTTCTGGTCGATGATGCAGTCGGCGTTGGTGGCCGCGCCGAAGCTCGATCCCGAGGCCAGCACCCCGCCCACCGCCCCGGCCTCCGTGGTGAGGGTGATGTAGGGGGTGATCTTCTCCTCGTTGGCCACCGAGGAGATGCCCTCCGGCGCGCCGACCCCGAGGTTGACGACGCCGTTCGGCGGCAGTTCGAAGGCGGCCCGCCGGGCGATGATCTTGCGCTCGGTGAGCGCCATCCGCTTGATGCCGGTGACGGGCACGCGGATCTCGCCGGCGAGCGCCGCGTCGTGCATCACCCCGTAGTTCATGCGGTGCATCTCGGGCTCGGCGACCACCACGCAGTCGACCAGGATGCCCGGCACCCGCACGTCCTTCGGCAGCAGGTAGCCGTCATCGACGATGCGCTCCACCTGCGCGATCACGATGCCGCCGTTGTTGCGCGCCGCCATCGCCTGGGCGAGGCAGTCCAGCGTCAGCGCCTCCTTCTCGTAGGAGAGGTTGCCCGACGGGTCGGCCGAGGTGGCGCGGATGAAGGCCACGTCGATCCGGGTGGCGGTGTAGAACAGCCACTCCTCGCCATCGACCTCCACGAGCTTGACGATGTCGTCCGTGGTCAGGTCGTTGACCTTGCCGCCCCCGTGGCGGGGATCGACATAGGTCTGGAGCCCCACCTTCGAGAACAGGCCCGGCTGGCCGGCGGCGCAGGCGCGGTAGAGCTGCGAGATCACCCCCTGGGGCAGGTTGTAGCCGCGGATCAGGTTGTCCTGCGCGGCCCTGGCGACCTTCGGCATCCGCCCGAAATTCGCGGCGATCACCCGGGAGAGCAGGCCGTCATGGTGCAGGCGTCCCGTGCCGAGGCCTTTGCTGTCCCCGGCCCCGGCGGTCATGATCAGGGTCAGGCCCCGGGGGGATCCGGTCTCGACGAAGCGCTTCTCTAGGGCGGCGTGGAGCGCCTCCGGGATGCAGCTCTGCACGAAGCCCGTGGTCGTCACCACGTCGTTGGCGCGGACCAGGGCGATGGCCTCGTCCGCGGAGATGACTTTGTTCTTCCTCATGGGGCGCGCGATCCTCCCTGACGCCCGGATGGGGGCAGATCCTCGTATCCAGGCCGACCCTGGCCCGTCCGCGTGGCGCCGCAAAGTATCCGGCCGCAGGAAGCCCCGCATTACGGATGCAGTGGTTCTTGCGGTGCATCAATACGTGTGGCGTTGCACGATAAGCCCGCGTTTTGAGGGACGTTACCTCAGAAAACCCGCGGCGTATGCTCAAAAACTCTTCGGAGTACCGTCAGAATTTTTGACGGAAACCGAGCGCCCGCCTCAGCCCGCCCGCACCACCACCTCCACGAGGTTGGCCCCGCCCGACGCGATCCCCGCCGCGATGGCGGGGGCGATGTCGGCGGCCTTCGTCACCCGCGTGGCCGGCACCCCCATCGAGGCGGCGAGCGCCGGGAAGTCGATGCGCGGGTCGGTGAGGTCCATGGCGATGAACCGGTTGGCCCGCACCGAGGCGTAGTGCGACTGGCCCTTCATGTAGGTCTTGAGGATGTTGTACTCGGCGTTGTTGATCACCACGAAGGTGACGGGCAGCCTCTCGTGCGCGGCGGTCCAGAGGGCCTGGGGCGAGTACATCGCCGCCCCGTCGCCCACCACGCAGACCACCGGCGCCCGGTCGATCCCCAGGGAGAACCCCACGGCCGCCGGCATCCCCCAGCCGAGCACGCCCCCGCGCATCGCCGCGTACTGGTGGGGCGAGGGACTGTCGAGGAAGGTGCGCAGGCGGGTCAGCGTCGCCGGGGCCTCGTCGATGATCGGCGTCTGCGCCCCGACCGCCCTGGCCACTTCGCGGGCGGCCACGAGGGGGTCGATCACCGGGTCGTCGAAGGCCGCGTCGGCGGCGGCGTGGAGCTTGGCGCGGCGCTCGGCCTGCTCGCGGATCGCCGCCGCGCGCAGCCCCGCGAGGGCCTCCGCCTTGTCCGCCAGACGCGGGGCGAGCAGGGGCAGCAGGGCATCCAGGGAGGCGCGGATGTCGCCCACGGTGGAGAGCGACGTGGCGTAGGTCCGCCCGAGGTCGCGCACGTCCGCCGAGAGCTGGAACACCGCCGTCCCCGGCGGCACCGCCGAACCCTCCGAGTAGAGCACGGTGATGAGCGACTTGCCCCCCAGCGCGAAGACCGCATCGTAGCGGCCGAGGATCGCCGCGATGGAATCGGCCCGGGTCGGCAGGTTGCCGGCCCAGAGCGGATGGCTGGTCGGGAACGGAATGTGCGCCGGCCAGGACGAGCCGTAGACCGGGGCGGCGAGGAGGTCGGCCAGCGCCACGGTCTGCGCGGCGGCGTCCGACGAATCGATCTCGTCGCCGGCGATGATCGCGAGCCGCCCCGGCGCCACGGCGGCGAGCTTCTCGGCCAGCAGGGCGAGGGAGCCCGCCACCGCCCGCTGGTCGATGGTGGAGGTCTCCCCCGCCGGCACGTCGGTGAGCGCGTCCATCACGTCCATGGGAAGCGACAGGAAGACGGGGCCCGAGGGGGCGGCGGAGCAATCGTGGAAGGCCCGGCGCAGGAGGATCGGGATCTGGTCCGGGCTCGTGACCTCCCGCGCCCACTTCATCACCGGGTCGGCGATGGCCACGAGGTCGCCCATCAGCAGCGGGTCGGTGAGCGCGTGGCGCAGGTCCTGTTGTCCTGCCGTGACGACCAGCGGCGTGCCCGAGACCTGGGAGTTCACGAGGCTGCCCATGCCGTGGCCCAAGCCCCCGGCGGTGTGGAGGTTGAGGAAGGCCGAGCGCCGGGCCCCCTGCGCGTAGCCGTCGGCCATGGCGACGGCGGTCGCCTCCTGGAGGGCGAGGATGTAGGCGACGTCCTGCGCCTCGGTGAGGGCGTCGATGAGGGGGAGTTCGGTGGTGCCGGGGTTGCCGAAGATGTAGCGCACCCCCTCCGAGCGCAGCACCTCCACCAGAAGCTCCGCCCCCCGGCGCCGCCCGGCCGCTTCGACGGTGGTGAAAGTCATCGCGTGCCCCCCGGAATCGCCGTGAGGCTAATCGGGGGATCCCAAAGGGCAAGCCCTTTGGTGGGGTCCAGGGGCGAAGCCCTTGGGAAACGCAGGGCGCCGCCCATCTCAGCGGCGCAGCACTTCCACGAAGTCGCGCACGAAGGGCGGGAGCGCGTCGAGGTCGCGCAGGCACAGGGTGAGGTCGCGCCGGGCCCAGGGGTCGGAGAGGGGCACCACGGCGATGGCCAGCGTGCGCGCCGCCCGGAGCGCGGCGCTCTCGGGCAGGATCGCGAGGCCGACCCGGGCCTCCACCAGCCGGCACACCGCCTCGAAGCCGCGCAGCTGCGCCCGCAGGCGCATCGGCCGCCCGGCCCGGGCCGCCTTCTCCACCAGGAAGCGGCTGATCGCGCTGCGCCGGTCGAGACCCACGAGGTCGCGCTCCAGCACGTCGGTGAGGGCGACCTCGGCTTGGCCCGCCAGCGGGTCGCCCCGCGCCGCCACGAGGACGAACCGGTCCTCCCGGAACGGGAAGGTCGTCAACACGCCCGTATCGACGGTGCCCGACAGGAGGCCGAAATCCGCCGCCCCCTCGGCCACCAGCCCGACGATCTCGTCCGAGGTGCGCTCCTCGATCTCGACGGCGATGCCCGGATGCGAGGCGAGGAACTCCGACAGGGGCCCGGGCAGGAATTCGATCAGGGCGTGGGTGTTGGCCACCACCCGGATCTGTCCGGCCGCCCCGCCGGAATAGGCCGCCATCTCCTCGCGCAGGCGATCCACCCCGGCGAGCAGGGCGCGGGCGTGGGCGAGGAGCGCCCGCCCGGCGGGGGTCGGGCTCACCCCCTGCCGGCCCCGGGTGAGGAGGGCCGCGCCGAGGCTGTCCTCCATCCCCCGGATCCGGGCCGAGGCGGCGGCCAGCGCGAGGTGCGCCCGCTCGGCCCCGTGGGTGATCGAGCCCGCCTCCACCACGTGCCGGAACAGGCCGAGATCCACGAGGTCGAAGCGGATCATGGCCCGGCGGTCAGAACGGGCTGACGGGGAAGAAGCGCAGGTACAGTTCCGTGTACTTGCCGTCGTCCCAGACCCGCTGGAGCGCGTCGTCGAGGGCGCGGGCGAGGGCGGCGTCCTCCTGCCTCGTGACGAGGCCGATCCCCTCCCCGAAATAACGGTTCTCGAGGTAGTCGCCGCCGATCATCGCGCAGCAATTCTCCGCGTCCTGGCCGCCGACATAGAGGGCGAGGTTGAGTCCGTCGGCGAACAGGTAGTCGATGTCGCCGCGCTTGAGGGCGCCCTCGGCGGCGGCGAGGTCGGCGAAGTCGTGGGGGACCGCCTTCGGGAAGAAGGCGCCGAGATAGGCCGCGTGCGCGCTGCCGCCGATCACCCCGACGCTGCGCCCCGCCAGCGCCTTGGCCGAGGGGACCGGCAGGCCCCGGTCGGCGCGGGCGGCGAAGCGCGCCGGCCAGCGGAAATACGGCCGCGTCGCCAGGAACTTCTGCCGCAGGGCGGGGGTGAGGGGGATGGCGGCGGCCACCACGTCGCCCTGTTTCGCTTCGAGGGAATCGAGCAGGGTGTCGAACCGCCGCGCCTGGACCGTGCAGGTGATGGCGAGCTTCTCGCAGACCGCCCGGGCCAGTTCCACGACGAAGCCGGTGGGGTTGCCGTCGGGCCCGGCGAAATGCAGGGGCGGGAACTCGTCGTCGGTCAGGAAGCGCACCGCCCGGCCGGTCTGGGGCGCCTCGACCCGCTCGCCCCGGCTCCGGGGGTTCCAGAAGTCCGGCACCGTGACCGTGGGGGTCGGCACGGGGGCCGGGTCCGCCGCCACGGGCCGGGCCAGCCCCGCCAGCACGAGGGCCGCGCCCACAGCCCTTCCAAGGCCGAGGCTTGACCGGACGGGGCGACGGATGCTCCAGCCGGAGCGGGGACACGGGGGCGGGCTCACCCCCCTCCCCTAGCACGGCTCGAGCCCGCTGCGGGAGCAGAACCTGCGGTGTCTTTCCCGGCGACCGCTCTCCCCCCGACCGGGCCCCTGCCCCCCGAGATCGCCTTCCTCGTGGCCGAGGGTCTCGATCCCCGCGTCCTCGTCCAAGCCACCGCCGCCGCCCGGCGGGCCGGTACCGACGCGGCCACCGCCCTGCTCCATGCCGGCCTGATCGACGAGGACCGCTATTACCGCGCCCTCGCCCGGGCGCTGGGGGCGCCGTTCCATGCCGGGCCGATCCCGTTCGGGGCGCCCCTGCGCTACCCGGAATGCCTCGGGGTCGGGGCGGCGCCGCTGGACCCCTCCCCGGACTCCTCCCCGGACCCTTGCGCCGGGGCCGTCCTGGTCCTCGCCCCCCGGGGGCCCGCCATCGCGCCCCTGCTGGCCGGGCGCTGGGTCGGCCTGGCCGCGATCACCACACCCACGCACCTGCGCCGGGCGGTCTACGGGGCGATCCCCGAGGTGGTGGCCGCCCACGCGGCGGACGCCCTGCGCCGGCGCGATCCCGGGCGGGCGGTCTCGGGGCGTCCGGTGGGCCCCCGGCTGCTGCTCCTGGCGCTCGGCCTCGCCGCCGCCCTGTGCCTCGTGGCCGCCCTCCCCGCCCCGGCGCGGGGGATCCTGGCCATCGCATGGCAGGCGCTGTGGCTCGCGGGGGTGGCGTTCCGCCTCGCGGTGACCGCGGTCCCGCCGGCCGGCGGGGAGGCGCCGCCGCCGCCGCCGGACATCGCCCTGCCGGCCTACACGGTGCTGATCCCCCTCTACCGGGAGGCGAACATCCTGCCGCGGATCGTGCCGGCGCTGGCGGCCCTTGATTATCCGCCGGCCAAGCTCGACATCAAGTTCCTGATCGAGGCCGACGACGGCGAGACCGGCGCGGCGCTGGCGGGGATCTCCTTCCCCGCCCGGTTCGAGGTCGTCACCGTCCCCCCGGGGCTCCCGCGCACCAAGCCGAGGGCGCTGAACGCCGCCCTGCCGCTGGCGCGGGGGGATCTCCTCGTGGTCTACGACGCGGAGGACGTCCCCGCCCCGGACCAGCTCCGCAGGGCGGCGGCGCTGTTCGCCCGGTCCCCCGCCTCCGTCGCCTGCCTCCAGGGGCGCCTCGTGATCGACAACCACGAGGGCTTGCTGACCCGCCTGTTCGCCCTCGAATATGCCGGCCTCTTCGACGTGCTGAATCCGGCGCTCGCCGCCCTCGGCCTGCCGATCCCCCTCGGCGGCACTTCGATGCACCTGCGGACCCGCGTCCTGCGCGACCTCTCCGGGTGGGACGCCCGCAACGTCACCGAGGATGCCGACCTCGGGCTGCGTCTGGCGCTGGCGGGCTACAGGGTCGCGGACCTGCCGAGCGTCACCCTCGAGGAGGCGCCGGTCACGCCCCGGGCATGGCTGCGCCAGCGCACCCGCTGGATGAAGGGGTTCCTGATGACGAGCCTCGTCCATGGCCGCCACCCGGTGGCGAGCCTCCGCCGGCTCGGGCCCCTGCGGGGCTTCGCCGCCATGGTCCTGGTGCCGGGGACTTTCGTCTCGGCGTTGGTCTATCCGTTCGGCTTCGTGGGGTTGCCCGCCGCCCTGGCGAGGGGTTGGTTCGAGGCCTCGCCCGATCCCCTGGTCAACCTCCCCCTCGGCCTCGCGACGACCCTGTTCCTGGGCGGCCTCGCCGCCATGACGGTGCCGGCCCTCCTCGGGGCGCGGCGGCGGGGGTGGCGGGACTTGTACCGCTTCGTCCCCTTCCTCCCGTTCTACTATCTCGGCATAGGCGCGGCCGCGTGGCTCGCGGTGGTCGAACTCGTGACGGCCCCGGACCGGTGGAACAAGACCGAGCATGGCCTGTCCCGGACCTCCCGCAGCGGACGGCTGACCCGCGTCCGCCCTCCCCCCGCCGGAGGGAGTGCCCCGCGAAAACCGTGATCGGGGACGGCGCAACGATCAGGCGGCTGGGCCGTTGAAGGGAATGAGCGAGATCCCCGCCACCGTCGCGATCCTCATCGGCACCCCGGCGGGGGCGCGCCTCCTGGCGGCGGCCACCGAGCGCGAGGCCGCCCGGAACGCGGAACTGTTCCTGCTCCGCCTCCCGGCCGAGACGCTGCCCGCCCCCCTCTGGGTGCAATGCGCCGACAAGGCCGCCGGCGACCGCCTCACCGCCTACCTCTCCGACTTCCAGGCGGAGCGGGTCGAGGAGCGGGACGCGATGCCGGTGTTCCCCGAACGCGGTCCCTGATAGAGCGGCCCGATCCAGGGCAACCGGAACGGGCTCGACCGCGTGACCTCCACCCCCGACACGCCGATGCGGACGCTCCTGCGGCTTATGGCGGACCTGCGCGACCCCGGGCGGGGTTGCTCCTGGGATGTGGCGCAGAGCTTCGAGACCATCGTCCCCTACACGATCGAGGAGGCCTACGAGGTCGCCGACGCGGTGGCCCGGGGCGACCGGGACGACCTGCGCGACGAACTCGGCGACCTGCTGTTGCAGGTGGTGTTCCACGCCCGCATGGCCGAGGAGGAGGGTTCCTTCGCCTTCGACGACGTGGCCCGCGCCATCGCCGCCAAGCTGATCCGGCGGCATCCGCACGTGTTCACCGCCGACGGCGCGCTGCTGCCACCGGGCTCGCCCCGGCGCGATCCGGCGCAGGTCGAGGCGCAATGGGCGGCGATCAAGGCGCAGGAGCGGGCGGCCAAGGGGATTGCCAAGGAGATGGCCGAGCCCGCCTCCCCGCAGGCGCCGGACCTCCCGCCCGATCCGTTGGGCGGCGTCGCGCTGGCCCTGCCGGCCCTGGCGCGGGCGGAGAAGGTCTCCCGCCGGGCCGCCTCCCACGGGTTCGACTGGGACAACGCCGCCCAGGTGATCGACAAGGTCCGCGAAGAGACCGACGAGGTGGCCGAGGCCCTCGAACGGGGGGAGCCCGGGGCCCTCGCCGAGGAGATCGGCGACCTGCTGTTCTCCGTCGCCAACCTCGCCCGCCACGCGGGGATCGACCCCGAGACGGCGCTCCGCGACGGCACGGCCAAGTTCGAGCGCCGGTTCCGGGCGATGGCCGGGGAGCTGCGCGCGGAGGGCGGCGAACTCGGCCGCTCGGACCTCGCCGCCATGGAGGCGGCGTGGCAGGCGGTGAAGCGGAAGGAGAAGGGGTAGCGGCCCCTCACACCGCGATCCCCTCCAGCACCAGAAGCACCAGGGGCAGGGCCGCGCCGGCGAGCACCGTCTGGAGGGCGATGATGCCCGCCATCAGCGGGGCGTCGCCGCCAAGCTGGCGGGCCATGATGTAGGAGGACGAGGCGGTCGGCAGCGCCTGGAACAGCAGGGCCGTGGCCGCCGCCGGCCCGCGCAGGCCCAGCGCCAGACAGGCGAGCACCGTCGCCAGCGGCATCAGCCCGAACTTCACCGCCGAGGTGACGGCCAGCGGCCTGACCCAGGTCCGGGCCGTGCCGAAATCCAGCGCCGCCCCGACGCAGAGCAGGCCGAGGGGCAGGGAGGCCTGCCCGAGGGCCTTGAGCACCGGCTCGACCCCCAACGGAAGGCGCAACCCCGTCGCCTGGAAGCCGATCCCGACGACGCTCGCCACCACGAGGGGGTTGAGGGCGAGTTGCCGGACGACCGCCGCCGGAGCGAGGCGCCCGGCGGATCCGAACCGGGCGAAGACGAGGACGCACAGGACGTTGACGGTGGGTACGATGGCGGCGTTGGCCACCGCCGCGAGGGCGACGCCCTGAGCCCCGAACAGCCCCACCGCCGCCGAGACCCCGACATAGTTGTTGAAGCGGATCCCGCCCTGGAACACCGAGGTGAAGGCCGCCCCATCGAGGGCGAGCCGGGGCCGGAGGGCCAGCAGCACCACGGCGACGGTCAGCGTCGAGGCGACGAGGACGGCGGCAAGCGCCAGGACCGGCACCCCGTCGAGATGCGCCGTGGCGAGCCCGTGCACGAACAGGCTGGGCAGCAGCACGTAGTAGCCGAGCCGTTCCGCCTGCGGCCAGAACGTTTCGGCCAGGAACCCGGCCCGCCTCAGCGCGACCCCGAGGCCGATCAACAGGGCGATCGGCACCAGGGCGAGGAGAAGGGCGCCGGTCACGGGCGGACCTGGACGAGGCGGGGGTCGGCGGAGCGGAGCATGGGGCCGGGGCCTATGGGGTCTGCCCCCTCATAGGCCCGGCGAGCGTGGCTGCAAATGCGGGCACCGCTACGCGGCCGTCATCGCCGCGCTCCCCTCGCGGTGACGGCGAGGCGGGTCCGCCTCAGATCACGCTGCCGTACAGGTCGTACGCGTCCGCCCGGTCGATCTTGACCGAGACGATGTCCCCCACCCGCACCGGCCGGCGGAAGCTCGCATGGACGGTGCCGTCGATCTCCGGCGCGTCGGCCTTGGACCGGGCTCGGGCGACCCCGCCCTCCACCGCGTCCACGATCACCGGCATCCGCCGGCCGACCTTGGCCCGCTGGAGGCGCAGGGCGATGGCGTTCTGCGTCTCCATGAACCGGCGCTTGCGCTCGGCCTTCACCTCCGGCGGCACCGGATCGGCCAGGGCGTTCGCCGCCGCGCCGCCCACCGGCTCGAACTCGAAGCAGCCGACCCGGTCGAGCTTGGCCTCCTTCAGCCATTCCAGCAGTTCCTCGAACTCCGCCTCGGTCTCCCCGGGGAAGCCGACGATGAAGGTCGAGCGGAGGGCGAGGTCCGGGCAGGCGGCCCGCCACGACCGGATCCGGTCGAGCTGCCGCTCCTGGTTGCCCGGCCGGCGCATCCGCTTGAGGACGGAGGGGCTCGCGTGCTGCAACGGCATGTCGAGGTAGGGGAGGACCTTCCCCTCGGCCATGAGCGGGATCACCTCGTCCACGTGCGGGTACGGGTAGACGTAGTGGAGCCGCACCCAGGCCCCGAGCTCGCCGAGTTCCTTGGCGAGGTCGTAGAAGCGGGCGCGGACCTGCCGGTCCCGCCAGGGGCTCTCGGCGTAGCGGATGTCGAGCCCGTAGGCGCTCGTGTCCTGGGAGACGACGAGGAGTTCCTTGACCCCGGCTTTGACCAGCTTCTCGGCCTCGCGCAGCACGTCGGAGGCTTGGCGGCTCACGAGGTCGCCCCGCAGGCTCGGGATGATGCAGAAGCTGCACCGGTTGTGGCACCCCTCGGAGATCTTCAGGTAGGCGTAGTGCCGGGGCGTCAGCTTGATCCCCTGCGGCGGTACGAGGTCCATGAACGGGTCGTGGGCCGGGGGGGCGGCCTCGTGGACCGCCGCCACCACCGATTCGTAGGCCTGCGGCCCGGTGACGGCGAGCAGGTCCGGGTACTTCTCGCGGATCTCCTCGGGCTGCGCGCCCATGCAGCCGGTGACGATGACCCGGCCGTTCTCGGCCATGGCCTCGCCGATGGCGGCCAGCGACTCGGCCTTGGCGGAATCGAGGAAGCCGCAGGTGTTGACGATGACGACGTCCGCCCCGTCATGCTTGCGGGCGAGCTCGTACCCCTCCGCGCGCAGGTGCGTGAGGATGCGCTCGGAATCCACCAGCGCCTTCGGGCAACCGAGGGACACGAACGAGATCTTGGG
>JAKONI010000227.1 GCA_022702015.1 Beijerinckiaceae bacterium | reverse complement strand
GTCCGCGAGAACGTGATGGAGGGCGTCGCCGAGAAGCAGGCGATGCTCGACCGCTACAACGAACTCGCCATGAACTACTCGGACGAGACCGCCGACGAGATGACCGAACTCCAGGACCGGATCGAGTCGCTCGGTCTCTGGGAACTGGATTCGAAGGTCGATCAGGCCATGGAGGCCCTGGGCTGTCCGAGCGACGAGCAGCCCGTCGCCACCCTGTCGGGCGGTGAGCGCCGCCGCATCGCCCTGTGCCGCCTGCTCCTGTGGGAGCCGGAACTGCTGCTGCTCGACGAGCCCACCAACCACCTCGACGCCGAGACGGTGAACTGGCTGGAAGGCCACCTGCGCCAGTACCCCGGCGCCATCCTGATCGTGACCCACGATCGCTACTTCCTCGACAACGTGACGAGCTGGATCCTGGAGCTCGATCGCGGCAAGGGCATCCCCTACGAGGGCAACTACTCCTCATGGCTGGTGCAGAAGCAGAAGCGGCTTGAGCAGGAGGGCCGCGAGGACATGGCCCGGCAGCGCTCCATCGCCCGCGAGCAGGAGTGGATCTCCGCCTCCCCGAAGGCACGGCAGACCAAACCGAAGGCCCGCATCACACGCTACGAGGAACTGGTCGCCAAGCAGGCCCAGAAGGTCGATGCCACGGCGCAGATCGTCATTCCGATCACCGAGCGGCTCGGCCAGAACGTCATCGAATTCGAGCAGTTGTCGAAGGCCTTCGGCGACCGCCTGCTGATCGAGAACCTGTCGTTCAAGCTGCCGCCGGGCGGCATCGTCGGGGTGATCGGGCCGAACGGCGCCGGCAAGACCACCCTGTTCAAGATGATCACCGGCCAGGAGGAGCCCGACGACGGCGACATCAAGGTCGGCGAGAGCGTGCACCTCGGCTACGTTGACCAGTCGCGCGATGCGTTGGACCCGGACTCGACCGTTTGGCAGGAAATCTCGGGCGGCAACGACATCCTTCATTTCAACAAGCGCGAAATCAATTCCCGCGCCTATTGCGCGGCCTTCGCCTTCAAGGGGCCAGACCAGCAGAAAAAGGTCGGGAAGCTCTCCGGCGGTGAGCGCAACCGCGTCCATCTCGCCGCGACGTTGCGCAAGGGCGGCAACGTCCTGCTGCTCGATGAGCCGACCAACGACCTCGATATGGAGACCCTGCGGGCCCTCGAAGAAGGCCTGGAGGATTATGCCGGCTGCGCGGTGATCATCAGCCACGATCGCTGGTTCCTGAACCGCATCGCGACCCATATCCTCGCCTTCGAGGGCGACAGTCACGTCGAGTGGTTCGAGGGCAACTTCTCCGACTACGAGGCGGACAAGATGCGCCGCCTGGGCGCCGACTCGATCATGCCGAAGAAGATCAAGTACAAGCGCTTCTCGCGCTGAGGCCGACCCGTCCGGCGGGTTGGAACGAGGGTCGCGCGGTGCCGGAGGGCGCGGCGCGGCCCTCTCCCGTTTTGGGACCGGGCGCGGTCGTCGCGGCCCTGGAACCCGAACCGCGCCGGCCCATTGCGATCCAGAATTCCGGTCTCCCCCGATGAACGGCGTCGGGGATCGAAGGCCGGGCGAGGACCGACGCGATGCCCCCGATGCGCCGCAAGGGCGACCTGCCCGTCAAGACCTGTGTCCAATGCGGCCGCCCCTTCACGTGGCGGAAGAAGTGGGAGAAGGTCTGGGACGAGGTCCGCTACTGCTCGGACAAGTGCCGCCGGGATGCCAAGCGCGGCAAACCCGGTTGAGGAGCCGGGCCGGTCATCGGCCCGTGAGGGCGGCCAGGGCGTCGGGGGTGTCGATATCGAGGGCGCTGCCGGGGCCGCCGGGAACTTCGAGGACGTCGCTCCGGCCCGCCAGGATGGGGCCGGCCCCCCGGTCGCCGTGCAACCCCGCGATGGCTCCGCGCAGGAGATCGAGGTTCAGCAGCACCGGATTGCCGCGTCTGCCGCCATGGACCGGCACCACGGCGGAGATCGTTCCCTCCGCCGCCCTGAACGCCGCGACGAGGCCGTCGATCTCGTCGGCCCTCACCCGGGGCATGTCGCCGAGCATCACGATCACCGCGCGACACGCGGAGGGCAGCGCCGCGATGCCGGCCTTGAGGGTCGTCGACATCCCCTCCGCGTAGTCGGGATTATCCACGATCATGATGTCGAGGCCGGCGAGCGCCCCCCGCACGGCGTCCCCATGGGCGCCCACCACGGCGAACACCGGCCGGGGACGGGCGATCAGCGCCGCCTCCGCCGCGTGGCGGACCAGGGGCCGGCCCTCCAGCGGGGCGAGGAGCTTCGGCGCGAGGCCGAAGCGCGTCCCGCGACCGGCCGCCAGGATGAGGCTCGCGATCTCAGGCATCGTCGGAGGGTTCGGTGCTGCCACCGCCCCGGGGTTGCGGGCGGGATACGATTTCCATCAGCAGCCCGCCGACCCCGAGGGCGACGATATCGGCCCGGCCCACCGGGATCTCCGCCAGCATGCGATGGAGGATCCAGTCGAACCCGTTCTCCTTCGGCGAGCGGGCGCAGCCCGGCGCCCCAATCACCGGCACGTCGCCCCGCGACCCGAGCAAGAGGAGGTTGCCGGGATCGACCGGCATCCCGAGATGATCCACCTTTCCCCCCGCCAGCTCGATCCCCGTGGGGATGACGTCGCGCCGGTCGGCGATGGCCGAAGCACCGAACAGGATAGCGAGGTCGGCTCGCCCCTCGGCGATCACTTGCGCGAGCCCGTCGGCGACGGCCTCGGCGGTGTGGGCCACGCGGGCCTCGGCGACGATCCCCGCCCCCGTGGGGGCGAGGCGCTCGGTCAGGACGCGGAGCGTCTTGTCGATCGTCGCATCCTTGAGGGACGGCAACCTTGTGGAGACCACGGCGACCCGGCGGCGGCGGTAGGGCGCCACTCGTAAGGCGCCCCCCCGCCCCTGGGCGCATGCGGCCGCCAGGGCGCTCGCCGGGACGGCGTAGGGGATGATCTTGACGGTGGCGACCATCTCGCCCTCCGTCACCGGCTTGAAGGCCGGCAGGGTGGCGACGGTGATCGCCTCATCGACGCCGTTCACCGCCGCGATCCGCTCCCCCTCGATCAGCAGGAGGCCCGGCCGGTCAGCGAACAGGTTGCAGCGCCCGGTGAACGCCGGATCGCACCGGAGGTGGTCTCCGGCGAGGATGCCCGCCAGTCGCGCCGCCGCCGCGTCCTCGCCCACGTCCTCCCCGTCGAGGGCGACGGCCACGACCTCGCGCACGCCCTCCGCCTCGAGCCGGCGTGCCATGTCGGGGGTGATCGGCAGGCCCTTGCGCAGGGTCGCCTCTCCGCTGCGTAGGGTGTGGGCGCTGATGAGCCCCACGGCCTCGGAGAGCGGAACCGCGCCGAACCTCACGATGCCTCCGGCTTCGGTGCGCGGCGAAGCTCGGCCACGATCTGCGCCAGGATCGACAGGGCAATCTCGGCGGGGCTCACCGCCCCGAGGGGGAGGCCGATCGGGGCGTGGATCCGGGCGATCGCCTCCGGCGGGAAGCCCGCCTCCGTCAGGCGGCCCACCCGGGCCGCATGGGTCTTCCGCGAGCCCAATGCCCCCACATAGAAGCACTCCGCGCGCAGGGCGGCGGAGAGGGCCGGGTCGTCGATCTTCGGATCGTGGGTCAGGGCGGCGAGCGCGCAGTAGCGGTCGAGGGCCAGCACACCCTGCCCCAGGGCGACATCGGGCCATTCCGCCACGAGATCGATCCCCGGGAACCGCTCGGGCGTCGCGAAAGCGGTGCGTGGGTCGATCACCGTCAGGGCGAGGTCGAGGGTCCCCACCATCGCGGCCAGCGCCTGCGAGATGTGAACCGCGCCGATCACCACAAGCCGCACCGGGGGCACCTGGACGGTGAGGAAGACCGGCCGGCCCTCGGCCTCCACCAATCCGCTCTTGCCCGCGGCGAGGTGCTTGGCGAGTACACCGGCCAGGGGATCGCCGGCGATCTCCGCCGCTCGCACGAGGCGTTGCTCGCCCGAGGGGATTTCGGTGACGAGGATCGCCGCCCGCCGGGCCGCGCGTTCGGCATTGAGGTCGTTCAGGAGATCGGCGCGCATCAGTCGATCCGTTCCACGAAGACGCGGATGCGTCCGCCGCAGGAGAGGCCGGCCCGCCACGCCGTCTCATCCGCCACGCCGAATTCAAGGACACGCGGGGTTCCCGCCTCGATCACCTCCACCGCCTCGGTGATGACCGCCCCCTCGACGCAGCCGCCGGAAACGGACCCGAGGAAGTTGCCCTCCCCGTCGATGACGAGGTGGCTGCCCACCGGCCGGGGTGCGGAGCCCCAGGTCTCGATGACGGTGGCGAGGGCGACATCGCGCCCGTCCCGCCGCCACGCCTGGGCGGTGGCGAGGATGTCGGTATCGGTGCTGAGCATGGTCCTGCGCGACCCTTGGAATGCGGGCGCCCCCCGCCCGGGAGAGGTATGGCCGTTGGGCCGGGGCGCAAGGCGGGCGAGGTCGCCTTGGCGGCGGCGGCGGCGGGCGATAGACTGTCCTCCCTCCCGATGCCGAACACAATGGCCCCCACCGCTGCCCGGACCCAGACCCCATCCGGCCGGTCACAGACCCGGAGGGCGAGGCCGTGAACGCGGAGGATCCCGCCCTCGCCCAAGCCCTCCGCGCGACGGGGGAGACGGCCAAGCCGCGCTCGACCCCGCGCCGCCTGTGGAAGCGTGTGTCACGGGCGATCGGCGATACCCTGCCGAAGGGGCTCTACGCCCGCTCGCTCATCATCATCATCGCGCCGATGGTGCTGCTGCAATCGGTGATCGCCTACACCTTCATGGAGCGGCACTGGCAGCTCGTGACGAAACGGCTCTCCGCCTCGGTGGTCGCGGACGTCGCCGCGTTGATCGACATCTACGAGAGCTATCCGCAGGACAAGGACGCCGACACCCTCTCACGGATCGCCGGGGAGCGGCTGAACCTCGACCTCGACATCCTGGAGGGGGCCAAGCTGCCCGCGCCCGGACCACGGCCGTTCTTCTCGATCCTCGATGAGGCCCTGTCCGACGAGATCAAACGTCAGATCCGGCGGCCATTCTGGATCGACACGGTGGGACGCTCGAACCTTATCGAGATCCGGGTCGCCATTCCCAGCGGTGTCATGCGGATCACGGCGCGGCGCAGTCAGGCTTACGCCTCGAACTCCCACATCTTCCTCGTATGGATGATCGGCTCCTCCCTGGTGCTGCTCGGGGTGGCGATCCTGTTCCTGCGCAATCAGATCCGCCCGATCCTGCGCCTTGCCGCCGTGGCCGAGGGATTCGGCAAGGGACGTGAGATCGAATTCCGGCCCCGGGGCGCGCGGGAGGTGAGGCAGGCCGGGCACGCCTTCATCGAGATGAAACGGCGCATCGAGCGGGCGATGGAGCAGCGCACGGCGATGCTGAACGGCGTCAGCCACGACCTGCGGACCATCCTCACGCGGTTCCGCCTCTCCCTCGCCCTGTTCGAGCGCAGCGACGAGATCGACGACCTCACCCGCGACGTGGACGAGATGAGCCGAATGCTCGAAGGCTATCTCGCCTTCGCCCGGGGCGATTCGGCGGAGGCGGCGGCGCCCACGGACATGCGCCGCCTGCTGGACGACATCCGCACCGACTTGGAGCGCCTCGGCGCCCACGTGGCGAAGGTCGATTTCGCCGGCTCCCCCGAGGTGACGGTCCGGCCGGATGCGTTCCGGCGCTGCCTGTTCAACCTCGCGGCCAACGCCGCCCGCTATGGCGAGACGGTGGCGATCTCCGGTCGGAGGGAGGCCCGCAGCTTGCTGGTGTCCATCGACGACGACGGTCCGGGAATTCCACCGGAAAGCCGGGATGACGTGTTCAAGCCCTTCGTCCGGCTGGACGACGCCCGCCAGGATGCCGGCGGATCGGGCCTCGGCCTCGCCATCGCCCGCGACATCGCCCGCGCCCATGGCGGCGACATCAGCCTGCACGAGAGTCCCCTCGGGGGGCTGCGCGCCACCGTCAGGGTTCCGGCCTGAACGGGTCTTTCAGGCGTCCGCCGGCCTTCTGAGCCGCAGGAGTTCACCCCGGACGCTGCCGAGGAGATGGTCGAGGGTCGGCCCGTCGAGCCGGGCCTTCTCCAGGCGCTCGCGCAGCAGAGCCTCCCCGTGCCAAGCGTAGCCACCATCGAACGGCAGATGCCGGCGCAGCATGGCGCTGACGATGGTGCTGCGGTGATAGGCGGGATGACGCAAGAGACGCCCGATCTGCCGGACGAGGTCGTCCAGCGCCGACGGTTGGGCGGTGGTTCCATTCTTGTTCGCGGCTGAAAACTGCATTGTTTCCCCCGGATGACTTGCAAGATCCTGCCCGAAAGACCTGAACGAAACCTCCTCGCGAACGCGGGAACCCGGCGAGATTCTCCCTGGGATGGGGGGTCCCAACCGTGGCCGGACGATGCTATGCAGGATCTTTCGTTACAGGCGCGAGCCAGCGCGCCGTTGCCCGAGGAACCGCCATGAACCCGCTCGTTCCGCTGTTCATCCTCCTGTCCCTACCGATCGCCGCCATCGGCCTCGTGCTCTACACGGATACGGGGATCGAGCCGGCCCTGTTCTACGCTTCGGTCAAGACCTTCGTGATCCTGGGCCTCGTGTCCGTGGGCATGTCGTTCGCCGCGATGAAGCTGTCCGCGCGCACCAAGCCGTAAGTCCAGGATTTCACCGCGAGACGGAGGCCGCAATGCTCCACGTCGTTCCGGCCTTCTCCCGTATCGGTGAGGAGAACGCCTTCGCGGTACTCGCCCGTGCCCAGGCCCTGGCCGCGCAGGGGAAGGACGTCATCAACCTCGGCATCGGCCAGCCCGACATGCCGACGCCGGCCCATATCGTCGAGGCTGGCATCAAGGCCCTGCGCGACGGCCACCACGGCTACACCCCGGCCACCGGCATCGCGCCGCTGCGGGAGGCGGTCTCCCGCGACATCCTCCGCCGCCATGGCGTCGAGGTGTCGCCCGAGTCGGTGATGGTCGTCCCCGGCGGCAAGGTCACCATGTTCATGGCGATCCTGATGTTCGGGGAACCCGGCGTCGAGATCCTGTACCCGGACCCCGGCTTCCCGATCTATCGCTCGATGATCGAGTACACGGGGGCCACCCCCGTGCCGGTGCCGATCCGCGAGGAAAACGGCTTCGCCTTCTCCGCCGCCGAGACCCTGTCCCTGATCACACCGCGGACGCGGCTTCTGATCGTCAACTCCCCGGCCAACCCCACGGGCGGGGTCAGCCCGAAATCCGAGATCGACGCCCTCGTGGCCGGTCTGGCGGATCACCCCCACGTGGCGGTGCTCTCGGACGAGATCTACGGCACCATGACCTATGACGGGCAGGTGCATCACTCGCTGCTGAAATACCCCGAGATCCGTGACCGCCTGATCTACCTCGACGGAGCCTCGAAGACCTACGCCATGACGGGTTGGCGCCTCGGATGGTCGGTGTGGCCGAAGCCGCTCTACGACAACGCCCGCAAGCTCGCGGTGAACGCCCATTCCTGCGTCAACGCCTCGACGCAATATGCCGGGATCGCCGCCCTCGACGGGCCGCAGGATTGCGTCGCCGAGATGATCGCCGAGTTCGACCGGCGCCGGTCGATCGTGGTGGAGGGGTTGAACGGACTGCCCGGCGTCACCTGCATCGTACCGAAGGGTGCCTTCTACGCCTTCCCCAACGTGTCGCGGACCGGGTGGAAGGCGAAGGCCCTCGCCTCGGCCCTGCTCGACGAGGTGGGCGTGGCCACCATCGGCGGGCCGGATTTCGGCGTCCACGGCGAGGGCTTCCTGCGCCTGTCCTACGCCAACTCGGCGGAGAACATCCGCCGGGCACTCGGTCGCATGGGGGATTTCCTCGCCAACCGGAAGGCGGCGTGAGACGTCTTCCCCGATCCCCGTGACGACGGCGGCGGACTGGCCTGATATGAGGGCCTGCCACCGCTCCCCGAGCGGCCCCCTCGCCTGACGACCCCCCGTGTCCCTTCCCGACGATGACCGGCCCCGGCGAACGCCCTCCGCCCTTGCCGGCCTGCTTTCCCCCCGCGCCATGATCGATCCCGCCGCCCCCGTCCTCGCCGTCACCGGGTTGGCCCGGGAGCGCCGCATCGCGGCCGGAAGCGGCGTCGAGGCGGTGGGGGCCGGGGGAAACCCCGCCCGCCTGCGGGTTCTCCTCGACGGGCGGGTGCCGCCCGCGTGCCGGGCGGTGATCAGCTTCGGCATCGCCGGGGGGCTCGATCCCAGCCTGAAGCCCGGCGACGTGGTGGTGGGGACGGGGGTCGTGACCGCAGACGGCCGGCGCCCCGCCGACCTCGACGCCGCCGCCACCCTCGTGGGCCTGCTCGCGGGCCTCCCGAACCGGGTGATCTCGGCGGACCTCGCGGGCGTCGATGCGGCGGTCCTCGCTGTGGCGGAGAAGAACGAGCTGCGGGAGCGGACGGGCGCCGCCGCCGTCGACATGGAATCCCATGTGGCGGCGACCTTCGCCGGGCGGCACGGCCTGCCCTTCGCGGCGTTGCGCGTGATCTGCGACCCCGCCGACCGGGCGCTTCCGGCCTTCGCGGCCAACGCCCTCACCCCCGATGGGGAGCCGGATCTGCGCGGCGTCTTCTCGGCTCTGGTCTTCGGACGTGCGCGGGTCGGGGACCTGATGCGTCTCGGCCGCGATTCGAACGCCGCCTTCGCCGTCCTCTCCCGGTGCCGGCAATGCCTCGGCGACGGCCTCGGGATCCCGCCGCTGCCCTCCGAGGGCTGAACCGGACAGGCTCGAAACATGACGGGGCACCGACCCGAAGGTCGACGCCCCGCCTCATGGTAAGACCCTGCTCAGCGAGGGCCGGTCTTAGCCGTTCTTCTTGTCCAGGGAGATCGCCACGAACCGGGTCTGGCCCTTGGCGCTCTTCACCCGCATCAGCACCGCCTTGCGGCCGCTCTTCTCGGCCGACTGGACCTGCGCCACCACATCGGAGGGCGAGGAGACCGACTGTCCGCCAACATCGAGGATCAGGTCACCCTGCTCGATGCCCTTGGCCGCCGCCGGGCCATCGGGATCGACCTGGACCACCGCCACGCCCTGATCCGAGAGGCCGACCTGTGCCGCCGGGGCGAGACCGAGACCAAGGCGCACTTGGCCCGAGCCGTCGTCCTGCCGGCTCGCCACCTTGCCCCCGTCGCCGGGCAGCGACCCGAGGGTCACGGTGGCGGTGTCGGACTTGCCGCCCCTCAGATAGCCGAGCTCCACCTTGGCCCCCGGCTTCATGCCGGCGATCTTGCGGGACAACTCCCGGGCGCTCTCGACGGCCTCGCCGTTGACCTTGTCGATCACGTCGCCGGACTTCAGCCCGGCCTTGGCGGCGGGGGTGCCGTTCTCGGCGTGATCCACCAGCGCGCCCCTGGCCTTGTCGAGGCCGAGACCCTCGGCGATGTCCTGCGTTACCGGCTGGATCTGCACGCCGAGGTAGCCACGGGCCACTTTGCCGTCCGTGCGAAGCTGATCGACGACCGCTTGCACCGTCTCCGAGGGGATGGCGAAGGCAAGGCCGACGCTGCCGCCGGAGGGCGAGGCGATGGCCGTGTTCATGCCGACGACCTCACCATTGACGTTGAAGGTCGGACCGCCGGAATTGCCTTTGTTGATCGGCGCATCGATCTGCAGGAAGTCGTCGTAGGGGCCGGCGCCGATATCGCGGCCCCGGGCCGAGACGATGCCGGCGGTGACGGTCCCGCCGAGGCCGAACGGGTTGCCGATGGCGACCACCCAATCACCCACCTGCGGCGCGGCCTTGCCGAACTGCACGTAGGGGAAGTTGCCGCCCTCGTTGATCTTGAGCAGGGCGACGTCTGTCTTAGAGTCCTTGCCGATCACCTTGGCGTCGAGGGTACGGCCGTCGTCCAGCGTCACCTGCACGGTCTTGGCGTGGTCCACCACGTGGTTGTTGGTGACGACGTAGCCATCCCCCGAGATGATGAAGCCCGAGCCGACCGCGCCGCGCGAGCCACGGTGCTGCGGCTGGTTGTTCTGGCCGTTGGGGCCGTTCTCACCGAAGCGGCGGAAGAACTCGCGCAGCTGCGGCGGCACGTTCTGGAGGTTCTGGCCGTTGCTGCCGCCGCCGTCCTCGTCGTCGCTTGCCGAGTCGTCGAGCTTCACCTTCACCGAGACGACGCCCGGCTTCACCTTGCTGACGACGCCCGCGAACGAGCCCGGAGGATGCTCCGGCGCCTCGATGGGGGTCTTCGGAAGGGCCTGGGCGAAGGCCGGCGTCGCGGCGGGCAGGTAGCCGCCGCCGACGGCACCGCCAGCGATGAGCGCGGCGGCGGCGACGGAGGCCAGGGCGCGGCGGGCGGTGCGGGACTTGTGCTGGCCGGTCTCGGACATGGGGCTCACTACCTCGGAAGGATCTGGACGAGGCCCGTGGGGGCCTTCGATGGGATCGTTCTACAGGGTGGGCCCTGACCCGCTCGTGGCGGGCAGATTACAGTTTTGTCAGGTAGGCGGCGGCGGGCAGGACACCGGAGTGCGGCGTCCCACCCGCTCGTTTCACTCTCCGCCGAGGCGCGCCAGGGCCTCGTCGATCTTGGTCAAGCGCACCGTCTCGGCCTCGCGGCGCTCGCGGTTTTCCTCGATGATTTCCTCGGGGGCCCGAGCCACGAAGTCGGCGTTGGCGAGCTTGGCGTCGACCTTCTTGATCTCGCCCTCGGCCTTGGCCTTCTCCTTGCGCAGCCGCGCCACTTCGGCGGCGAGATCCACGATGCCCTCCAGGGGCAGCGCGGCGACGCTGCCACGCACGAGAAGTTGCACCGACTTGGCGGGGGGAGCCTCCGTGAAGGCGATATCCGACAGGCGGCCGAGCCTTATGAGGGTGTCGCGCCATGCCTCGACCCGCGCCTTCACCGCCGCGTCGGCCCCCACGAGAACCAGCGGGATCTGCGCCGCCGCCGGCACGTTCGTCTCCGAGCGGGCCGAGCGGATCTGCCCGATGAGGTCGACTACGAAACCGACCTCGGCCTCCGCCGCCGCATCGGCGAGACCGGTAAGGTCCGGCCAGGGGGCCAGGGCCAACAGGCCGCGCCCCTCAATCCCCTCGCCCTTGATTGCCCACAACTCCTCGGTGAGGAACGGCATGAACGGATGCAGGATCTTGGCGACCTGATCGATCAGAAACGCCACCGTCGCCTGCGTTTCGATCCGGACGGCGGCATCGGCCCCCTCCCCCTGCAGCACCGGCTTGGCGAGTTCGAGGTACCAGTCGCAGAAGATGTTCCAAGTGAAGCGGTAGGCGGCGTTCGCCGCGTCGTTGAACCGGTAGGCCGCCAGCGCCGCCTCGATCTCCGCGACCGCGCGGGCCGCTTCGCCGAGCGCCCACTTGTTGATCGCACCTTGGACGTTCCGGGGGTCGAAGGCGTCATCCCGGCGGCAGCCGTTCATCTCGGCGAAGCGGGCGGCGTTCCACAGCTTCGTCGCGAAGTTGCGGTACCCCTGCACCCGATCGGTGGAGAGCTTGATATCCCGGCCCTGGACCGCGAGGGCGCAGAGGGTGAACCGCAGGGCGTCCGCCCCCACTTGATCGATGAGGACGAGGGGATCGACGACATTGCCCTTCGACTTCGACATCTTGGCGCCGGAGGCGTCCCGCACCAGCGTGTGCAGGTAGACCGTGTCGAACGGCACCTTCCCGGTGACGTGCAGCCCCAGCATCATCATGCGGGCGACCCAGAAGAACAGGATGTCCTTGCCGGTCACCAATGTGTTGGTGGGGTAGAACCGCGCGAGTTCCGGCGTCTCGTCGGGCCAGCCCAGGGTCGAGAACGGCCACAGGCCCGAGGAGAACCACGTGTCGAGGACATCCCCGTCACGGGTGAGCGCCACCGCCCGCCCGTGCTTGGCGTGCGCGGCCGCCAGGGCCTCGTCCTCCGTCTCGGCGACGAAGATTCCACCCTGGTCGTCGTACCAGACCGGGATCTGATGGCCCCACCAGAGCTGGCGCGAGATGCACCAGGGCTCGATATTGGTGAGCCACTGGAAGAAGATCTTCTCGTAGTTCTCGGGGACGAACTTCGTCTGCCCGTCGCGCACGACCTGCATGGCCCGCTCGGCCAGCGGCTTGACGTTCACGTACCATTGGTCGGTCAGGTAGGGCTCGATGACGACGTTCGAGCGGTCCCCATGCGGGACCATGTGGATGTTGGGCTCGATGGTGCGCAGGCGGCCGCGCTCCTCCATCAGCGCCACGACGCGCTTGCGCGCCGCCGCCCGGTCGGTCCCGTGCAGGGCCAGGGCCTCCTCCTCCGGCGAGGCATCCGCGAGGAAGGCGTCGTTGCCGGCGAGCAGCATCCGGCCCTCGGGATCGAGGACGTTGATCATCGCCAGACCGTGACGACGGCCGACCTCGAAATCGTTGAAATCGTGGGCTGGGGTGATCTTGACCGCGCCTGTGCCTTTCTCGGGATCGGAGTAGCTGTCGGCGACGATGGGGATGAGTCGGCCGACGAGGGGCAGGCGCACCGATCGGCCGACGAGCGCGGTATAACGCTCATCCTCCGGGTGGACGGCCACCGCCGTATCACCGAGCATCGTCTCCGGCCGGGTGGTGGCGACGGTGATGACCTCGCCGGTCTCCGCCCCCGAGGAATCCACCACCGGGTAATCGAAGTGCCAGAGATGGCCCTTCACTTCGATCTGCTGCACCTCGAGGTCGGAGATCGCCGTCTGGAAGTGCGGGTCCCAGTTCACGAGCCGCTTGTCGCGGTAGATCAGCCCGTCCCTATGCAGGTCCACGAAGGTCTTGAGCACGGCCCGGCTCAGGCCCTCGTCCATGGTGAAGCGCTCGCGCGACCAGTCGCACGAGGCACCGAGGCGCTTCAGCTGCTCGACGATGGCGCCGCCGGACTCGGCCTTCCACGCCCAGACCTTCTCCAGGAACGCCTCGCGTCCGATCGTCTGCCGGCTGGGCTCCCGGCGCTCGGCCATGCGCCGCTCGACCACCATCTGCGTGGCGATGCCCGCATGGTCGGTGCCCGGCTGCCACAGCACGTCCCGACCCCGCATCCGCTCGAAGCGGCAGAGCACGTCCTGAAGCGTGTTGTTGAGGGCGTGACCCATATGCAGGGTGCCCGTCACGTTCGGCGGCGGGATCACGATGCAATAGGGGGCGGCCCCGGCCCGCTCGGGACGGCCGGCACGGAAAGCGCCCGCATCCTCCCAGGCGGCGCGAATGCGCGCCTCGACGGAGGAGGGGTCGAAAGTCTTGTCCATCATCGCGTGTGTCGGGCCGAAGGCGGGCTGTCTCGAAATCGAGCCCCGCTTTCGGCTGTCAGGTCGCCCGCGTCAACACGCAACGGCGCTCAGCGGCCGCGCGACACCCGCTCGATCTCGGCCCGCACGAGGCGCTCCACGACCACGGGGAGGTTGTCGTCCAGCCATGCCTTCAGCATCGGGCGGAGCATGTCCTGCACGATGTCTTCCAGCGTCCTGGCGTTGTTGGTGAGGACAGTATGCGCGAGCAGGTTGAAGGCATTGCCGACGCTCGCATCCGTCATCGGCGAGATCAGGCGCTCCGGCGCGGGCTTCGGCGCGAAGGCGGGCTCCGGTGCCGGCTCCGGCGCACGGGCGGTTTTGGGAGCCGGCTTCGGCGGCTCGGGGGGGGCCTCCTCCGGCTCCTCTTCCATGGCCTCGAAGCCGATCTCGTCCAGGTCGAGGGGCACCGGCTCCGGCGCGGGGGGCTCGGGCGCCTTGGCGACCGGAACCGGGTGCGTCACGGGTTCCGCGTCGTCGGCGAGGTCGAGGATGTCGTCCACGTCGAGCGGCTCGGCCTCCGGGGGATCCGCCGGCTTGGACGCCTGATCGTCCGCGATGATCCGGCGGATGGAGGCGAGAATCTCCTCCATCGACGGCTCGTGCGCCTTCTCGCCAGCCTTGTCCTGAATCTGGGGGCTTGCTGCACTCATGACGGCGGCGCGCTCGGATGACTGGGGAACCGGAAGGCGGCCCGCTTCGGGCCGCAACTCAGTATTTCACGCCCAGTCGCTGCGACAAGCATGCCGGCAACACAGTCCTTGGGGAAAATTCACGATTAATCCGCCCCGGGGGGCGATTAACGCCCGTCGGGTGTGCGCAGGCCGAACCACAGATCCTTGACCTGATCGAAGTGGATCTTGGCGCTGTAAGCCTCGACCGGCAGGTTCGTGAAGCGCGCCGTCAGCTGACCCATCGCTTGGACGACGCCATACGAGTAGATGACGCGATCGCGCTGGGCGACGATGAGGTTCACGCGGGAATTGAGCAACTCCTGCTGTGCGTTCAGGACGTCGAGGGTCGTGCGCTGGCCGACCCGGGCTTCCTCGCGGACGCCGTTCAGGGCCACCTCGTTGGCTTGGACCTGTGCCTGGGCGGCGATGACCTGTGCCTTGGCGGCTTCCAGCCGTCCCCAGAAATCGACCACGGAGGCGCGAACCTGATCGCGGATCTGATCCACCTGGATGCGGTACTGCCCCACCAGTTCTTTTTGCTGGCGGACCTGGGCGTAGACCTGGCCGCCC
Organism: Beijerinckiaceae bacterium; assembly: GCA_022702015.1. Lineage (GTDB taxonomy): Bacteria > Pseudomonadota > Alphaproteobacteria > Rhizobiales > Beijerinckiaceae > Methylobacterium. The sequence goes on along the minus strand of JAKONI010000227.1, from coordinate 2,980 downwards.
TCGTAGATCGGGATCGTCAGGCGGCCCACGATGGAGGCCTGGACGCCGCTATCGCCGGGCAGGGACGAGTCGTAGCGTTGGGCCACCGTGCCCTGCACGCTGACCTGCGGCGCGAGCTGGCCCTCCAGCACTTTCACCTGCGCCTCGCCGGCATCGAGGGCGTGGATCGCCGAGATGATCTGCGGGTGCTCCTGCAGGCCGATGGCCACGGCCGCGTCGAGGGTGGCGGGCACGAAACGGTCGAGGGGACGCCCCGGCGCCAGGGAGCGCGGCTCGACGCCGATGTTCTGGCGATAGATGCCGATGGTGGTCCGCAGCGCCGATTCGGCCGAGGCCACCTGCGAGCGGGCGCCGGCGAGGCGGGCCTCCGCCTGGGCCACGTCGGTCCGCGTGACCTCACCGACGTTGAAGCGGTCGCGAGTCTGCCGGAGCTGTTCCTCCAGCACCTCAACGTTGTTGCGGTTAAGCTCCAGCGTCGCCGTGTTGCTGAGGACGTTCATGTACGCCTGCACGGCGTTGTAGAGCGTCGTCAGCTCGGTGAAGCGCAGGGTCTCCCGCTGGCTGTAGACGGCCGACTCCGCCCTGCGGACGTTGTTGTCGGTCTGGAAGCCGTTGAACAGGGTCTGGTTGATCGTGAGGCCGGCGCCCCCGGGCGTCAGCGTCTGGTTCACGTTGATGCTGGAAAACCGACCCTGCGTGTAGGCGGAGCCGATATCGGCGGAGAGGGCTACCGTGGGTCGGTAGCCCGACTCGGCGATGGCGACCCCCTCATCGGTGTAGCGGGTGGTTGCCCGGCTGGCGTTCAGCGCAGGGTTGCCCCGGTACGCTCTGGCGAGCGCCCCCTCGAGCGTCTCCGCCCCGGCGGGGGCCGCTGCCAACACCACTGCGAGCGCAGTGGCAGCCAGGCGGCCACTGCGGAACGCAGCGCGGTTTGCAGGATCTGGTACACTCACGGCGTTCAACCCTTGCGGCCCTCGACGATCTGACATCCGCCCCGGTTGCGGCGGTGCTGCGGCGTTTCGCAATCATCCAAACAAGCCCGCCCTCAGCAGACCTTAGCCGGTACTCGTTAATCCGGCACGAGGGGCAAGATGATTCGGAACGAATTCACCGGGCAGTGGCGCATAAAGGCGACACTTGACGAATCGGGTTAGCCGATTCTGTCAGAAGGCGAAGGCGGCCTTCTCGGCGAAAGCCGCGAGCGGCGGCAGGGACGCATCGAAGAGGGGGCGCGAGCCGAAGGCGTCGCCCGCGCGCACGAACAGCATGACCTTCGCCCCCTTGGCGGGGCCGAAGACGCAAATCAGGCGACCCCCGTCACGCAACTGATCGAGAAGTGCCTGTGGACGGGTCTCCACCCTCCCGTTGATGAGGATGGCGTCGAAGGGCGCCTTCGCCGTGAGACCGGCCTCCAGCGGTCCCTCCACCACCTCGGCCTTCCCCTGGAGGCGGTCCCGGGCGATGGCCGCCAAGTCCGCGTCGCTCTCCAGGGCCGTCACCGTCGCGCCGAGTTGCGCCATCACGGCGGCGGCGTAGCCGTAGCCGGTGGCCACATCCAAGGTGTTGGCCCCGGCATGGAGCTTCAGGGCTTGGACCATCCGTCCGAGCACCATCGGCGCGGGGCTCACCCGCACGTCGCCCCCCGCGCCGCCGAGGCGGAGCGGCTGGTCGATATAGGCGAAGGGCTCCTGGTTCTTCGGAACGAAGTGTTCGCGGGGAATCGAGTCGAAGACGTCGAGAACGGCGTTGTCGTTCACGTCGAAGGTCCGCAACTGGCAGTCGACCATCAGCCGCCGCGCCTGCGCGTAATCGAGCATCGGATTTCCTGTCCTCGAACCGGTCCGGTCGGGCTTCATGCTGCGCCGCGGGGCCGCGACGCAAGCTTGAGCCATCGTGCCGGGTTTTCGAAGATCGTTCGGCAAAACGCAAGGCGGCGACGGCGTTCGTCGCAGGGCGCGTCCGGCGCCGACCGTCACGCCGCCCGCGAGGACCGGATCGGCAAATGTCCGGCACGGGCCGCGTTGGCCTCGGCCCACGTGGCGCGCCCGTAGAAATCGGCCGCGGGGGCGGCGGCGCGTTTCCGCGCCGCAGGTTTGGGGCGGGGACCGGGACGTTGCCTTCGCGCGTCAGGCGCCGCAAGGAAGCGTCGTCGGGCCGGGGCTGAGGTCGGCCCCCCGGTGTCGGTTACAGGGTTCGGGACGGACGCGATGAGTGAGAACGATACCCTCGCAAAGGCGCTGGCGGATGTGCGGCAGCGCCGGATCGAATTGCAGGCTGAGCACGAGCGTTTGACCGGCGAGCTTTCGAAGCTGCGGCTCGCGGAGAAATCCCTGGCGGCCATCGTCGAGGGGGCGGCGCTGGGCGCCGACGCGGATCACGCCGGGGACGACACGGACGACGAGGCGGGATCCCGGCCGAGGACGGGTCGCCGGGGCAGCCGTGGCCCCCGCGCCAATTCGGCCAAGGGGCGATTGCGGGCGCTGCTGATGAACACCGGGGCGCAGGGCCTGTCGCAGGCGGAGATCGCCGACCGCTTGCACGACGTCGCTCCGGCGACGCTCAATGCCTATCTCAGCACCATGTCGGCCAGCGGCGAGATCCTCCGCCATGGCGACTTCTACCGGATGGAGGCGGCCCCGGAGGACGAGGAGGCCGAACACGGCGAGGGCGAACACGGCGACGCCGAGGGCGAGTAGGAGCGCCCGCCTGCCGAGAGGGGGTGGATCGGCCTACCCCTTCGGCGGGACGCGCTTGTCGAGCCAGCCGGACAGCCAGTCGGCGATGTCGAGGCTGTTCTTGTCCTGCATGAGCATGTGTGAATTGCCGTGGATGCCGATCTCCGGCAGCAGAATCAGTTCGGCCCGGCCGCCGGCGGCGTTCGCCGCCGCCACGAAAGCCCGGCACAGCTTCAAGCGTGGGGCCCAGCGCGGCGATTGATCGACGTAATCCCCGAACAGGACGAGGATCGGAAGATCCTTGT
>JAKONI010000033.1 GCA_022702015.1 Beijerinckiaceae bacterium | reverse complement strand
GAATCGAATGCACAGAGATCTTTGCGGAGGCGCAATCTCTTCATCGATTCAACCACAAGTAACAATTTGGTGAAGATTGGTTAACGAAAAGTTAACGAAGAAAAGCGTTCCGCGCTGCTTCGTTGGCTTTGAGACGGCGCACGCCCCCCCGCCATCCCGCGCAGCCGCAGACCTAGTGCAGTGACGCACTCACTCTGTTCCTGCGCCTCTGCCCTAGCCCCTTGCTTTAGCATCAATTTTTCCAGCTTCGGCTGACGCCTCCGTCTGGATCGATGCACTAGGCACGCCACCGAACCAGCGGGAAAAGGAGGACGAGGGCCGGGGGCCCGATCAGTCCCGGGCGGGGGGCGCGAGCCAATCGCGCATGGCGTCGAAGGTCCCGTTCGCCGCCGATACGACCTGCGCCGCGTCCCCATCGAAGGTGTCGAGGCGGGCGCGGAAGGCCAGCCACATCGCGCCGGTCCGCGCCCCATGCCCGGAGTAGTAGGCGAGGCCCGGACCCGTGAGGCCGTGGGTCGCCGTGATGTGCCGGCCGATCACCCGGCCGCCGAGGGTCGAACCCTCCAGGACATAGAGCGCCCCCATGGCCGCCGCCGGGCTCGGAAGCGGGATCGGGCGAGCTTGGGGAAGGTCCTCGATGCCGGTCGAGGAAAGACCCAAATAGGTGAGGTCTTGGGCCAGCGCCGGCACGCGACAGCGGAGATCGAAGAAGTCCCCGTCGGCCAGCGCCGCGCCGATCGCCGGCTCCCAGGTGACGTGGAACCCGTGCAGCCGGGCGAGGAGGCCGCGATAGCCCTCCCTCGTCGCCACCCGCGCCACCCAATCGAGGTCGCGCTCCAGGGCCGCGTGGGCCGTGGCGGTGGCTGATCGCAACCGCTGGTGAAGGGCCTCCTCCGGCATTCTCACGCGGTGATGGTGAAGCAGGCGCCGGGATTGTTCACCACGTCGAGCCGGGCATTGATCTGGTCGAGCATGGCCCGGATCAACTTCATGCCGAGGCCGGTGCCCTGGGCGCTGCCCTTCGACTCGGCCCAGCCCTCCGGCAGACCGGCGCCGTCGTCGCAGACCATGAGCTGCACGCCCCCCGCGTCGGACGCCGAGACCGTGACCTCGACCCGCCCGCCACCCGTGGCCTTCGTGGCGTACTTGAAGGCGTTGGTGACGAGTTCGGTGGCGATGAGCGAGAGGGCCACCGCCTTGCGGTAGGGCACCATCATGCCGCGCTCCACCGTGAGATCGACGGAGTGCCCCTCCCCCGCGAGGCCGGCGAGGTCCTTGCACAGACTCTCGATGGTCTGGCCGAGGTCGACCTCGTCCACCCGGTCGGCTTGGTAGAGGCTGTCGTGGACGCGGGCGACGCTCATCACCCGCGCCGAGGTGTCGGCGAAGGCCTGACGCGCCGTGGCGTCGGCGATCTGCCGCCGCTGCATTTGAAGGAAGGCGGAGACGATCTGGAGGGAGTTCTTCACCCGGTGGTCGATCTCGCGGGTGAGCAGGTCCTTCTGCGTCAGCAGCCGCTCCTTCTCAGCCAGGAGGCCGGTGAGTTCATCGATCTTCCGGCGCTGGCGCAGCACCACGCCCTCCACCGCCTCGGCGAGGGACAGGGAGAGGTTCACCTGCCATTCCGCCCAGGGGTTGGCATGGCCGGTGCGCTCCTCGACCCAACGCTCGAAGGACCGCCGGGGCAGAACCGCCACGGAGCCGGTGCCCGCGAGCACCGGCTTGCGGGGGTCTCCCCCCCAGGTCACGGTGCTCGGCATCTCGGGGCGGAACCAGAGGAGGAGCGTCTCGCGGCTCTCGTCCACGAAGGCGGCGAGCAGGCCGCTGGCGACCTCCCGGAACGGCGCCGCCTCGGGGAAGACATGGGTGAACTGGCTGCTCTGGTAGCTGGTCTCACCCTCGGGAATCGTCCGGCGCAGCCAGGCGGCGATGGACAGCACGATGTCGGCGGGCGGGGCGCGGCCAATGAGCGTGGCGCGCTCGGCCGAGACGATCCCGGCGCCGGTGGCATCGAACAGGTGCAGGAGGGTCGTGGCCCCGCCGGTCAGGGCGCCGACGAAGTCGTCCGAGCGGGTCAGGCTGCGCACCAGCCGCCCTTCCACGTCGAGATGCGCCTGCCGCTCGGCCCAGAGCCGGCGGGACTCGATCTCGTGGACGCGCATGGCGAAGGCGTCGGTGAGGACGGTGGCCGCCGAACGGGTCTCCGGCGGCACGTAATGCGGCCTGCGATGGTGGCCGATCATCAATCCCCAGAGATGCCCATCCACCATGATCGAGATCGACATGGAGCCGTTGACGCCGAGGTTACGCTGATACTCCAGGTGGATCGGCGACAGGGTGCGGTGCTGGGCGAAGGTGAGGTCGATGGGCGCGTTGCTCCCCCCCGGCGCGCCGCGCAGGGGAACGGGGACGCTGTCCCGGTCGATGACGAAGCGGCTCTTGGCCTTGGTGTAGAGGGCGCGAGCCTGGGACGGGATGTCCGAGGCGGGGAAGCGCAGGCCGAGCAGGCTGCGCGACCAGTCGGGGGTCTTGTCCTCGGCGACGGCCTCGCCGTTCCAATCGGGATCGAACCGGTAGACCAGCACCGCCTCGAAGCCGGTGAGCGCCCGGATCTCCAGGGCGGCCACCCGCGCCGCCTCGGTCAACGTCCCCGCCGCCCGCAGCCGGGCCATGGCCAGTTCGGTGTCGATCTGGCTCGCGGTGCGGAAATCCTCGGCCCGGTCGGGCTCGCGCTCGAACTCGATGATGAGGCGGCCGGCATGGGCGTGGGCCACCGCGAGGTAATTCGTCTCGCCCGTGGCGGGCAGGCGGATCCTGCGGCGCGCGGATCCACCGTCGTCCAACGCGCCGATGGCCAGCCGGGCCCGTATCAGGTCGATGAAGGGCAGCGGGAGGATCTCGGCGAGGGACCGGCCCAGCAGCGGCGGCTCGATGGGGTCCACGATCTCGGCCACGTTGGTCGAGAAGGCGGTGATCAGCAGGGTGGCCGCGTCGGCGGCCAGCAGCACGGCGTTCGGCTGGATGGAGCCCGGAACGTGGATCGGCTCGCGCTCGCACAGGCTCGGGTCCACCGGTTCGGCCCGGACCCGCTGGCCGATGGCCGAGACCACGGCCTCCCGGGAGGAGCCGAAGCCGATCGTCTCCAGCGCATCGATCTCAAGCCACGTCACCGGGCTTCCGTCGAACCGGCCGTGATGCATCCGCACCTCGGCGCGCAGGGGCTGCGGCAGCCGACCGAAGACGTATTCGAACCGCTCGTCGAGCTGCCCGCGCCGGGCGCCGGACAGGAACCGGCCCCGGAAGCCCGGAACGTTGGTGCCGGGCATCACGTCCTGGAAATAGTCGCGGCCGAGGACCGCATCGCGGGGGAGCTTCAGCAGCGCGCTCGCGCCCTCGCTGAACGCGACGATGCTCCCCGCTCCGTCGAGGCCGATCACGCCTGCATCGAGGCGCTCCAGCTCGTCGGGGGCGAGGGTATCGAGGTCATGGCCGTCCTCGCGGCTCTCCTTACGGGGCTCGCTCGGCGGCATCAGGCACGAGACCGGATCATCAGGAACGTATGCCGACGCAACCGGCCAAGCGCAATGCTTCGCTGCGCCTCAGTTCAGCACTCGTTCGCAAGGGCTGAACAAGCATCTCAAACACGGCATGCCTTTTGTACGATTTTTGACAATGCCGTTTCAAATCCTTCCTCGACAGTGGGATGGTAGAAGGGACGATCGCGCAGATCCTGTGCGGTGAGGCCGTCGCGTAGGGCATTCGAGAGGATCTGCGCCAAGTGCTCCACGGCGGGACCCAGCATCTCGCCGCCGAGGAGGCGGCCATTGGGCGCAGCCCAGAGGCACAGTCCTCCACGGTTCATGCCGTCGGCGCGGGCCCGGCCCTGGTCCGCGAAGTCCATCTCCCCCAGGATCCGTCCGGTCGCCTCCGCGTCGTAGGGCTCGCCGACGGCCGCGGTTTGGGGATGGGTGAACACCATCGCCAGGGCCGGCCAGGGTTCCGGTGCCGCGACGGGACGCCCGGCGGCAAGGGCCGCGGCGTTCTCCCCGGCGATCCGCCCCTGTCGGCCCGCCTCATGCAGGACCGGCCGCCAACCGTCGGCATCCCCGGCGATGAGGATCGGGCCGCCCCGGCACAGGAGGCTGCGCGCGTCGAAATCCGGCATCCCATCCTCGTCCAGGGCGAGGCCGGTGGTGTCGAGGCCGAGATCGCCGACATTGGGCGGGCGCCCCGCCGCCGCGAGGACATGGGTCACGCGCACGGAGCCGGTCTGCCCGTCCTCCCCCGTCCAGCCGAGGCGGACTCCATTCCCGTCGCGCTCGGCCGACTCCACCCGCGCCCCGAGGTGGAGGGCGAACTCCTCGCCCAGGATGGCGGCGGCCTTGCGCACGAGGCCGGGGGCGGTGAGGCCCGCGATGGTGCTCCCGGCATCGAGGGCCGTGACCTTCACGCCGAGGCGGGCCATCGCTTGGGCGATCTCGACACCCACCGCGCCGAGGCCGAGGACCGCCAGGGATTCCGGCAGGTCCGGGATTTCGAACAGGGTATCGGTGGTGAGAAGGCGGTCACCGAGGCCCTGGAGGGGCTTCGGGACGGCGGGGCTCGACCCCGTGGCGATGACGGCGGCGGAGAAGCGCACGCGCATCCCGTCCCCCACGGCGAGGGTATGCCCATCCACGAACCGCCCCTGGCCGGTGAGGCGGTCCTCCCCGGGAAACTCTTCCACACCTTCCAGCACCGAGCCGACGAACCGGTCTCGCTCGGCCCGGAGCCGTCGGAGGACCGCCGGACCATCCACCGAGACGTCACCCACGCGGATCCCGAACAGGCCCGCCCCACGGGCGCCATGCGCGGCCGTGGCGGCGGCGATGAGGAGCTTGGAGGGCATGCAGCCCACGCGGGCACAGGTCGTCCCCCCGGGGCCGCGCTCGATCAGAACGGCGCGGGCGCCCGCCCGGGTGGCGGCCCGGTAGGCGGCGAGGCCCGCCGATCCGGCCCCGATCACCGCCACGTCACACGTCAACTCGCGCATCGTCCCCCCGGCCGCAACCCGGGGCCAACAGGGGGTGGAACCGTTCGTTCCGGGTGCGCCGACGCGCCTCAGGCGCGGCCGGGGGCCGTCCCGCCGAGGTGGAACACCCGGTGCGGCACCAGCTCGCCCCGCTCCACGTCGCCCACCGCGACGAGGATGCCGGAGCAGGTGGCGAAGGCCTTTCCGGAGACCGGCGCATCGCGGCCCCGGAGGATCACCGGCTGGCCGCGCATCAGGCGCAGGCCCATGTCGCGGGAGACGGCGATGCCGGGAATCGCATCCAGCGCCGTCTCCACCGGCCGCAGATGCGCCAGCGCCGCCTCGGGGCCGTTCTCGGCCAGGGTCGCCACGATGCAGGCCTCGGCTTCGCTGAACGGACCGACCCGGGTCCGGCGCAGGGCGGCGACGTGGCCGTAGCAGCCGAGCATCCGGCCGAGGTCGCGGGCGAGCGCCCGGACATAGGTGCCCTTGCCGCACTCGGCCTCGATGACAGTGAGGCCATCCTCGTGGGAGACCACTTCGAGCCGGTCGATCTGCACCGGGCGGGCGACCAGTTCCACGGTCTCCCCTTCACGGGCGAGATCGTAGGCGCGCTCGCCCTGGATCTTGATCGCGGAGTAGCGCGGCGGCACCTGCTCGATGGCGCCGACGAAGGCCGGCAGCGCCGCCTCCACCGCCGCCCGGTCGGGCCGCGTCTCGCTCGTCGCGACGGGGCGCCCCTCGGCGTCGTCGGTGTCGGTCTCGACACCCCAGGAGACGGTGAAGCGGTACGCCTTGCGACCGTCCATCACGAAGGGCACCGTCTTGGTGGCTTCGCCGAGCGCGATCGGGAGGATGCCGGAGGCCAGGGGATCGAGGGTTCCGGCATGGCCCGCCTTCTTGGCGTTGAAGGCCCGCTTCACCACGGCCACCGCATGGGTCGAGGTCATGCCGACATGCTTGTCCAGGATCACCCAGCCCGACACGTCCTTGCGCTTGGGGCGGTCGGGGCGCGGGCCCCGCTGCTGCGGCCGGCGCTCGTCCTGGCGGAAGGCCTCGCCGGGCAGGCCGGCGGGCGGCTGCGCCGGCACGTGATCGTCGGTGGAAACCGTCATGTCCTCAAGGCCCTAGAACTGAATAATCGAGGTTACCAAAGGACCGCGTCCTTTGGTGGGGTCCAGGGGTGACGCCCCTGGGAAGACGCAGGGCCCCGCCCCGCGCCCGCCAAAGGACCCGGTCCCTTGGGATCCCGGATTCAATGATCGGTATCGTGATCCGTTTCGTCGAGGTCGCGGCGGACGCGCTCGTTGCGCAGCAGCTTGTCGATCCGGGCTGCCTCGTCGAAGGTCTCGTCCCGGCGGAAGCGCAGTTCGGGCGCGTATTTCAGGTTGACCCGCCGGGCCACCTCCTGGCGCAGCACCTTCCGGTTCCGCTCCAGGGCCGCGATCACCGGCGCCTCGTCCTGTCCGCCCAGCGGCATGATGTACGCCGTGGCGAGCTTGAGGTCCGGGGACATCCGCACCTCCGGCACCGTCACGACATGCGAGCCGAGCACCGGATCCTGGATGTCGCCCCGTTGCAGCACCTCGGCCAGCGCGTGGCGGATGAGCTCCGCGACGCGCTGCTGGCGCTGGGAAGGACCTGTCGTTGTAGGTTTCTGAGCCATGACCGTGAGCTAGGGGTGCGCCGCGCGGGCGGGCCCTGCCTCCAAGAAAAGAAAAGACGGCCGCGGCGTGTGCCGCGGCCGCCCTGTCCGGACGGAAGTCCGGCCCATCAGAGCGTGCGGCGGATCTCCTCGACCCGGTAGCACTCGATCTCGTCGCCGGCGCGCATGTTCTCGAAGTTCTCGAAGGCCATACCGCATTCCTGGCCGTTCGAGACCTCCTTCGCGTCGTCCTTGAGACGCTTGAGGGTCTTGAGCTTGCCCTCGTGGATGACCACGCTGTCGCGCACGAGGCGGACATGGGCTCCCCGCTCCACGACACCGTCGGTGACGCGGCAACCGGCGACCTTGCCGACCTTCGACACCTCGAAGACCTGAAGGATCGTCGCCTCGCCCAGTCGCTCCTCGCGAAGCGTCGGCGGGAGCATCCCCGACAACGTGGCTTTGATGTCGTCCACGAGGTCGTAGATGATGTTGTAGTAGCGAATGTCGACGCCCGCCCGCTCGGCGGCCTCGCGGGCCTCCTTGTGGGCGCGGACGTTGAAGCCGATCACCACCGCCTTCGAGGCCTGGGCCAGGGTGATGTCCGACTCGGTGATGCCGCCGACGCCCGAGAGCAGGATGCGGGCCGCGACCTCGTCGTTGCCGAGCTTCTCCAGGGCGCCCACGATGGCCTCGACCGAGCCCTGCACGTCGCCCTTGATGAGGACGGGCAGTTCCTTGCGGAGCGAGCCTTCCTTGGCCTCGCGCATCATGTCGACGAGCGAGCGGTTGGCACCGCCGGTGCGGGCCGCGATGCGCTCGCGCTTGATGCGGGCGCGGTACTCGGTGACTTCGCGGGCACGGGCCTCGGTCGGGACCACGATCACGCGGTCGCCGGCATCGGGCGTGCCGTTGAAGCCCAGAACCTCCACCGGCACCGACGGGCCGGCGTACTGAACGTTCTCGCCGAGATCGTCGATGAGGGCGCGGACCTTGCCCCACTCGGCGCCGGCCACGACGATGTCGCCGGTGAAGAGCGTGCCGCGCTGCACGAGCACGGTGGCCACGGGACCACGGCCGCGATCCAGCTGCGCCTCGATCACGGTGCCCTCGCCATCGCGCTTCTCGTTGGCGCGGAGGTTCATGATCTCGGCCTGGAGCTGCAGACCCTCGAGGAGGTCGGGCAGACCGTCGCCGGTCTTGGCCGACACCTCGAATTCCAGGGTCTCGCCGCCCATGGACTCGACCTGGATGTCGTGCTGCAGCAGCTCGGTGCGGACCCGCTGCGGGTTCGCGTCCGGCTTGTCGATCTTGTTGATCGCGATGATCATCGGGACGTTCGCCGCCTTCGCGTGCTGAATCGCCTCGATGGTCTGGGGCATGACGCCGTCATCGGCCGCCACCACGATCACCACGATGTCCGTCACCTTGGCGCCACGGGCGCGCATGGAGGTGAAGGCCGCGTGGCCGGGGGTGTCGATGAAGGTGATGAGGTCGCCGGAGGGCGACGCCACCTGATAGGCGCCGATATGCTGGGTGATGCCGCCGGCCTCGTCGTCGGCGACGTTGGCCTTGCGGATCGCGTCGAGCAGCGAGGTCTTGCCGTGATCGACGTGGCCCATGATCGTGACGACGGGCGGACGGGGATCGAGATCCTCCTCCAGATCCGGCTCGTCCGAGGACAGGCCCTCTTCGACGTCCGACTCGGCGACGCGGCGGACCGTGTGGCCCATCTCCTCGGCGATGATCTGGGCGGAATCCGAATCGATCACGTCGGTGATCTTGTGGATCTGGCCCTGCTTCATCAGCATGCGGATCACGTCCACCGCCCGCTCCGACATGCGGTTGGCGAGCTCCTGGATGGTGATCGTCTCGGGGATCGTCACCTCGCGGGACAGCTTTTCCTTCTGCTCCACCTGGCCACGGCCGCTCATCCGCTGCTGGCGGCGGCGGAACGAGGCGACGGAGCGCGTGCGCTCGTCCTCGCCGGCGGTGGCGTTGGCGATCGTCAGACGGCCGCGGTTGCGGTCGCCGCCCGGACCCTTGGGGGTCTTGGGCGGGGTGATGATCTTGAGGGGCATGCCGGGACGGCGGATGACCCGCTTCGTCTCCGACTCGTCCTCGTTGGTCTGCGCGCCGCGACCGGCGGCCGGACGGGCCGTCGTCGCGCCGGCCGGACGGGCCGCCGTGGTGGGCGTGGCCGACTTCTCGGGCTCCGGCGCGGGCGCCGGGCGGGCCATGAAGTTCAGGTCACGCGGCTTGCGGTTGTCGGCGGTGAGGATCTTGCGCGGCTCGTTCGACGCCGGGCGCGGGGCCGGCGGGGCGGACGGACGCGGAGCCTGACCCGCCGCAGCGGCGGGACGGCCGGCACCGGCCGGACGCGCAGCCGACGGCTGGCGCGCCGGAGCGGCCGGCTGACGCGGCGCGGAGACCGGAGCCTGAACGGCGGCCGGGGCCGGCGCCTGGGGCGCGGCCGGGGCCGGAGCCTGGACGGCCGCCTGGGCGGGAGCCGGGCTGGCGGCGGCCGGCGCGGACGCGGCGGGAGCCGGTGCAGCGGGGGCCGGAGCGGCAGGCGCGGGAGCGGCCGGAGCCGGGGTCGCGGCGGCCTGGGCGGCGGCGGCAGCCTGAGCCTCGGCGGCGGCCTTGCGGGCAGCCTCCTCGGCGGCCTTCGCCTCGGCGGCGGCGCGGGCGGCCTCCTCCTCGGCGCGGCGGCGGGCGTCCGCCTCCTCGCGCTGGCGGCGGGCCTCGGCCTCGGCGGCGGCGCGCTGGGCAGCGGCATCCTCCTCGGCCTTGCGGCGGGCATCCGCCTCGCGACGCTGGGCGTCGGCCAGGGCGGCGGCGCGGGCCGCGCTTTCCTGTTCGCTCAGGGTGCGGAGGACGACGCCACCGGCAGCGGGACGCTGCGGCGGACGCTGCGATCCGGCCGGTGCCGCCCCGGCGGGGCGGGCATTGGCGGCGGGACGCGGTGCGGGCGTTGTCGGAGCCGGGTTCGCCGGGGCACCGACGCGGCGCTTCACAGTCTCGACCATGACCTGCTTCGTGCGGCCATGGGAGAAGCTCTGACGCACCACGCCCTGTTCGATCGGACGCTTCAAGGAAAGCGGCTTGCGGGGGCCCCGCTCCGCAGTCTTGTCGCCCGGGTTGTTCGTATCACTCATCCAGTCAGAACCCTGGGGGTTTCCATTCGTGCCGTGGACTGCGCCCCGGTGGCGCCGGCTGCGCAGTCAATCTCGTATCGTCTCGTGGGGCTCGTACGATCCCGCCGTGTCAGGCAGTCTCGGGCTCCTCGGTCGCCGTGGCGGCGCCCTCGAACGAGCGTAGCCGACGCCAACGCGACAGGCAGCCGGCAGCTCCGGCTCCTGCGACGAGCGCAGCGTGTATCACATGATCCCGACCCAAAGCCATGTCCAATTCGTC
>JAKONI010000044.1 GCA_022702015.1 Beijerinckiaceae bacterium | reverse complement strand
CTTCGGGCACATCCACATCGACGGCATCCCGGATTCCTGGTGGTACCACGGCCCCCGGCTCGCCTTTCAGCCGGTCTTCGTCTGGGCCGCCCTCTGGGCCGGAGGGCTGATCGACTGGCCGTTCCGGTCCACCGGCAACCGGGGCCGCCCGACTTGACCCGAGGGCGAGGGCGGGCGATCCTCAGGAGTGGTCGGGCGGCCTTTCGACCGCCCGACCTGAGTGACTAGTTAGCCGAGCGAGACGCGGAGGACCAGGTGCAAGCTGGTCCCCCGCACTCGGCGGAACATCACACACACGCGGATGCGTGGTAGGAACCACACCATCATCGTGCTCCTTTCGTGATCGAGCGATGCCGTCGCCCGCAGGCGCCCGGCGGCTCACCGGGTACGGGGCCTGTGCACGCCCTGGCGTTTCCGCACGATCACGCGGCCTGCTTTGCACGGCGGCAAAGATCCCTCAATCGAAGGCCGGCCCTGCGGCGGCTCTGCTGATGGCGCCATTCACCGAAAAGAATCCTCATCGCATCCAGTGCTCGAAAGCTGGAACAGGCTGGGGACCAGACCGTGCATCTTGAGCGGATCGCGCAAGGCGGCTTGACCCACCTCCCCGCCCCTTGCCATTGAACGGACCGGGAACATCGAGGGACGAGCCGGTGATGGACACGGAGGCCCCCCTCCGGAAGATCATCCATATCGACATGGATGCGTTCTACGCCTCCGTGGAGCAGCGCGACGACCCGTCCCTGCGCGGCAAGCCCCTGGCGGTGGGGGGCTCGCGGGAGCGGGGCGTCGTGATGGCGGCGAGCTACGAGGCGCGGCCCTTCGGCGTCCGCTCGGCGATGCCGGCGGCCACCGCCCGGCGGCTCTGTCCCGATCTCGTCTTCGTCAAGCCGCGCTTCGAGGTCTACCGGGCGATCTCGGAGGAGATCCGGGCGGTCTTCGCCCGGTATACGGAGGCGATCGAGCCCGTGGCCTTCGACGAGGCCTATCTCGACGTCACCGAGAACCTCCAGGGATTGCCGACGGCGACCGCCGTGGCGAAGGCGATCCGCGCCGAGATCCTGGAGCGGACGGGGCTCGTGGCCTCGGCGGGGGTGTCCTACAACAAGTTCCTGGCCAAGGTCGCCTCGGACCACCGCAAGCCCGACGCCCTGTTCGTCATCACCCCGGCGATGGGGCCGGATTTCGTGGCGGCGCTGCCGATCGGGCGATTCCACGGGGTCGGCCCGGTCACGGAGGCGAAGATGAAGCGCCTCGGCATCGCCACCGGCGCCGACCTGCGGGCCTGGAGCCTCGACCGGCTGACGGATACCTTCGGCTCGTCGGGGAGCTACTACCACGCCGTCTCCCGGGGCATCGACGGCCGGCCGGTACGGGCCCACCGGATTCGCAAGTCGATCGGCGCGGAGACCACGTTTTCCGACGATACCGCCGCCTACGCGGTCCTGGCCGAGCGCCTCGCGCCGATGATCGACAAGGTGTGGCGGAGTGCCGAGGCCAAGGCGATGCGCGGGCGCACCGTCACCCTCAAGCTCAAGTTCTCGGACTTTTCCCTCGTCACCCGCGCCCGCTCGCTCTCCACCCCCGTCACCGACCGGGACAGCCTGGAGCGGATCGGCCTCGACCTGTTGCAGGGCCTCCTGCCCCTGCGGCGCAGCGCCCGGCTCATCGGGATCTCGCTGTCGGGGTTTTCGCAGGACGAGGCCGAGGAACCGGCGCAGCTCGGCCTGGGGCTCTAGGGCGTTGTCCGCCGAGGCGGATGCCGGTTCGCCGTAAGAAAATGCAGCAACGACAATGGATTAGGGCGTTGACGGCGATCGGGTTGCCCGGGGCGGGGCGCCCCGGGCCGACACGGTGTCCCTACTTGTTCTTGCGGGGCCGGTGATTCGGATCCACCCCGCCCTCGGGGGTGGTCTCGTTCTCGACGTCACCCTCGAAGGTCGAATCGGCTTCAAGCTCCTCCGGGTCGGCCCCGGCCATGCCCTTCGAGGTGCCGATCCCCGGATTACCCTTCAGGTCCGCGTCGGTGGGGGTCGTCGTCTTCGGTTGCTTGTTGGACATGCTGCCTCCTGATGAGCAGGGGCAACGCCGGTCGGGACGGAGGGTCCCGACCCTGCGGCGGTTGGTCCTCAGGCGAGGTCGGCGACCGTGATCCGCCCGATGCCGGCGGCCTCCATCCGGGCCCAGGCCGCCAGGAGCGACCCGCCCGCCAGGGAGGGCACGTCGATGCCCGCCACCGCATCCTCCACCACCAGCGCCTCGAACCCGGCCTCCCGGGCGTCGAGCGCGCTCCACATCACGCAGAAGTCCGTGGCGAGGCCGCACAGGACCACCCGGCGGATCCCACGCTCGGCCAGCGCCCCAGCCAGCCCGGTGCGGGTCGTCCGGTCCGCTTCCAGGAAGGCCGAGTAGCTGTCGAGGTCGGGGGTGAGCCCCTTGCGCACCACGAGGGCGGCCCGGCTCGTGTCGAGCCCCGGCGCGAAGCCGGCCCCCGGCGTCCCCTGCACGCAATGGTCCGGCCACAGGGTCTGCTCGCCGGCCGTCAGCGTGATCGTCTCGTAGGGCGCCCGGCCGGAATGGCGCGTGGCGAACGAGACGTGCCCCGGCGGGTGCCAGTCCTGCGTCAGGGCGACGTGGCGGAAGGCCCCCTGGATCGCGTTGATCGGCCGGACGACGGCATCGCCGTCCGGCACCGGAAGCGCCCCGCCGGGCAGGAAGTCGACCTGGACATCGACGACGAGGAGAAGGTCGGCGGGGCCGGGGATCAAGGAACCATCACGGTGGAGCCGGTGGTCTCGCGGCCGGCGAGGTCCCGGTGGACCCCCTCGGCCTCGGCCAGGGGCCGCACCGCGTTGACGGCGATCTTCACCGCGCCGGAGCGCACGGCGTTGAACAGGTTGGCGGCCGCCTCCTCCAGCACCGGGCGCTGGCTGGAGAAGGTCGCCAGCGTCGGCCGGGTGACGAACAGCGAGCCCTTGGCGGCGAGCAGCCCGAGATCGAGCCCGCTGATCGGCCCGGAGGCCGAGCCGAAGCTGGCGAGCAGGCCCGTGGGGGCGAGGCTGTCCAGGGAGCCCATCAGGGTCGCTTGGCCGACGCCGTCATAGACGACGGGCACGCCCTTGCCGCCGGTCAACTTGCGGACGCGCTTGGCCACGTCCTCGCTGCGGTAGAGGATGACGTGATCGCAGCCGTTCGCCTTCGCGAGCTCGGCCTTCTCCTCGCTGCCGGCGGTGCCGATGACGGTGGCGCCGAGGTGCTTGGCCCACTGGCAGGCGATGAGGCCGACGCCGCCGGCCGCCGCGTGCCACAGGATCGTGTCGCCGGGCTTCACCTTGTAGGTCCGGTGCAGGAGGTACTCGGCGGTCAGGCCCTTCAGCATCATCGCGGCGGCGGTCTGCGCGTCGATGCCCTCGGGCATGGTCACGGCGGCGGCGGCCGGGATCACCGGCTCCTCGGCGTAGCAGCCATCCCCCACCGAGCCGTAGGCGACCCGGTCGCCGACCTTGAACTGCGCCACGCCCTCGCCCACGGCGGTCACGGTGCCCGCGCCCTCCTTGCCGGGGGTGTAGGGCAGCTGCGCCGCCTTGTAGGCGCCGGTGCGGAAGTAGATGTCGATGAAGTTGACGCCGATCGCCTCCTGGCGGACGCGGATCTGGCCGGGGCCCGGCTCGGCCAGCGGCACGTCCTCCAGCTTCATCACCTCGGGGCCGCCGTACTCGTAGACCCGGATCGCCTTCGGCATCGTTCTCTCCTGTGCGTCGTCCCCGCCCCGCAGCGAGATAGACCGGGGCGGGCGGGATGCAATCGCAAAATGGGGATCCCGAAGGGCGAGCCCTTCGGTGGGGTCCGGGGGCGACGCCCCGGGCTCTTCGGTGGGACTCAGGGGCGACGCCTTTGGACAGAGGCAGGGCTCCGCCCTGCACCCGCCAAAGGACCCGTCCTTCGGAAATCCGTTACAGATCCAGCATCAGCGACAGGTTCTGCACCGCGGCGCCCGAGGCGCCCTTGCCGAGGTTGTCGAGGCGGGCGACCAGCACCGCCTGCCCGTGCTCGGCCGAGCCGAAGACCCGCAGCTCCAGCTGGTCGGTGTCGTTGAGGGCCTCGGCCTCGATCGTCTCCCTGTGGGCTCCGGTGGCCGCGCCCTCCACCACCTGCACCAGGGGCTGGCCCCGGTACCAGTCGGCGAGCGCCGCCTCGAGATCCGCCGCCTTCGGGCGTCCCGGCAGGGCGTCGAGGTGGAGCGGCACGCTCACCAGCATCCCCTGCCGGAAGTTGCCTACGGAGGGCACGAAGATCGGCCGGCGGGTGAGCCCGCCATAGGTCTGCAACTCCGGCAGGTGCTTGTGGGCGAAGCCCAGGCCGTAGACCAGGAAGGACGGGGCGCGCCCCGCCTCGTGATCCTCGATCATCGCCTTGCCGCCGCCGCTGAAACCGCTGACCGCGTTGACGCTGAGGGGGAAGTCCGCCGGGATCAGCCCCCCCGCCACCAGGGGGCGCAGGAGCGCGATGCCGCCGGTGGGGTAGCAGCCGGGGTTGGCGACCCGCCGGGCGCGGGCGATCGCCTCGGCCTGGCCCGGCGCCATCTCGGGGAAGCCGTAGGTCCAGCCGGGGGCCACCCGGTGGGCGGTGCTGGCGTCGAGGATTTTCGGACCGCCGCCGGGCAGGCCGTCGGCGAGCGCCACGGTCTCCTTCGAGGCCGCGTCCGGCAGGCACAGGACCACGAGGTCCACCCGCGCGAGGAGGTCGCGCTTGGCCGCCGGGTCCTTGCGGTGCTCGGGGGCGATGCTGATCAGGCGGACGCGCCCCTCGCGCTCCAGGCGCTCGCGGATGCCGAGGCCGGTGGTGCCCGCCTCGCCGTCGATGAACACGCTCGGCCGTGCCGTCTCGTCTGCGCTCGCCATGATCGCCCCGCGTGCCGGAATCAGTTCCGGCCCCTTGCCGGGGGCAGGTGGAGGGTCGGCGGGGCGCCTGTCAACGCCCTTCCCGTCCACAGGCGGCCGAACCGCCGCTGGAACCGGAATGTCGCCGACGCTTTGACGGCCAAATCGCCTGCGAGCATTGAGGAGTATCCACCATGGCCGGAACCGCCAAGAAGACCGATCCCAAGCTTTGGGAGAAGGTCAAGAAAGAGGTCACCAAGTCCGACAAGGGCGGCAAGCCCGGCCAGTGGTCGGCCCGCAAGGCCCAGATGGCCAGCACCGAATACAAGAAGGAAGGCGGCGGCTACGAGGGCAAGAAGTCGAAGGACAACCACCTGAAGCAGTGGACCGACGAGGAGTGGGGCACGAAATCCGGCAAGGAGAGCGGCGAGACCGGCGAGCGCTACCTGCCGAAGAAGGCCCGCGAGGACATGTCGGACAAGGAGTACGCCGACTCCACCGCCAAGAAGCGCGCCGACACCAGCAAGGGCAAGCAGTTCTCCAAGCAGCCGAAGGCGGCGGCGGAGAAGTCGGCCAAGGCCCGCAAGGAGAGCACGAAGTCGGACAAGAAGGAGCCGACCAAGGCGGAGCTGATGAAGAAGGCGAAGGCTGAAGGTATCGCCGGCCGCTCGAAGATGTCGAAGGCGGAACTGGCCAAGGCCGTCCACGCCTGAGGATCGCCGGGCATTTCGGGAGCGTGGCGGCATGACGGCGCCGCGCTCGCCATCCCGCAGCAGGTGATCTACCGAGTGGGGAGATTGCCGATGCCGCGATGATTCTCGAAGACCGTCTCGCCCACCTGCCCCACCGCAAGCGCCGCGACCTCGCGCGGGCGATGGCGATCCTGTTCGAGGAGTTCGGGGCGTTCCAGACGGGCAAGCTGTCCGACCGCAAGAAGCGGGGCCGCATCGTCCGGGTCGTGCTCTACGGGTCGCATGCCCGGGGCGACTGGGTCGAGGACCGGAGTTCGGGCTACTTTTCCGACTACGACCTGCTGGTGGTGGTGAACCACGACGATCTCGTGGACGAGATCGACCTCTGGGACCCGGTGCGGGACCGGTTCATCCAGATCGAACTGCTCAAGTCGTTCTACACGGCGTCGGTCAGCCTCATCGTCCACAGTCATGCCGACGTGAACGACCAGGTGGCCCGGGGACGGCCGTTCTTCGTGGACATCTTTCGGGATGGCATCACGCTCTACGAGGCGGCGGGCTTCCCCTTGGCCCAGCCGGGGCCGCTGACCCCGGAGACCCGCCGTGAAGAGGCGTGGCTTCACTTTGATACGTGGTTCCCCGACGCGCGGTATTGGAGCGTCCAAGCTCGGCGCGCCGTGCAAGATGGACAGTTGAAGCACGCAGCCTTCAATCTCCATCAAGCGACGGAAGGAGCCTATCATTGCGCGCTGCTGGTGCTGACGCTCTACAGCCCCCAACTCCACGCCCTGCGTCGGCTGCGCCCGATGGCGGAGGGAGTTGACCGCCGACTGGTGGAGGCATGGCCGCGCAACACCCGGCTCGCCCGGCGCCGCTTCAACCTGCTCCACGACGCCTACGTGAAGGCGCGCTACTCGCGCCACTACGCGATCACATCTGAAGAATTGGAGTGGCTCGCCGAGCGCATCGGCGTGCTCCAGCAGATCGTCTGGGAGGTGTGCCTGGAACACCTCGGCCCCCGGCCGGTGGGCGCATCCCCTCTCCCCGTCCTGCGGGGAGAGGGGGAGTGAACACGAAAAAGGGCGGCGCCCGCCGGCACCGCCCTCCCCATGGTCCGCGAGGGGACCGAAAATCAGCGCTTCGAGAACTGGAAGCTGCGGCGGGCCTTGGCGCGGCCGTACTTCTTGCGCTCGACGACGCGGGCGTCGCGGGTGAGGAAACCCTCGCGCTTCAGGGGCGCGCGCAGCTCCGGCTCGTAGTAGGTCAGGGCCTTGGACAGGCCGTGGCGCACCGCGCCCGCCTGACCGGAAAGGCCACCGCCCGCCACCGTGACGGTGATGTCGTACTGATCGACGCGGCCGGCGATCTCCAGCGGCTGGCGCAGGATCATCCGCAGCACCGGGCGGGCGAAGTAAGTCTCCACCGGGCGCTTGTTGACGACGACCTTGCCGGAGCCCGGCTTGATCCAGACGCGGGCGACCGCGTCCTTGCGCTTGCCGGTGGCGTAGGCCCGGCCCTGCGAGTCCAGCTTCTGGACGTGCACGGGGGCCTCGTTGGCGGGATCGGCCGCGCCGGTGTTGGCCCGGTTCAGGTCGGCGAGGGACTGAAGGGTCGCCATGGTCACGCGCTCACGTTCTTGCGGTTGAGGGCGCCGACGTCGAGCGCCTGCGGCTGCTGGGCGACGTGCGGATGCTCGTTGCCCTTGTACACACGGAGGTTGCCGAGGATCTGGCGGAACAGCGGCCCACGGGGCAGCATCCGCTCCACGGCCTTCTCCACGACGCGCTCGGGGAAGCGCCCTTCGAGGATGAACTTGGCCGTGCGCTCCTTGATACCGCCCGGATAGCCGGTGTGGTAGAAGTAGCTCTTCTGCGTGTACTTGCGGCCGGTGAACTTCACCTTGTCCGCGTTGATGACGATCACGTGGTCGCCGCAGTCGACGTGGGGGGTGTAGGCCGCCTTGTGCTTACCGCGCAGACGCATCGCCACGATCGAGGCCAGGCGGCCGACCACGAGGCCCTCCGCGTCGATCACGATCCACTTCTTGTCGACCTCGGCGGGCTTCAGCGAGGTAGTTTTCATAGCCAAGTCCCGTCAGGTGCCGGAAAAGCAAGCCGCCACGTGCGGGCACGCGGCGGCGATGGCCGGCTCAATAGCCGGGACCGGCCGGTAGGTCAACCGCGGAAGCCGAGCGCAAACGCCGAAAAAGCGTGTTTTCAGAGCGGGTTCACCGCTGCGGTATCATGATACCGCGTGATCAGGTGCGCGGTCCGCGCCGGTCGGCGATGGTGAGCTTCTGCACGCCGCCCTTGGCGAGCACCGGCTTCCGGGCGCTGAGGATGCGGGAATTCACCCCCGTCCAGCCGATTTCCCCCGAGAGGCGGCCGTACTCGATCTTCGGGCAGCGGTTCATGATGACGGTGACGCCCCGGGCCTCGGCCCGGGCGGCGGCGGCGTCGTCGCGCACGCCGAGCTGCATCCAGATCACCCCCGGCAGGGGATCGAGGGCCAGGGCCTCGTCCACCAGGGGCCCGGCGGCGGCGGAATTGCGGAAGATCTCCACCATGTCGATCGGCGCGCCGGCGAGGGTCGCCTGCGCCTCGGCGAGGCTGCCCGCCACCCGCCGCCCGAGGAGATCCTGCCCGGCGAGGCCCGGATTGACCGGCGTGACGGCGTAGCCCCGGTCGAGGAGGTACTTCAGCACGATCCAGCTTGGCCGGGCGGGGTTGGCGGAGGCGCCGACCAGGGCGATGGTGCGGGTACGGTCGAGGATCCCGCGAATGGCCGCGTCGGCGTAGCGGGCATGCCGGGCGGCGAGGTCGTCCGTGGTCTCTGTCATGGTCGGGCGCCGGATCTGCTCGCGGGACGGGCCAGCCGTCTCCGGCCGCCGGGATGGGCTACGCCCCGGCCGGGTCCCCCGTCAACGCGGGCCGGGAACCCCTCACGCCTCGCGCACCCCGGGCTTCACCCCGGTCTCGAAGGTGAACACCACGCCGGCCTGCTCCAGGGCCCGGCGCACGGACATCACCGTGTCGTGCCGGGGGCGGACCGGGGATTGCGCATCCTCCAGGCGCACGACGGTGGAGATCGACACCCCCGCCATCTTGGCGAGTTCCTCCTTGGACAGGCCGGTCATGCCCCGGGCGGCGCGGACCTGCGCGGCGGTCACCGTCCGCTCCGGCGAATCGGCGGCGCCCCCCTGGCCGTCCGAGAGGGACAGGGAGGGCGAGCCGAAGCGGCTCTGGCCGGGCACGTTGAGGCAGATGCCGACCCATTCCCGCACCGAACCGTCCTTGTTCAGGACCGGCGCGGCCCGGGAGTTGAACCAGCGGTAGATGCCGTCCGCGCACAGCACCCGGTACTCGGTGTTGTAGGCCGAGGTGTGCTGCACGGCGGTCGTCCAGGCGGCCTGCGTCCGCGTCCGGTCCTCGGGATGGACGGCGTCGAGCCAACCGAGCCCCCGGGTCTGGGCATGGGTCTGACCCGTGAGGGCCATCCACTGCGCGCAGTCGCTGAGCTCGCCGCGGGCGGAGGTGGTCCAGAAGGCCGAGGCCGTCACCGTCACCAGGGCGTTCAGGCGATCGTGCCGCTGCAGCACGGCCTGCATCGAGTCGTGGCGGCCGGTGACGTCGAACAGGACGCCCATCCCGTGGCTCGGGCGGCCGTCGGCCCCCAGGGCCACCTCGCCCCGGTGCTGGAGCCAGCGCTGCGTCCGGTCCGGGCGGATGATCCGGAACTCGCGGGTGATCGGCTGTCCCCCCGAGAGCATCGCGAACTGGTCGCCGTGCATCGGCCGGTCGTCGGGGTGGATCATGTCGAGGAACAGGCTGACCGGCAGGTCGGCCGCCGGCTCCAGGCCCAGGATCCGGTAGAGGCCGGGGGTCGCGTCGAGGTAGCCCACCCGCAGGTCGGCGGACCAGAACCCGACCTCCCCGGTATCCTCGATGATCTTGAGGAAGTTTCGGGAGGAGAAGAACCGCGAGGCGGAACCCTTCACCGGGGGGGTCTCGGCCTGGAGGCGCATGAGCGAGCGAGTCGGCATGGTGATGGCCTGTGACGGGTTCGGACGCCCTATGAAAGCTCGCCCGGCGTGCGGTGAATCGTAAAAGACGGATCCTGAGGCACGATATGCCTCATCGGCCGTCCTCGCGGCTCATTTCGCGACACCGCGGGTCGCCGCAGGCGGAATCTTGCCGGGAATCGGGGCAAATCGGCAAGACCGGCTCCGTCTTTATCCGGCGACTCTTTGCCGCACAATTGATTTGCGTCAGCCCTCAGAGCCCATGGCCGGCTGGTTGGCAACTGCCGACTTGGTGAATTGAGTATTGAGATAATCTCGCGCCGTTTCCGATGTGGTCGCGAGAGTCTTGTGTCTCTGTGGTCTCGGGCGTGATGTGTTACGCCAAGCACAATGCTGTCGATCCCGCATGTTCCGGCCAAGGAGACCGAACCGGCCCGGTGCCCCGCAGGCGATTGCTGGGTCAGGACAGGGACCGGGCCGCGCCCTCAGCGGCGAATCCGTCGGGGATGACGCTGGTGCCAGTGGAACAGCGTGTAACGGACCCGTCCGAGATAGCGGGAGAACTTGGAGTGGTGCCTCCGGCGATGCGCCAACCGGACCCGGTGGGCATGGGCGGCGCGGACCGACCGGCGCATCACGATCGAGGGGCGGCGGCGCACGGTGATCGCAGCGGCCGGCACGGCGGCGGTGGCGACCCGCACCGGATCCGCCGACGCCTGGGCCGGCGCGGGCAAGGTCGGGGCGGGCAAGGTCGGGGGGGGCAAGGTCGGGGCGGGCCCAGGCGATGCGGGTAAGGTTGGGGTAGGTCGTGCCGCGGCCGACGCGACGGTGGGGACCGGGGGCCGGATGGGCCTGAGGGCGGCCGGCGCGATGGTCAGGACGGCGGCGGGTCTGGCGGAGGGCTTGGCGTTCAGCACGGCGATGGGATCGACGGTGGCCGTCCGCCGGAGGGCGCGGCCGTCGACGCAGCCGCTGCACAGGGAGCCGGACAGGCGCCCCCAGGCGGCGCGCTCGCGGGCGAGGGTGAGCCGGTCGCGGGCGTCGGAGAGTTCGATCGGCTGGTTCAGGAGCGCCGCGCGATCCGGGGTCACCGCCTTCCTGCGGACCTCGTCCGGCACTTCCAGGCGCGGCAGGGTGACGTCCTGGGACTGGGCGCGGACGGCGGCGGGCCATGTCGCACCGATCAGCGCGACGACCGCGATCGCCCGCCCGAGTGCTCCACGCCGCATCCTCGTCTCCCCGCCTCGTCGAGACTGCACGACGGCCCGGGACCGCGAGCCTCACCCGCCTGTGATGCGGCCAGGGCGGCGACGACGCAACCCGAAGTCCCCGATAGCCAGCTCGGGCAAAGTACTCACGAAGCGGCTGATCAGTCGAGGGGTTTGCAAGAAGTTTGGACTAAGGCCGGCAAGCGATTGAAAACGATCTTAACACCGGCCTCGGAGGGGGAACGTCTTGTGGGAGCGTCTCGGGGGAACGTCCGATGGATGCATCCTGGCGGCGCCCCCCCCGGCGCCGCCGCGTCCGCCGTCACCAGCTCGCCAGCACCGTGCCGCCGAAGGTCTTGTCGATGAAGGCCCGGATCTCGGGGGTGCGGTAGCTTTCCACCAGGGCCTTCACCCAGGGCTCGTCCTTGTCGACCTCGCGCACGGCGATGACGTTCACGTAGGGGCCCTTCGGATCCTCCTTCAGGATCGCGTCCGAGGGCTTGAAGCCGGCGGGGGTGGCGTAGTTGCCGTTGATCGCGGCGGCGTCCACGTCGTCGAGGACGCGGGGCGTCTGCGCCGCCTCGACCTCGATGAAGCGCAGCTTGCGCGGGTTCTCCACGATGTCGGCGACCGTCGGCTTGAGGCCGGTTCCGGCCTTGAGCTTGATGATGCCGTTATCCTGCAGGAGCAGCAGGGAGCGGCCGCCGTTGGTGGGGTCGTTCTGGATCGCCACGGTGCCGCCGTTCGGCACGGCATCGAAGCTCTTGTGCCGCCGCGAGTAGATGCCGAGGGGGAAGTTCACCGTGGTGGCGACGCTGACGATCTTGTAGCCCCGGTCGGCCCGCTGGTTCTCGAGGAAGGGCTCGTGCTGGAAGGAGTTCGCCTCCAGCTCCCCCGCCGACAGGGCCTCGTTCGGGATCACGTAGTCCGAGAATTCGAGGATCCGCAGGTCGAGGCCGTGCTTCTCGGCCACCGGTTTCACGGCTTCGAGGATCTGGGCGTGCGGGCCCGGCGTCGCGCCGATGCGCACGCGCTTGAGGGGGTCGGCCTGCGCGGGCAGCAACTGCGTCGGCAGGGCGAGGAGGGCGGCGAGCGCCAGGGCGCGCAGCATGGGGAGGGTCCGTCCTTCGTGGGGGAGAGGGTCAGGCGCGGCGCAGGCGCCTGTTCAGACGGCGAGCCACGGTCTCGCCGAAAGTCTGGACGGCCTGCACCAGCACGATCAGCACCACGACGACGGCGAGCATCATGTCGGGGCGGAAGCGCTGGTAGCCGTAGCGGATGCCGAGGTCGCCGAGCCCGCCGCCGCCCACGGCCCCGACCATGGCCGAATAGCCGATGAGCGAGACGACGGCGAGGGTCAACCCGAGGAGGATACCGGGCAGGGCCTCCGGGATCAGCACCTTGAGGACGATCTGGAAGGGGCTCGCGCCGCAGGCCCGGGCGGCCTCCACGAGCCCCTGATCGACCTCGCGGATCGCCGCCTCCACGAGGCGGGCGATGAACGGGGTCGCCGCGACGGTGAGCGGCACCGTGGCCGCCGTGGTGCCGATGGAGGTTCCCGCCACCAGCCGGGTGAAGGGGATGATCGCCACCACGAGGATGATGAAGGGCGTCGAGCGGGTGGCGTTCACGAGGAAGCCCAGCGCGCCGTTCAGGGGCGGCGCGGCGAACAACTCGCCCCGGCGGCTCGTGGCCAGGAACACCCCGAGCGGCAACCCGAACAGGGTGCCGAGGACGGCGGCGATGGCCACCATCGTCAGGGTGTCGCCGGTGGCCTGCAGGATGAGGCGGAGGAGCTCAGGCGACACGGGCGTCCTCCACGGCCGGCGGGAGATAGCCGAGGCCCTCGGCCTCCACGCCGCCGGCGGCGAGGAAGGCCCGGGCGCGGGCGGCCACCTCCGGGCCGGGCGACAGGGCGACCGTCAGCGAGCCGAAGGGCCGCCCGCCGATCTCGTCCACGGCGCCGGCGAGGATCGCCGCCTCGATCCCGGTCTCCCGGGCGAGGCGGGCGATGATCGCGGCATCCGCCCCCGGCCCGCGGAAGGCGAGGCGCAGGACCGGGGCGGCGCCCGGCAAGGGTTCCGGGGCGATCCGCGTCGCGAGGCCGGTGGGCAGGCCGTGGCCCGCCTCCCCCACCAGCAGGCTGCGGGTGATCGCCGCCTCCGGCCGGGTGAAGACCTCGTAGGCGGGGCCCCGCTCGACGATCCGGCCCCCCTCGATCACCGCCACCTCGTCCGCCACCGCCCGGATCACCGACATCTCGTGGGTGATGAGCACGATGGTGAGGCCGAGGTCCCGGTTGATGCGCTTCAGCAGGGCGAGGATCGCCCGGGTGGTCTCGGGGTCGAGCGCCGAGGTCGCCTCGTCGGACAGGAGCACGTCGGGCCGGGTGGCGAGCGCCCGGGCGATGCCGACCCGCTGCTTCTGCCCCCCCGACAGCTCGGCGGGGTAGCGCCCCGCATGGCCCTCCAGCCCGACCAGGGCGAGGAGTTCCTTCACCCGGGGCCGGATCGCCGCCCGCCGCCAGCCGGCGATCTCCAGGGGCAGGGCGACGTTGTCGGCGGCGGTGCGCGAGGACAGCAGGTTGAAGTGCTGGAAGATCATGCCGACCCGTGCCCGCACCCGGCGCAGGTCCCCCTCGCCCAAGGCCGACACCTCGTCGTCCCCCACCATCACCCGCCCGGCGCTCGGCCGTTCCAGGCCGTTGACGAGGCGGATGAGGGTGGACTTGCCCGCCCCGGAGCGGCCGATGATTCCGAGGATGGAGCCGGCGGGCACGGCGAGGTCGATCCCGGACAAGGCCGCCACCGGCGCGGCCCCCCGCCGGGCGGGATAGGTCTTGGCGACCCCCTCGAAGCGGATCAGCGGGGCCGCGCCGGGCTCGTCGGACAAGGTCGGTCGGGCCGGCACGCACTGCTCCTCGGCCCGGGACGAGGATCCACCGGGCCGCACATGATCGGGGAATGGGCCGATGTATCGCTTTGCCGCCCACGGATGGTCAATGCCAGGAGACTTCATAAATCCCGGAAGGCAAAGAATAATATTCTACTATATATTGCATGGGGAGCGAATAGTTCTCCGCCCGCGGGAGCCCGCTTTGACCGGGCGGACCCGGCGCGGCCTTGCCCCCGCTCGGCCGGACCCGGCTTCTGCTCCGGGAAGCCCACGCGGGGAATGATTGTGGCTCCGAACGGCGAAGGATTTGAAAGCACTTTCTCGTCGGCGAAAGCTATCGTGGTTTCGTCGAAGAGAGTTCGGCGCCCACGAAGACCGAGGAGTAAGCCATGATCCATTTCGCCATGCGCCGTGGAGGGGGTTCGTGTTGTCGGACCATGCCGGAGATTGAGCCCTTCCCCCACCGCGCCAGAAAGATCATCGACCATGCAACTCCATGAGACCGCCCTCCTCGACGGCCCGCAGCCCCCTTTCCGCCGCAGCCCTTCCCATCAAGGCCCCCCCTACGAACAGGCCGCCTACGCGAACGCCCTCGACGACGGGCTGATGCCCGACGAGGTGATGCGCATCCTGGGCGGCCGCCGGATCGCCGAGGCTTTCCCGGTGCGCTGGGGCGAGAGCCCCGAGGCCTACGCCTCCCGGGCCGTCTCCGAGATGTTCGTCGCCTATCTCCAATAGGCCCCCCGGCCCGGCCTCGTCCGCCTCCCCAGCCGACCCTTCGCCCCCTGGCACACCCCTTGCCGAGGCCCTCGGGCCTCCGCCGCGCGGTGCCCCCGCCGGCGGAGACCCGTGCGGGCTCCGCGCTCCGAGGGAACGACCCGTCATGTCTCACCCGCTTCCGTCCGGCCGGGGCCACCCGGCGCGCTTGGCCCTGCTCGCCCTCGCCATGAGTCTCGCCCTGCCCCCTTCCGCCGGAGATCCGCTCCCCGTCGCCGGGGGCGCCCCGGCGGCTCCGGTCACGGGGGCGACCGCCCTCCCCGGCCCGGCCCCGCAGGCGGAGGGGGACGAGAGGCCCGCCCGCCTCGCCGTCGGCGCGGGCGGGCGGGACCTGTACCTCTCGGGCGACCTCACCGAGGGCGTCGCCGCCCGGGTGGCGGAGGCGCTGGCCGCCCATCCCCGGGTGGAGCGTTTGCACCTCACCAGCGATGGAGGGCTCGTGGAGGAGGCCACGTCCCTGGCGCGGCTCGTGACGGCGCGGCGCCTGACCACCGTGGTCGCCGACACCTGCGTGTCGGCCTGCACCCTGGTCTTCGTCCATGGCCGCCGACGGCTGCTGGCGGCCGGCGGTCGCCTGGGCTTCCATGCCCCCTACGAGGTCGGGCCGGATGGACGGATGCAGGCGGTCGATCCGGCCCCGGAGCGGGCGGCCTATACCGGCGCGGGCGTCCCGCTGGACTTCGCGACCCGGGCGATGGCCGTGCCGCCCGCCGACATCTGGGTTCCCGATCCGACGGAGTTGCGCCGGGCCGGCGTCGTCACCGCCCTCATCGACCGGGAGCGCGGATCCGGGCGCCGGGGGGAATTCGCGCAGGCGACCCGGGGCACCGTCGCGCCCTCCGGCCGGCGGGCCCACCGGGTCCTCGCCCGGACCGGCCCCGGCAAACCGAGACGGCGCGAGGGCCCGATCGCCCTCCGGTGACGGCGCCTCGCCGGCCCTGCCGAACTCCCGGAGCCCCGGCCGCGAGGCTTCGCGCCACCGTTCAGGCCGGGTCCGGTCTTGAATGATTCTTCGAGTGAAGATGGCCCTCAGGTCATCAAGACGGCATCCGGGGCGCCTCGCCGGTTCCGTGAACCTGACGTCATAACCGCAGCGATAGCGAAGTCATCGAAGGTATGATGGCGCGACAGGGATCGAACCTGTGATCTCTGCCATATCAAGTTCGTTCTTCCGGCAAAGCGTATGGAAGCCATTGAACCTTCTTAGATGCCGAGGGGCGGAACGCCATTAAGGTCCTGAATCGTTCAAGGTTTCCCGGTTCATCGAACCTGGGAGCACTGCCCAACAAGACCTCACCCTATAGTGAGTGGGGTTCGGGATCGCTGTAGGCGCCCGATCCGTTCTTACGGCACGTAACCAGCCATTCGGCTTCCGACCTATTGCAGCCGCACCGGAAACCGGTGACCATTCCCGGAAGCGGTAATTCGTGGACAATCCGGCAGCTTCAGCTTGGCTGTGAAGCAGGCCACGGTCTGTAGCAATCGCGAGGAATAGCGAGGCTGATGCGCTTTCTGGTAAGCCTCGCTTTCGCAATCACCCTCATTCCCCTGGGGTTTGCCCTAGGCTGGGTCGCCTCCTACTATCTGGGATATAGGGGTGACGTGGGAAGCGCCTTTCTAGCTCTGCTCTTGTGCCCCTGGGGCTCTTAACTGGATTTGCTGCGAGCGCAATTTTAGCGGCGAAGCTATCTGGGTCGTGATGACTGTCTCGCCGGTTGAAAGCAGACCGGCCGAAAACCACCACGAGCAGTCATCTGGATTGCCGATGGCCCTTCTCATAAGCAGTCGCTCGTGAACTGCTGAGCAAAGCGCGTTCAGAATGGAAGGCTCTCAGTCGTTTAACTGATCGACCACCTACATCATCTGGGCGCAGTACGAAGACGCTCGACGTGCAAGGCAACGAAGATTTGCGATGATCCCAAAGGATTACCAAAGCAAAAAATACGACAAGGAGTAATACCCCCGCCCCCACCGCGAGACCCAAGGTCTTGAAGATCTCTTTCAACAGGAGAACCCGGGCGGCCTCCCCTGCGATGCGGCGCTCGGCGGCGGGAGCGGCTTCGGCTGGCGCGAGGGCCTGCCAGCGGGAACGGGGCTCGACCTCAGGGGCTTCAATCATCAAGGGCCCGCCGGCATTGCTGGAAAAGTGCCCCTTGTGTGGATGGAGGTCGCCATGGCGCGCGATGACAGCGGGAGCGCGACATTGTCCTCGGAAGAGCTTGCCGCGGGGGAACGCGCCGGACGTAAACGACTCGGCGAAAATGGTTGCCCGGAGGATCGGCGGCCGTCTGCCGAGGCGCCGAACGACAAGAAGCCCGACACCATTGTCCCTGAGAACGAGGAACCCGGGCTCATCGACTCGATGAGGGGGATGTAGTGCTTCAGCCTGCACGGCGCGCACCCTCCCCGCCGAACAGGTTGTCCGTCGCCCCGCAGCGCGGCGTCCGCGCCGGCCGGTGGCGGTCCTCGAACGCCCTGCATCTGGGTTGGCCGTCGGCGCCGTACTGCCACTCGGCCAGGTAGCCCTCGTCGCCGAGGTCGTAGGCCCAGGCGGCGAGTTCGATCAGGCGGCCGTTGCCGTCGCTCGCCCGGTCATGCCGGCAACCCGCCCACCGGAGCGCCTGGAAGAGTTCGCCCTCGGTGCCGTTGCTTGGCCGGTAGGGCTCGCCAGCGCGGGCCCTCAAGCGTTCGGCCAGTCCCTCGGGGGAGATGCGCCGTCCGCCACGAGCGACCTTCCCCTGCGCGAGATCGGTCGGCGTGCCGGCCGCCGGACTTGAGGCCAGCCCGGCTCGGCGGGTTCGTTGAGCCCACGCGCACCGCAGTGCAACGAACCGTTAAGGTTAGACTTCGTACGCTGCGGCCTCCCCCACGGCGGAGACTTGACGCATGGCCAACAAGCACTTCGACCGGACCCCCGGACACCCGAAGGCAATCCTCCGGCTCGGCACCTTCGATGTGCCCTGTTCGGTGATCTCGTGCGACGCAACCACCGCCCATGTGCGTGTGATGACGGCGGGCGGCTCTTTCGGGGCGCTGGCCCTCGTGCGTGAGGGAGAGGCCCGGCCCGCGAAGGTTGTCCTGCGGAAGCAAGGGCCCCTGGGCCTGGATTTGTGGCTGGACCTCGAGGCCGTTCAGGACAAGCGAGCGGCCTGAAGAACGGCGCATCGGACTGGGCCGGTCGCTTTTCGGCGCGACCGTCCGTGAGATCTCGATCACGGCGGGATCGGACCCTCCCCGCCCCATAATCAGATCGGGGCGGGGCCGAGCGCGACCTTCAGTGCGGGAGTCCTACTCCGACTTGCGATGTCCGCGACCGTGCTGCTCCTTGCCGGCACCTGCCGCGGCCGCAGCCTCCTTCTCGGCCTTGCCCACCGTCGCCGAGCTTGTGGCCGCTTCGCTGGTTCCGCCTTCCGGCGCATTCGATGCCGCCGACTTCGGGTGTCCCTTGCCCTCTGTCGGGGACTCGGCCTTCCCGCCCTCGTGAACCTCGGGGTGGCCCGCGCCGGCCTTCGCACTCCCGGCCTCTTGAACCTCGGCGGCCTTCTGCTCCTTGGCGCTCATCGAGCTGTGGCGCTGGCCATCACCATGTTGCCCCTTGGCTGGGTTCGACATCTTGCTCTCCTCCATTGTCGTGAGGCGGCAACTGCTCGCGCCCATCACGGTTCGGGGGAAAGGCTGGAGTGCGACGAAAGGCCAAGCGCTCAGAATCAAGGGCGCGGTAGTGATACCTGCGAATGAGAGAGCCCGCCCGGCACGCACCGAGCGGGTTTTTCGTTTCAACGATGCCCACCCGCCTCAGCCAGCATCCGTGCCCCCTCGGCTAGGAAGAACTTTCGAATCGCGGGATCGCTGACAAGCCTCGCACATTGGCGGTCAATCACCCGCTGAGACTGATTCTCGGGCTTCGCCAGCAGGTCAGTCAGAACAGCTTTTGCCTCGGCCTCGGTCTCGATCCGATACGTCTCTATCTTCACCGCAGGCCTCCGACCGGTTTACCCGCCCTCTGATCAATCTACGGCGCCCGGCGGATCTGATCCGCGCCATACTCACGGATCGCTTCCCGCCCGTGGGAGTCAGCAACCACCCAGTCCGCCTCGATCGCGGACGCAGCGGCCGCTCCCCGATCAAGCCCATCTCGACCAGCTTCCCCATGGACGACGGAGGCGCGTTGTGCCGAAGGCCGCCGGGGGAGACCGCGACGGGTCGCAGGGCCGATCAGCCCCTCGTCCGTCAGCGCGAAGTCGCCGACTGCCCGCCGATCCACGTCGGGTCCCGCCGGCACGACCGGCCAGCCGGGGGCGACTACGGCTTCGGCCGCGTCCTGCGCGGCGATGATCGGATTGTGTGGTTCTGGATCCCTAGCGAGCCCGTTCGGACCGCGATTGGACCTGAAACAGGTTCGTTGAACCTGGGATCATAACTTCGACGACCGCTCAGTCATTGAAGTTATGGTGGGCGCGACAGGGATCGAACCTGTGACCCCTACCATGTCAAGGTAGTGCTCTCCCGCTGAGCTACGCGCCCGGGCCGGCATCCGTACTGGGCCGGTGGGCGGGGGCTATAGCCGCTGATGGGGACCTGCGCAAGCCGCATCCTGACGTTTCCTACGCGGGGCCAGCCGCCGGCTCCGTCGCCGCCGCCCGGTGCGCCGCCAAAGCGGCAGCGACGGGGCGGTAGTCGGCGAGGTGCGTGCCGTCCGCCATGGCCCCCGGCACCGCCCAGCCGCCCTCACCCTCCCGCAGGAGGGCGAAGGGATCGAGGAAGGGCAGGCCCCGGGCGGCGGCGAGATCCGCCAGCACCGCGTTGTAGAGGGGGACCGCCGCGACGACCTGCGGATAGACCGGGCCCGGCCGGATCGGCGGGATCGCCGCGATCCAGACGCGGCCGGCCCGCGCCTCCATGACATCGAGGATCGCCCCCACGCCCTGGGCGAAGCGTCCGGCCCCCCGCGCCGCGAGCGGGTGGTGGATCGCGGCGATGTCGTTGCTGCCGATGAACAGCACGGCGAGCGCCGCCGGCCGGGGGAAGGCCACCTGGGCGATCTCGGCGGCGTAGACCGGGGCGGTGGCCCCGCCGATCCCGCCATTGACCGTGGCAAGGTCGGCCATCCCGGGATCGCCCATCAGTTCGGCGTGCGAATCCCCGGCCAGGAAGGCGAAGTCCCCCCTCACCTCCGCCAAGGCGGCTCGTATTGTGGAGACCCGCCGGCTCCTGTAAGCCCGCGCCTCGGCGCTTCCGCTCCGGCGCACCCGCCATCCGCGCCACGCCCCGAGCCATCCGGTCATCGCGGGGCTCACGGCCGGGCCGCGCGGCGGACCCTGGACCGGGCGGTCCCGCCGGGGCGCGCCGGGGGGTCCCTTCGGGGCGGACGAGCTGAAGAACGGGGCATGCGGTTTCACATCGATTATGACGATGGCCAGTCGATCCGCGGCTGGATCGTGCCCGACAACCCCCTCGCCGTCAGCCGGACGGTCGTGGTGGCCGACGGGCGGCGCATCGCCGAGATTCCCGCCTTCATCACCGATGAGGCCTTCCGCCACAACGGGTGGCACGCCACGGGCCAGTGCACCTTCGTGCTGACGGAGGCCGAGATCCCCGGGCTGGCGACCCTGCGCGACCTCGAACTCTACGACGCCGACACCAACGTCCGCATCTACCGCCGCCCCCCCGAGGCGGCGTTCGTGCAGCGGCGGGTGATCCTCATCAACACCGGCATCGAGCCCGAGACCGTCCTCCAGAACGCCCTCTTCCCGTATTTCCGGCACTCCTATTTCGGCCTGCATCGTCTGACCGACGAGATCATCACCAGCATCCTGCACACGCAGATGATGCCCTCGGCCTTTCTCTCCGGCGCGATCACCGTGCCTCGCTACGAGAACAGCCTGACGCCGGACCTGATGCTCACGGGGATCCTCGTCCAGGACCCCTATGTCGAGATGGCGACCCGGATGCTCTGGCTGAAGGCGCGGGGGGAGGAGGCCGCCGACCCGGCCCGGACGTGGCGCCTGGGTGCCCTGGCCGAGGCCGCCACCTTCACCGATCCCTACGACCTCACCGACGTCCGCGGCCTCAAGCGCTATTTCCGCCTGCTGCCGGAGCCGGCCTACCGCCTGCTGTTCAATCCCCTGGTGCGCCAGCTCGGCACCCGCATGCCGGAGGACCGGCTCTATCCCGGCAACTCGATCGCCGCCGTCGAGGTGCTCGCCCGGATCGGCGTCGTCGGCCACCATGCGCGCTTCGAGGCCTTCGCCTCGATGTTCATCGACCGGCTGGAGCTCGACATCCCCCTGCCGACGATGCCGCCCCCGCGCTCCGAGATCCTGGACCTCGCCAAGCGCCTGCGCACGGTGAAGGCCGTGGACGAGATGCTGGTTTTCGACGTCGCCCTGGCGGACATGGTGCAGGCGACGGTCGACAAGATCTGGAAGGCCTGAACGTGGGAACCGCCCTCGGTGCCCCGCCCGCGCGGGAGGAGTCCGGTGCCCTGCACCTCGCGCTGCCCGGCCTCCAGGGCCGCTGGATCGATCTGCGCCTGACGAGCGATCCGGCCGGGACCGGGGCGGGCGTCCTCCTCGCCTTCCTCGGACCAGATGGGAGGCCCGGCCGGCTGCTCGACGAGGAGGCCCTGGGCCGGGGCGTCTCCGCCTGGACCGGGCGGGTGCCCCCCGACGCGGCGGCCCTGCGCATCGCCCCCCGCCCCGGCCCGGCGCCCGCGATCCCGCCGACCCCCCGGATCCGCCGCCTCGGGCGCCCCCAACTGGTCTGGCGCGCCCTCCTCCGGGAACCGGGCCTGACGCTCTCGGCCATCGGGTGGCGCCTGCGCGGCAAGAAGGTCCGGGCCCGGGGTTTCCTCGAGCGGGCCCTGCGCAGCCGCCGGGAGGGGGGCTACCGGCAGTGGATCCGCACCCACCGGAGGCGGCCCCCGGAGCGGGCGGCCGTCGCCGCCGAGATCGCCGGCTGGGTCGATCCACCCACGATCTCCGTGCTGATGCCGGTCCACAATCCGGCGCCGAAGGTGCTCGCCGCCGCCCTCGCCTCCCTGCGGGCCCAGCTCTATCCCCACTGGGAGCTCTGCGCCGTCGACGACGCCTCCACCGATCCGGCGGTGGGCCGCCGGCTCGCCCGCGCCGCCGCCGCCGACCCGCGGATCCGCGTGCTGCGCCGGGGGGAGAACGGGCACATCGCCCGGGCCACCAACGATGCCCTGGCGATGGCCACGGGGCTCTGGTGCGCCTTCATGGACCACGACGACGCCCTGGCGGAGGACGCCCTCTACGAGGTCGCCCGGGCCGCACGCCAGGATCCCGCCCTGGTCCTCGTCTACAGCGACGAGGACAAGATCGACGGGCGGGGGCGCCGGTTCGAGCCGCACTTCAAGCCGGCCTTCGACCGCGAGTTGCTCTACGGTCAGAACTACATCAACCACTTGACCGCCGTGCGGACCGACGCCCTGCGGGACCTCGGGGGCCTGCGCCCCGGCTTCGAGGGCAGTCAGGACCACGACCTCCTCCTGCGCCTGACCGCCGGGCTCGATCCGGCGCGGATCCGCCACGTGCCCCGGGTGCTCTATCACTGGCGGGCGGCGGGGGGCTCGGGCACCTTCTCCGACCGGGCCCTCGCCCGGGCGGAGGCGGCCCGCCTCGCCGCCCTGGCCGAGGCCGTCGCCCCCTCGGGCGCCCGGGCCGAGCGCGGCCCCGGGGGGTTCAATCGCCTGGTGTACCCCCTGCCCGTGCCGCCGCCCGTCGTCTCCGTGGTCATCCCGACCCGGGACCGGGCCGACCTGCTGGCGGTGACCCTCGAGGGCCTCCTCGCGGGCACCGACTATCCCAGCCTCGACGTCGTGATCGTCGACAACGACAGCCGGGAGCCGGAGACGGCGGCCCTCTTCGCCCGCCAAGCCGGCGACCCCCGGGTCCGGGTCGTGCCGGTGCCGGGCCCGTTCAACTTTGCCGACCTGTCGAATCGGGGGGCGGCGGCAGCGAGGGGGACGGTGCTGCTGTTCCTCAACAACGACATCGAGGTGCTGGAGCCGGGCTGGCTGACGGAGATCGTCCGCCACGCGGTGCGGCCGGGAATCGGGGCGGTGGGGGCCAAGCTCCTCTACCCCGACCGGACGATCCAGCACGGGGGCATCGTCCTCGGCATCGGCGGCGTCGCCGGGCACAGCCACCTCGGGATGCCCGACTCCGATCCCGGCTACTTCGCCAGGATGGTGCTGACCCACGAGGTCTCGGCGGTCACGGGGGCCTGCCTCGCCATGCGGGCCTCGGTCTTCGCCGAGGTCGGAGGCTTCGACGCGACGGGGCTCAAGGTCGCCTTCAACGATGTCGACCTGTGCCTGAAGGTCCGCCGGGCCGGCTACCGGATCGTGTGGACCCCCTTCGCGACGCTGGTCCACCACGAATCGAAGAGCCGCGGCCCCGAGGACACCCCCGAGAAGCGGGCCCGCTTCCAGGCCGAGATGACCCTCATGCTCGACCGCTGGGGACCGGAGCTCAGGGCCGACCCGTACTACAACGTCAACCTGTCGCGGAACTCCGCCCATTACCGGGTGTGACGGCGGAAGCCTCCCGGCGCAGGGCCGCGAGCCCGGCCGGCCAGCCATCGCCGCGCACGAGGTCGTCGCCGGCGCCGATCCGCGCGATGTAGCTGCGGAATTCGACGCTGCTGCCCCAGGCGTCGAAGTTCCAGAGGCCGCCCAGGGCCTCCGCCTCCTCCGGCTCCGGCGCGGTGACGAGCCGGAGGAGCGGCCCGAGCAGGGCGTGGGCTCCGGGCTCCACCGGCAGGTGCCGGAAGAACGCCTCGGCCCGCGTGACGAAGTCCCGGGCGCCGCAGTCGATCTCGGTGGCGATCTCCCGTGCCCGGGGATCCGCCCCCCGTCCCGGGTCTCCGATGCAGTCCACGGAGCCGTCCGGCCGCAGGCGGTAGCCGATCACCGAGTCGTGCGGCGCCGAGAAGAACAGTTCCACGGCGACGCGCTCGGCGAAGACGCGCTCGCTCATGGTGTTGCCGAAGCTCTCATCGATCAGCGAGTCCATGACGAGGTGCGGCCGTTCGCACCGGGCTTGCTCGCGCAGGCACAGGTAATAGCCCCGGAGATCCAGGTCGAACATCTTCGCGACGCTGCCCGCGAACCCCTCCTGGGTGCTGCCCCCCCATCCCACGTCCACGATGCCGACGCGATCGCCCTCGCGCAGCCCGGCGGCGAGGCAGGTGGCGTGAAGGCCCCGGCGGCACTCGCGGCAGACCTTCAGGATCTGCCAGCGCCATGCCACCACCGCCTTCGCGAAGGCGCCGCGAGTCTCGGGGCTGAAGATCGTCGCCGGGTCGAGGCCCAGGGGCTCCAGCAGGTCGGGGCCCGGGGGCTCGACACCGATCCGGTCGAACACCTCCCGGAGCCGCAGGCCGTCCGAGCCCGACAGGAAAAGGGGAAGGTGGTCGGTGAAGTTCTCCTCGTCGATCATGGCGAGCGTCAGCGAGATCCGCGAGCAGTGGAAATAGGCCGCCGGGACAGACGACTTCCACAGGGCGTGCAGGGTGTAGCCGTCCCGCGACAGGAACAGCAGACGGTCGAGCCGATCACGCTCCGCCTTCTCCCGCAACCAGTGCAGGAAGGCGAGGGTTGCCGGGCCCCCGTAGGAGAAGCCGTGGCGCCACCACAGCGAGCGGCCGGGCTCGAAGGCCTGCGAGCGGGCGAGTCCGGCCACTGCTGCGGCCTGGATGCCGCGCCCGACGGCCGCCGGATCGAAGGCGGTCGGCACCGGGACGGGAGGACTGTAGAGGAGGGTCCGCAGGCCCTGCTCGTTACCCCGCTGCACGTCCGAGAAGGCGTTGTCGCCGACATGGCAGATCTCGCCCGGCGCCGCGCCGGTGACCTCGGCCACGTGCCGGAACAAGGCACCGTCGTCCCGCTTCGTCATCTGCACGTCGGCCGAGACGAAAACCCCGTCCAGGGCGATCCCGTGGCGGGCGAACAGCTCCTCGAAGAAGGAGAGCGGCAGGTACATGTCCGAGGTGGCGACGCAGGTCTGGCCCCGGGCTCGGCAGGTCTCCAGGGCGGCCCGCACCTCGGGGTTCGGGCGCAGCACGAGGAGTTCGAAGTCCCACTCGGCGCGCTTCAGGACATCGGCTGGCGTGGCGAGAGCCGGCAGGCAGGCATAGATCCCGTCGAGCGTCACCTCGCGCTCGCCCTTCCGGTGCATCTCGGCGAAGGCGGCCGTTTGGGCCACGGCCCGGAGGTCGCGGAAGCCGAAGATCCCGAAACGCTCGCCGACGAGGTCGAACACCGTCTCGGGTTCCGGCAGGAGCCGGTAGAACAAGGTGTCGAAGACATCGAACGACACGACCTTCGCGCCGGCACAAGCCCCGGCGATCCGGGCGCCGGGCTGGTCCACGGGGGCGTCCGACAGGTCGAGGGTTTGCGTCATGGTGACTCCAGGCAACGGTCGGGGACGCGCTGGCCCGACCATCAATTGGGATTGGGCACGAAGTGCACGTTGTTCGGGTGCAGGTTCGGGCTGAAGAAGGGATCGTGGCCGAAGAAACGCGGGTGCCGGGCATAGAGCCGCCGCGATTCGCTCCGCAGCCGGGCCAGCCGGGCCGGGCTGACGTCCGATCCTCGGCTCACCGATTCGTGATGGACCAGGTCCACCGTCTGGCACACGACATTGTACAAGCCGGCCTCGACCAGACGGAAGCAGAGATCGACGTCGTTGTAGGCGATCGGCAACGCCGGATCGAAGCCGCCGATCGCCTCGAACTTGGTGCGTTCGATCGCGAGGCAGGCGCCGGTCACGGCGATCCAATCGTATTCCAGGGTGTCGCGCCCGTAGTAGCGCGGCGGACCCCGTTCGGCCCGGTAGAAGGCATGGCCGGGCCCATGCGCGAGGTTGACGAGCCCGCAATGCTGCACGCGGCCGTCCGGGTAGCTGAGCCGGGCACCGACGGCGCCGACATGGGGCACCTGGGCATAGCCCGCCAGCCGCTCGATCCAGTCCGGCGTGACGACCTCCATGTCGTCGTTGAGGAAGACGAGGATGTCGCCCCGCGCCGCCGCCGCGCCGCTGTTGTTGAGGGCGGAATAGTTGAACGGGCGGGAGTCGGTCATCACCCGCACCCCCTCGCCGGAGAGACGCGACAGGGTCGCCAGGGTCTCCGGCTCCGTGCTGCCGTTGTCGATGAGGACGATCTCGATGTCGCGGCAGGTCGAACGCTCCCGGACCGAGGCAACGAGGGTCTGGACGAGCTGGCCGTTGTTCCGGGTGGGGATCACCAGCGAGACGGCGGTGCCGGGCCGGGGATGGTAGTTCACGCGGAACTGTCCCGGCATGTCCTTCACGGGCTCCACCGTTCCCCGGAGGCCCCGGCGTTGCAGGGCATCCTCCTTCAGGCGGCGCACCGCCTCGTGGGCATAGGGTTTGGCCGATCCGCTCGCCGCGAGGGACGAGGGCAGCATGCGCCAGTGATAGAGGACCTTCGGAACGTGGGCGATGCGGTTCGCCCGCTCCGTCATCCGCAGCACGAGATCGTAATCCTGTGCCCCGTCATAGCCGGAGCGCAGCCCGCCCACCGCCGCGACCAGGCTGCGCCGGGCGCAGGAGACGTGGCAGGTGTACATGATGCTCATCATGGTGTCGGGGGACCATGATGGCTTGAAGAACGGCGAGGACGAGACGCCCTCGGCGTCGATCTTGTCCTCGTCACTGTAGAGGTAGTCGGCCCCGGTCTCCGCGATGGCGCGGGCAAGCTCGTAGAGGCAGTCCGGGGTCAGGACGTCGTCGTTGTCGAGGAACACGACGTAGTCGTTCCGGGCGCGGTCGAGGGCGGCGTTGGTGGCCGCGGCAATCCCGCCGTTGCGGTCTTGGCGGGACACGGTGATGCGGGGGTCGTCGATCCGGTCGAGGCACGCGCGGGTGGCCGGATCGGTGCTGGCATCGTCGACGAGCACCAGTTCCCAATGGGGATACCATTGCGCGGCCACCGAGGCGACGGCGGCCTCGAGGAAGCGCGGCGGCACGTTGTAGACCGGGGTCACCACCGAGAAGGTCGGGGCTTCTCCCAACCCGGCGATCCGCTCCCGAAGGTCGGTGGGCGGGAGGGGGGCGATGTACCGGTAGGTTTCGGGTTCCGCCGCGGGGAGGCTCACCGGGGGGGAGGCATCCCGTTTGGGGACGAACGGGCCGCCCCCGCGGACCCTGTGCAGGAAGGCGTCCGCGAGGGTGATCGCGAGATCCGGTCGCGAATCGAGATAGGCCTGCGGGTTGAAGGACGCCGCCGGCTTGACCCCCGCCTGCCGCCCGATCCGAAGGTAGTGGGCGAGGGCGCCCGCGCGGGATGGGAGGCCGTACCGTTCGGCGTACCAGGCGGGGCTGAACAGGGCGTTCGGCTGGCGGCCCTCCGCCTCGCCATGCTCGACGTAATGCACCAGGGCGTTGCGCCCGGTGGCGCGGACGTCCGGATACCGTGTCAGGTACCATTGCGGATCGAAGAGCGGGTTGGGCCAGAACGGTTCGTCGTTTCCCGCCAGGACGAAATGCGTGAGGGCCGAGCGCCAGCCGGTCCGGGGACCCTGTCCGCGATAGAAGGCTTCATCGAACAGGGAGGAGTTCCGAAGGCTCTTCACATGGCGCCTGAGGCGTCGCGCGGCCTTCCCGAAGGAACGGCTGACCATAAGAACCCTGTTCCGCATCATGGGGACTCGGTGAGGCCGTCTGCCGCATCGACCGACGCCACCGGTGCGGCGCGGGATAGACGCTGCCTTCCGAGGTGTCAAAGCACTCCCATGCGTCACCGGAACCGACGGGCGGAGGGTGAAAACTCGTCGCGGGAACCCGATTCATAGGGGTAGGTTATCGCGCCGAGAACGGGCAAAGGCTAAAGGTTCTTTCCCATGCGGAGCGGCCATGCTCCCAGGGACTGTTGCAGTGCGGCGCGACATGCCGCAAGAGGCGACTCCGGTCGGAATCGCAACGGGCGATGAGGGCGGCAGCCGACGACATGAGCGCAAACACATCCATCTCCTCGAGCACCGGGCTCGAACGCGACGCGCAACGGGCGATGGCCGACCACAAGGTCGCGCCCAGCGAGATCGCCATGGGGGTCGTCATCGGACGGGCCTCCGAGTACTTCGACTTCTTCGTGTTCGGCATCGCCTGCGTGCTGGTGTTCCCGAAGGTGTTCTTCCCCTTCGTGGACGCGCGCACCGGCACGCTCTACGCTTTCGGCATCTTCGCCCTCGCCTTCGTGGCCCGGCCCTTCGGCACGGCCCTGTTCATGGCGATCGACCGGCGTCACGGGCGTGGCGTGAAGCTGACCACCGCGCTGTTCCTCCTCGGGGGATCGACGGCGGCGATCAGTTTCCTGCCGCGCTATGACTCGATCGGCATCTCGGCGGTCTATCTCCTCGCGGCCCTGCGGGTGATGCAGGGGCTGGCGCTGGGCGGCGCCTGGGACGGGCTCGCCTCCCTCCTCGCCCTGAACGCCCCCAAGGACCGGCGGGGCTGGTACGCCATGATCCCGCAGCTCGGCGCGCCGATCGGCTTCATGGTGGCGAGCGCGCTGTTCTCGTTCTTCATC
The DNA here is from genome assembly GCA_022702015.1 of Beijerinckiaceae bacterium. Classification (GTDB taxonomy): domain Bacteria; phylum Pseudomonadota; class Alphaproteobacteria; order Rhizobiales; family Beijerinckiaceae; genus Methylobacterium. Next base: position 3,277 of record JAKONI010000044.1, on the reverse strand, counting down.
GTCAACCTGTCGCCCGAAGACTTCATCGACTGGGGTTGGCGCTTTCCGTTCTACTGTGCCTTCACCATTAACGTGGTGGCCCTCTTCGCCCGCCTGCGCCTCGTGGCGACGGACGAGTTCGCCCGCATGATGGACACCGACAAGCTGTCGCCGGTGCCGGTCTCGGAGCTGTTCCGCTCCCATGTCAAGGAGTTGCTACTCGGGGCTTTCGTCCCGCTGGCGGCCTTCGCCCTGTTCCATCTAGTGACGATCTTCCCGATCGCCTGGCTCTCCCTCAACACCGATCGGTCGACCGGGGAGTTCCTGATGGTGCAGTTCTCCGGCGCCATCATCTGCATCGGTGCCGTCGCCGCCTCGGGCCTGATCGCCGATCAGATCGGCCGTCGCTCCACCCTGATCATGAGCGCGGGCCTGATCGGCCTGTTCGCCATGGGCTCGATCCTGGCGCCCCTGTTGTTCGGCGAGAGCGCCATCGGCCAGACGATCTACGTGACGACGGGCTTCATGCTCCTGGGGCTCGCCTACGGCCAGTCCTCAGGAGCCGTGACGGCGCGCCTCGGTAACCGCTACCGCTACACCGGCGCCGCCGTGACCTCGGACTTCGCATGGCTCTTCGGCGCGGGGTTCGCGCCGCTGGTCGCCCTCTACCTGTCGGAGCAGTTCGGTCTCGCCATCGTGGGGGTCTACCTGCTGTCGGGCGCGGCCTGCTCCCTGGCCGCCCTGTTCATCGACCGGTCCGAGCTGCGACAGATGTAACCGATCGCGCCTGCGGCGCGGTCGTACTGCAGACTTGAGGGGCCGGCTCCTGCCGGCCGGCGATGCCGCGCCAGCGGCACGGGATGACGAGACGAGAGCAGTGAGTTCTTCGACCCTTCGACCGGATCCGATCCAGGCCGCCACAGGCCGCAAAAGGAGCCCCCGGCGCGGCTTCGTGCCCCTGCTGGCGCTTCCGCTACTGACCCTGCTCGGCGGCTGCAACATGGTCGTCCTCAAACCGGACGGCTTCATCGCCGAGCAGCAGCGCAACCTCGTGCTGGCTTCCACCGGGCTGATGCTGCTGATCATCGTGCCGGTGATCATCTGCACGCTGATTTTCGCGTGGCACTACCGGGCCAACAACGAGAAGGCCGTCTACGACCCCGATTGGCACCACTCGACCCAGCTCGAGGTGCTGATCTGGACGGCGCCGCTGCTGATCATCATCGCGCTGGGCGCGCTGACCTGGATCGGCACCCACACCCTCGATCCGTTCCGGCCCTTGACCCGCCTCGACGCCAAGCGCGCGCTGCCGGCGAATGTCGAGCCGCTCCAGGTCGAGGCGATCGCCATGGACTGGAAGTGGCTGTTCCTCTACCCGCAATACGGCATCGCCACGGTCAACGACCTCGTCGTGCCGGTGGACCGGCCTGTGACCTTCAAGATCACCGCGACGGACGTGATGAACACGTTCTACGTGCCGACGCTGGCGGGCATGATCTACGCCATGCCGGGCATGGAGACGAAGCTCCACGCGGTCATCAACAAGGCCGTCGACTCGGAGGGGCGCTCCGCCCACTACAGCGGCACCGGCTTCTCAAACATGTTCTTCAAGTTCCGCGGCGCCGCCGACAAGGACTTCGACGCCTGGGTCGCCAAGGCCAAGGCGGAGGGCGGCGACCTGAACATGGACGCCTACCTCAAGCTCTCCGAGCCCACCGAGGCGGAGCCGGCCCGCTACTTCAAGTCCTATGCGGACGGCCTCTACACCAAGATCATCGGCCTCTGCACCCGCCAGGGTCAGATGTGCGTGTCGGAGATGATGGCGATCGACGCCCGTGGCGGCCAGGGCGGCGCCGAGGGCGAGGAGAACTATAAGCGGTTGCGCTACGACAACCACTTCGCCCGGGAGGGCCATGAGCCGCCCGGCGCAACCGGGACGGCGGCCGGCCGGACACCCCATGGGCAGACCCAGCCCGAGGGCATGAAGCCCCGGCCGGACATGGGCGACCCCGACTCGCGCGGCCAGCGACCGGACAAGGCTCAGCCCAACGCCAACACGGAAACGCCGAACGGCGATCAGGTCGCACCCAAACAGCTGAACGAATGACCCGCTTCAACCAGTGACGAAGTGAACCAGTGAGACGGGCCGGCGCGAAGGATACAAGTTCTCCAACGCGACGGCCGCCTTCGAACCTTCTCAACGGTCCGATTCAATGTTCGACAACGTCAACCTTCAGCAGCTGATCTTCGGTCGCTTCACGATCGAGGACATCCCGTATCACGAGCCGATTCTGCTTATGACCTTCGCCGGCGTGGCGGTGGCCGGCCTCGCCGTGCTCGCCACGATCACCTACTTCCGCTTCTGGGGACCCCTGTGGCGGGATTGGGTGACGTCGATCGACCACAAGAAGATCGGCATCATGTACTGCATCTTCGCGATGATCATGCTGCTGCGCGGCTTCGCCGACGCGCTGATGATGCGCGCGCAGCAATCCATCGCCTTCGGTGACCAGCAGGGCTTCCTGCCGCCACACCATTACGATCAGATCTTCACCGCCCACGGGATGATCATGATCTTCTTCGTGGCGATGCCCTTCGTCACGGGTCTCATGAACTTCGCGGTGCCGCTGCAGATCGGCGCCCGCGACGTGGCCTTCCCGTTCCTGAACAATTTCAGCTTCTGGATGACGGTCTCCGGCGGCATGCTCGTGATGGTCTCGCTGTTCGTCGGCGAGTTCTCCCGGGCCACCTGGCTCGCCTATCCGCCCCTGTCCGGGGCGGCGATGAGCCCCGGCGTCGGCGTGGACTATTACATCTGGGCCCTGCAGATCGCCGGCATCGGGACGACCTTGTCCGGCATCAACCTGATCGCGACCATCGTGAAGATGCGCGCGCCGGGCCTCACCATGATGAAGCTGCCGATCTTCGTCTGGTCGTCGCTCTGCACCAACATCCTGATCGTGGCGGCCTTCCCGATCCTCACCGCCGTCCTCGTCCTCCTGTCCCTCGATCGCTACCTCGGGTTCCATTTCTTCACGAATGACCTCGGTGGCAACTCGATGTTGTACTTTAACCTCATCTGGATTTGGGGGCACCCGGAGGTCTACATCCTCGTCCTGCCGGCCTTCGGCGTGTTCTCGGAGATCACCTCGACCTTCTGCGGCAAGCGGTTGTTCGGCTACACCTCGATGGTCTACGCGCTGGTGGTCATCACCATCCTCGCCTACCTCGTGTGGCTGCACCACTTCTTCACCATGGGCTCGGGCGCCGACGTGAACTCGTTCTTCGGGATCACGAC
>JAKONI010000032.1 GCA_022702015.1 Beijerinckiaceae bacterium | reverse complement strand
ACCGACCTTCGCCTCGTATTCGGACTGAGTGATGGTTCCGACAGCCGCCACGCTCTCGCGATCCGCCTGCGGCAGGTCTTCCTGCAGGAACGCCAGCCGCTTCCACTCGGCGACCGGTGCGTCCCCTCGGGCATCGGGCACGTAGCGTGAGCTGTCCTCGCGCCGGTACCGATGAACGTAGCGGGGGCAGTTCACGAAGATCCGCGTCGGGCGGATGCGCATGACCATGGCCGCGCCCGGGACGGGAACGGTCTCGTCCAGGCGCGCGACCCCGTGCACCCGCAGCCGCCGGGGCGTCTGGAGGTCGATGAAGAGGAGGCCCACCCGGGCCCCCTCCGTGACGTTGCCCATCGACAGGAACATGCCGTTGCCGTCGTAGCAGGGCAGAAGCAACTCATCCCCGTCGATCCGCACGAAGCCCGGCGCACCGCCCTTGTAGGACACGGTCGGCTGGCCCGTGGCATCCACCGTCGACAGGAACACCATGTCGCGTTCCGCGATGAACGCCCGGTCGGCCTCCGACAGCCGCTCGGTGACGATCACGCGCTCCTGCGTGTCCGCCAATCGCCGCGTGCCGAAGCGGTCCTGCAGCGACCTCTGTTCGGGCGTGTAGAAACTTCCCATCGCGGACCTCCTCAAGCCATTGCCGGCCGACCCTGAGGGGTCACGGCGACTCTTCCTTCCCTGTTCGCGTCGATGACCGTGAACAGGTCGTCGACGCGCCGCTGCTCCTCTGCGGAGTGCGGCAACAGGTAAGCGCACGCCACGTATACGAGCAGGTTCACGGCCAAGCCGAAGCAGCCTGACGTCAAGCCGTAGCCGAATGGCAAATGCCCGCCGTAGGCGACCTCCAGCCCGACCGCCGTGACGAAGCCCAGGATCATGCCGGCGAAGGCGCCCTGTCGGTTCCCGCGCCTACAGAAGATGCCCAGGAACTGCGGGATCGAGAGCTGGATGATGCCCTGGTAGGCCAGCACGGCGAGCGAGAACAGCGCCGGAAGCGTCAGGGTGGCGAGCCAGGAGGCGAGCAGGGTCAGCAGCAACATGCCGACCTTGGCGATGACGATCATCTGCCGCTGTTCGAGCCGGACGTAGTTGCCCACGAGATCGTTGGCGAGTTGCGCGCCGTAGGCCTGGATGTTGCCGTCCGTATGCCCCATCGAGGCCGCCAGCAGCACCACCCCGGCAAGGCCCAGCAGCACGAGACCGCCGGCCTGATGGGAGACGATGAACCAGACGTCGTCGGGCTTGGCCACCGCCTCCGGCACCTTGGAGGCGAGCATGCCGAAGATCAGGAGCGCGACGCCGAACAGGAAGGTCAGCGGCACGGCGAGGGCGGCCGACTTCTTCAGGCTGCGCACCCCATCGGCCGTGAACAGGCGCACGAAGATGTAGGGCCAGCACCAGCCCCCGAGCGCACCGGTGAACATCAGCGCGAACAGGTAGAGCGGCCCCTCCTTGGAGCCGAAGCTCGGAATCGCGAACATCTTCGGGTCGAGGGTGCCGAGCGTGCTGCCATGGGCCACCATCAGCCAGACGATCAGGCCGACCAGCATCAGGCCACCGCCGATATAGGCGACGATCCCCTGGAGGTAATCGGAGATGACGACGCCGCGCATACCCATACGCACCGTCCAGACCTGCCGCAGGGCGATCACCAGCACGCCCACCACGACCGAGGTCGAGAACGAGAGCGTGCCGAGCGACATGGCTTGGAACAGGTTGCCGAGCGCCTGCATGCCGAGCACCAGCCAGGGCAGGCCCGAGACGATGCCGATCAGGGCCGCGACCGTGCGGATGTGGCGCGAGCCGTAGCGCAGCGCGAACAGGTCGCCCTGGGTGCGCAGGTCGTAGGCCTTGCCCCAGATCCAGACGGGTCTGGCGAGCACGAACAGCAGCACCACGGTCAGGAGCGAGTAGGACAACACGTAGAACGACATCACCCCGGCCGTGACCGAGAGCGCACCGAAGGCGGTGAACATCGATCCCGGGTACCAGGTGTTGAGGAACGACATCGCTTGGTAGCGCGCACCGAAGGAGCGGCCGCCCACGGCATAGTCCGTGAAGGATTGATCGACGGTGCGGTTGCGCTGGAGCACACCGACGACGCTGGCGAAGAACAGGGCGAGCAGGCCGAAGGTGACGATCATGCCGCGACCCCTTCATCGGTCGCGTCGAGCACGTAGGCGGCGATCAGGCTCGCGGTGATGCAGAGGCTGACGGCCAGGAAGTAGAACAGCGCGGCGGGGATCCCGGCGATCGGGGTCGTGCGGCCGTCGGCGGCCCAGTAGAGGGGCGGGGCCAGCGCGACGATGGCGTCGAGCGCGAACCACAGCTTGACGATCCCGCGCCGGAGCGGCGCGGGTGAGCGTTGTATCGGCATGGCGTTTCCTCGTTTTTGTTCGTTGAGAGCGTTTTTCGCCGAAGCGGATGGCGGTTCGGCGTAAGGGAACACTGTAGAGACGATGGATAAAAGCGCCTTCCGTGATCCGGGGATTACAGGAATGGCTCTAATGCAGAACGCGGTCGAGCTTGTCGAAGCAGCTCGGCCAATCCCCCCGGTAAGCTTCCCGGACGTCGTCCCGGGCGATCCGCCGATGGATCAGGCGCATCTCGCTGGTGCCGTCGTCCTGTGGGCTAAAGTCGATTTGCAGCACCGTTTCCTCGCCCGGCAGCAGGTCGAGTGGGCCGTCGTAGACCCAGGTCTGGACGATGCGACGTCCTGGTTCGAGTTCGCGGTAACGCCCGCTGATCCGGTGCTGGGTGCCGTCGGGGCCCCGCGTCTCCAACCGGAAGTGACCGCCGACCCGGAGATCGGTCTCGGCTCGCTCGACCACGTTCGGCCCCGGTGCGAGCCAGCGCTGGACCATGACCGGGTCGGTCCAAGCCCGGTAGAGTTTCTCACAGGTTGCCCGGAACGTGCGAACGAGGACGACGGCAGGTTCAGGCTCGGTCATCGTCGTCCCCGGCATTCAGAAGATCTTCGAGGGCGTCGAAACGCGCGTCCCAGAAATCGGTGTAGGCTCGCAGCCATGAGAACGCCTGCACGAGGGGCTGACGCTCCAGCGAGCAGCGATGGACCCGCCCTTCGATTGCCCTGCGGAGAAGGCCCGCCTGTTCGAGCACGCGGACGTGTTTGGAGGCGGCGGCCAGCGACATCGCGTGCGGTGAGGCTAATTCCGAGACGGTGCGCTCACCGGAGGCGAGATGATGCACCATCGCCCGGCGGGTCGGGTCGGCGAGGGCGTGAAAGACGCCATTCAGGGTTGCGGGCAGATGCTCAACCATTCGGTTTATAATTGCAGGCGAGCCTGGATATCGCAAGGGGTCCGGGACGAAATCCAACGGCGCCTCAACCGTGGCGCCCGCCTTGCTCCGTCCGTCGCGCGACAGCGGGCCGGCGGAACCCAACCCCGGGCTGCCATTCCGCGACCGACCCAGCTCGGTCCGAAAATGCCGGTCAGGTCAGGTTTCGAAGGTGTGCGCCTTGGCTGAGAACCCCTGCTCGGCTCTGTGGGTCGCCCCGTTCCAAATAGGTTGGAACAGCGGGTCGCGCTCGGCTTGGACGTGGCCAGGGGTGCGCACGGTGCGGCTCTGTCCGGTCATGGCGGTGCGGAGGATCGCGCTGGAAGTGCGCCAGGGTGGTCTCGAAGCTCCCAGCGAACAATCTCGCCCACACGATCATTTCCGGCCCTCGCTAGGATTTTAAGCCTAAATTCGCAGGAAGCGAGGCAAACGAAAAGCCCCGTCAAAGATTTGGCGGGGCTTCGAAAACTTTGGTAGCGAGGGAGGGATTTGAACCCCCGACACAAGGATTATGATTCCTCTGCTCTAACCAGCTGAGCTACCCCGCCCCAATGCGCCGCCTGCCCTTGAGAGGCGGCGAGCGACCGGCGGGGTATAAAAAGCGGGGGCGCTTATTGTCAACGGCCCGTGGGACCGTTCACCGCGATTCTTCGGGTCCGGGGCGCAGGAGGGCGGCGGCGAGGAGGCCGAGGCCCGTTGCGAAGACGAGGAGGCCGAGCCAGTCAGCCGCGCCGGCGAGCGGCGTCCGCGCCAGGGAGAGGGTCCCCGTGCGGCCCGAGGCAGCATCCACCGCCGCGAGGGCGACGCCCACGAAGCTCTCTCCGACCAGAAGGCCGGAGGCGATGAGGACGCCCTTGCGCCGGGCGGGCTCCACCGCCGCCCCGTTCCGCCGCCGCAGGGCCCGCTCGCAAAGAAAGCCCAGCACACCGCCGACGCCGATCGTCACCTCCACCGACAGGGGGAGGTACATGCCGATGCCGACGGTCAGCGCCGGAAAGCTCAGGCCCCGGCGCTTCAGCGCCATCTCCAGCCCCACCGCGCCGAGGCCGATGACGCCCCCCAGCGCCAGCATCGGCCAGGGCAGGGTCCCGTGGACGATCCCTTGCGCGATCTGGGTCACGAGGGACGCCTGCGGCACGGCCAGGGCCTCGCGCGGGTCCATCCCCGGGCGCGGCAGGGCGCCCACGAACCCGTAGGCGTTGTACAGCAGCGACAGCAGCGGCACGATCACCAGGGAGCCCACGGCCACCCCGAGCAATAGCACCGCCTGCTGCCGCCAGGGGGTCGCGTCGACGATCTGCCCGGTCTTCAGGTCCTGGAGGTTGTCGTTGGCGATCGAGGAGGCGGTGACGATGACCGAGGCGGCCAGCAGGACCGCCGCCATGCCGAAGCGTTGCAAGTCCGGGTCCGCCCGCACGCCCAGCACCGCCGGCACCGCCAGCGCGCCGACCATGGCCGCGAGGATGCCGATCCCCGAGATCGGGCTGGTGGAGGAGCCGAGCAACCCCGCGAGATAGCCGCACACCGCCGCCATCGCGGCCCCGAACACGAAGCAGAACAGCGTCCCGGCCGCCGTGACCCCCGCCGCCGCCGACAGGGAGAGCCCCGCCGACAGGCTGAAGCTGAGAAACAGGGCCGCCAGCGGCACGGAGAGCGCCAGGGCACCGATCCCGACCCACCGGATCGGCAAGTCGCGCTCCTGGCGCGGCAGGTCCCGCGCGGGGCGGCGGGCAGCCCCGGCGGCGGCGGCGATGCTCCCGAGGATGGGCCGCACCAGGGCCGCCACCGTCCAGAACCCGCCCACGGCGATGATGCCGGCGCCCACCAGCCGCACCTGCCCCGCCCAGACCGCCTGCGCCGCCTCCCCAGGGGGCAGGCCGGTGGGCGTGACGGCGGTGAGCAGGGGGACGAGCAGACCCCAGGCGATGACCACCCCGGTGAGCAGGGCGAGGCAGGCCCCGATGCCGACGAGGTAGCCGACGCCCACCAGGGCGAGGGAGAAGCCGCTGCCCACGCTGAAGGCGGCGCCCCCCACCGCGAAGGCCCCGAGCACCCCCTCCGAGAGGACCCGCAGCCCCCCGGTCAGGAAGGCGACGACGCCCGATCCGGCGGCGGCGGTGAGGAGGGTGGCGAGGCCGCCCTTCCCGTCCTCGGTATGGCCGGCGCGGAGCACCTCCGCCGCCGCGACGCCCTCGGGATAGGGCAGCGCGCTCCCGCTCACGAGGGCCCGGCGCAGGGGTATCGAGAACGCCACCCCGAGCCAGCCCCCCACAAGGCAGACGAGGCTCGTCTCCCAGAACGGAAAGCCCTGCCACGTCCCGATGAGCACGAGGCCCGGCAGGACGAGGATGACGTTGCACAGGGTGCCGGCCGCCGAGGCCTGGGTCTGGACAATGTTGTTCTCGAGGATGCCGCCCCCTACGAGCCGCAGGGCGCCCATCGAGAGCAAGGCCGCCGGGATCGAGGACGAGAACGTCATCCCGGTCTTCAGGCCCATGTAGATGTTGGCCGCCATGAAGGCGACCGTGATCGCCGCGCCCAGCACGATGCCCCGCACCGTGATCTCTCGGCCGTGGTGCCCCGCCTCGGCGGCGACCTCGTTCCTCGCGTCCATCGCCCCCGCCCCTCTCACCGGCCCAGGACACCACGTCCGCGTCGTGACGACAACGTGATGGAAGCCGTGCCCCTGTTCCCCTATCTGCCCAGCCGGGCCCCGCGTGGGTCCCACGGGGAGACGACCATGACCATTCGCGCTGCTTCGCTCGGTATCCTCGCCATCCTCGCCGCCTCCGGCGCTTCCGCCGCCGGCGGGGAGAGCCGCTACACGGCCCACCTCATCGCCGCGAGCGAGGTGCCGCCCACGGATTCGAAGGGCACCGGCGACGTCACCGCCACCTTCGATCCCGCCACCAAGCGCCTGACCTGGAACGGAACCTACAGCGGCCTCACCGGCCCGGTCACGGCGGCGCATTTCCACGGGCCGGCGAAGGCGGGCGAGAATGCCGGGGTCCTCGTCCCGGCGGACGCCAAGGCGAGCCCGTTCTCCGGCGAGGCCACCCTGGACGACGCCAAGGTCGCCGACCTTCTGGCCGGCCGGGTGTACTTCAACCTGCACACGGCGGCGAACCCCAAGGGTGAGCTGCGCGGACAGGTCGAGGCGGCCCGCTGACCGGCGCCCCGCCCCGGGATACGGGCCCGCGCGCGTTGCCATGGCGGCGGGCGCTGGCCTACAGACGGGCCCGGCCGTCGCCGCGCGACAGGGGGACGGGACACCGGACACAATGAAGCAACTCGAGGCCATTATCGCCTGGACGCCGGCCCGTTGGGCCGATCTGCGGCCCGAGACCGCCGGACAGGTCGTGGTGCTGCCCCTCGCTCAGGCGCAGGAAGCCAAGCTTTTCGCCATGCGGGCGGGGGCCAGTTCCTCCGCGCTCGCCACCCTGTCCGACGAGGAGCGGATCGCGCGCCTGTTCATCGAGTTCCAGACCCTCGTCGTGCGCGACGGGATCGACGTCCAGGCCGCCCACCGGGCCTTCCTCGCCATCGACGAATACCGGTTCCGCATCGCCCCCGACACGGAGGGCGCCGAGTTCGAGGACCCACCCGAGGAAGACTGACCGTCTCCCTCCCCGCCTGGAGAGACAGCCCGATGCCGGTTTCCCGACGCGCCCTGCTCGCCACCGCCGCCCTCGCCCCCGTGGCGCTCCGGTCCGCCCGCGCGGAGCCGGCGCTGCTCCGCCGGCCGATCCCCTCCTCCGGCGAGATGCTGCCGGCGATCGGGATAGGCACCTCCCGGCGCTACGAGGTCGAGCCGACCGCCGAGCGGGTGAAACCCCTGCGCGAGGCGGTGGAGGCCTTCCTGCGCCTCGGCGGCCGGGTGATCGACACCGCCCCGAGCTACGGCACCGCCGAGGACGTGCTCGGCCTCATCCTCTCCGACGGCGACCTGCGCCGGCAGGTGTTCCTGGCGAGCAAGGTCGACACGAGGGGACCGGACGACACCCGGGCGCAGTTCGCGCGCTCCCTGAAGCGGATGCGGACGGACACGATCGACCTCGTGGCGGTCCACAACCTCATCGACACGGGACCCAACCTCGCCGTCCTTCGCGACCTCAAGGCCGAGAAGAAGATCCGCTACGTCGGCGTCACCGTCTGGCGGGACAACCAGTTCGACGGGCTGGAGCCGGTGATGCGCGCCGAGCCCCTGGACTTCGTGCAGGTGAACTACGCCATCGACAACCGGGCCGCCGCCGAGCGCATCCTGCCGCTCGCCGCCGACAAGGGCATCGCCGTGATGGTCAACGTGCCCTTCGGGCGCGACCGGCTGTTCAAGGCGGTGCAGGGCAAGGATCTGCCCCCGGTGGCGAAGGAGGTCGGCTGCGCGAGCTGGCCGCAATTCTTCCTGAAATACGTCCTCGGCCACCGGGCGGTGACGTGCCCGATCCCCGGCATGGCCAAGGCTTCTTACGTCGAGGACAACCTCGGCGCCGCCCACGATCCGCTGCCCGATGCCGGGCAGCGCCAGCAGATGGAAGCTTTCATCGATGCGCTTTGACATCCTCTCGCGCCGGGCGGCCCTCGCCCTCACGCTCGCCGCCGCCGTCGCATCCCCGGCGCTCGCCGAGGACATGACGGGCAAGATCAAGATCGGCGTCATCGGCGGCGGCAATATCGGTGGGACGATCGGCGGCCTCTGGGTCAAGGACGGGCACGAGGTGATGTTCGCCTCGCGCCACCCGGAGAACCTCAAGCCCCTCGTCGATGAACTCGGCCCCAAGGCGAAGGCGGGAACGCCGGAGGAGGCGATCAAGTTCGCGGACGCGGTGTTCCTGGCGGTGCCGTACAAGGCTTACCCGGAGCTGTCCAAGGAGATCGACCCCCTGCTCAAGGGGAAGGTGGTGCTTGATGCCGGCAACGCCACCGAGCGGCGCGACGGCGAACTCTACAACGAGGCGCAGAAGGACGGCATCGGCCTCACCTCCGCGAAGTACTTCCCCGGGGCGAAGCTCGTCCGGGCGTTCAATGCGGCGAACTACAAGATCTTCGCCAAGGAGGGCGCCAACGGCGGCAAGGATCGCAGCGGCGGCCGCATGGCGATCCCGATCGCCGGGGACGACCCGCAGGCCATCAAGGTCGCCGAAGCCCTGGTCCGCGACGCCGGCTTCGATCCGGTGGTCGTCGGTCCGCTGAAGGACGCCGACAAGTTCGCCATGGGCACCCCAGGCTTCGGCCACGACGTCACGGCGCCGGAATTGAAGGAGAAGCTCGGGCTCGGCAAGTGAGGGAGGCGGACGCCCGGGCGGCATCCCCCATGCCCGATGCCACCCCCGCCCGGGGCGCCCTCGCCCGGCTGATCGACATCCGTCCGGGGGAAGGCCCGGCGCTGGCGTGGTCCTGGGCCTACATCTTCTCGATCCTGGCCGCCTACTACGTCCTGCGGCCGATCCGCGACCAGATGGGCATCGCGGGGGGCATCGAGAACCTGCCCTGGCTGTTCACCGCCACCCTCGTGGGAATGCTGACCCTCAACCTGCCCTTCGCGTGGCTGGTGAAGCGGATGCCGAGGGCGCGGTTCGTGCCGCTAACCTATCGCTTCTTCGCCCTCAACATCCTGGGTTTCGCCGCCGCGCTGTACCTCGCCCCGCCGGACTGGGACGTATGGATCGGCCGGGTGTTCTTCATCTGGCTGTCGATCTTCAACCTGTTCGTCGTCTCGATCTTCTGGGCGACCATCGTCGATGTCTTCAACAACGAGCAGGGCCGGCGGCTGTTCGGCTTCATCGCGGCGGGGGCCACGCTCGGGGCCATCGCCGGCTCCGCCACCACCGCCGGGCTCGCCAGGAACGTCCCCACCTGGGGCCTGATGCTCTGCGCCGTCGTGCTCCTGGAGGCGGCGGTGTTCTCCATGCGCGGGCTGGCCCGGCTGGCGCACCAACTGCATGAGGTGCCGGGCTCCGGGCCGGCGGGCGAGGCGCGGGATTCCGCCATCGGCGGCAGCGTCTGGTCCGGCATCACCCGGACGCTGGCCTCCCCCTACCTCCTCAACATCTCCCTGTTCCTGTTGCTGTTCTCGATCACCTCGACCTTCCTCTATTTCGAACAGGCGGGCATCGCCAAGCACAGCTTCCCCGACCGGCAATCGCAGACGGCCTTCTTCGCGGGGGTTGATCTCGCGGTGAACGTGCTGACGCTCGGCGTGCAGCTTTTCCTCACCGGGCGGATCGTCGGGCGGATCGGGGTCGGGGCGACGCTGGCGATCCTGCCGGCCTTCAGCATCCTCGGCTTCGCGGCCCTGGCCACCGCGCCGACCATCGCGGTGATCGTCGCCTTCCAGGTGCTGCGCCGGGCGGGCAACTTCGCCATCGCCCGGCCGATCCGCGAGGTGCTGTTCACCGTGGTCCCACGGGAGGACCGCTACAAGGCCAAGAGCTTCATCGACACGGTGGTCTACCGCCTCGGCGATCAGGCGGGGGCGTGGTCCTTCACCGGCCTGGGAGGGCTGGGTCTCGGGACGGCCGGCGTGTCCGTGGTGGCGGTGCCCCTATCGATCCTGTGGCTGTTCAACAGCCTGTGGCTGGGGCGGGCGCAGGACCGGCGGCGCGGAAGTATCGAGGAATAGTCGGCGCCGACATGAGACGATCGCCGACCGTCTCGGCATTTCGCGGGGACCGTCGCACGGCTCTTCGCACCCATGCCCTCATTCCGGGAGCCTGACTGGAAAGCCCCTCGCTCCCCCCCATTCCCCTCATCCTGAGGTGCGGCACCTCAGGATGAGGGGGAGGATGGGAGAGCCGCCGGCGTTTCGGTCGAGATCTTGGGATGGGGTGTGAGAGAGGATCCACACCTCACACGTCGAGGTTCGACACGCTGAGCGCGTTCTCCTGGATGAACTCCCGGCGCGGCTCCACCACGTCGCCCATGAGCTTCACGAACAGGTCGCCGGCATCGGTGGCGTCCTTCACCTTCACCTGAAGCAACGAGCGCACGTCCCGGTCCAGCGTCGTCTCCCACAACTGCTGGGCGGTCATCTCGCCGAGACCCTTGTAGCGCTGGAGCTGGAGCCCCTTGCGGCCGAAGGCCATCACCGCCTCGAACAGCCCCACCGGCCCGTGCAGCATGGTCTCGTCCGTCTTGCGGACCAGCGTCACCGGCTCGCCGTAGATCTCGCGGAAGGCGTCGGCCCGGTCCGCGAGGCGCCGGGCCTCCTGCGAGGTCACGAGGCCGGCATCCAGCGTCGCCACCTGGCGGACGCCGCGCAGGGTGCGGCTCAGGCGGTAGCCGCCCTCGAACGCCTCCCCCTGCCAGCCCTGCTCGATGTCATCGGCGATGGTGTCGAGGCGCTTGGCGGTCCGGTCCGCCAGCACCTCGCTCTCCGCGGGGTTCTCGGCCACGTCGGCGTCGAAGGCCCCGGCGAGCACCGCCTGCTCCACCACGGAGCGGTCGTAGCGGGTGTGCAGGCCCTGGAGGATGCTGCGGAAGGTCCGCGCTTCATCGACCAGCGCCCGGAGTTGCGGTCCGGCGAACTCCGCCCCCGTCGAGAGGCGCAGCACCGCCCCCTCGACACCCTGCTCGATCAGGTAATCCTCCAGCGCCCGCTCGTCCTTGAGGTAGATCGCCCGGCGCCCGCGCTCGGCCTTATAGAGCGGCGGCTGCGCGATATAGAGGTGCCCCCGGTCGATCAGTTCCGGCATCTGGCGGAAGAAGAACGTCAGCAGCAGGGTGCGGATGTGCGATCCGTCCACGTCGGCATCGGTCATGATGATGATGCGGTGGTAGCGCAGCTTGTCCGGGTTGAAGCCCTCCCGGTCGGTGGAGGAGCGGCCGATCCCGGCGCCGAGCGCCGTGATGAGCGTGCCGATCTCCGCCGAGGAGAGCATCCGGTCCGCCCGGACCCGCTCGACGTTGAGGATCTTGCCGCGCAGCGGCAGCACCGCCTGGAACGCCCGGTCCCGCCCCTGCTTGGCCGAGCCGCCGGCCGAATCACCCTCCACCAGCAGGATCTCGCATTTCGAGGGGTCGCGCTCCTGGCAGTCGGCGAGCTTGCCCGGCAGGGAGGCGATGTCGAGCGCCCCCTTGCGGGTGACGGTCTCGCGGGCCTTGCGCGCGGCTTCCCGGGCCGAGGCGGCCAGGACCACCTTGCTCATCACCGCGCGGGCCTGCTGCGGGTTCTCCTCCAGCCAGGTGGAGAGCCCCTCGTTCAGCACGTTCTCCACGGCCGGGCGCACCTCGGAGGAGACGAGCTTGTCCTTGGTTTGCGACGAGAACTTCGGGTCCGGCACCTGCACGGAGATGACGGCGGTGAGGCCCTCGCGGCAATCCTCACCGGTGAGCGCGACCTTCTCGCGCTTCGACACCCCGGAACTGTCGGCATAGCCCGTGATCTGCCGGGTGAGCGCGGCGCGGAACCCCGCCATGTGGGTGCCGCCATCCCGCTGCGGGATGTTGTTGGTGAAGGGCAGCACCGTCTCGTTGAACGAGTCGTTCCACCAGAGGGCGCATTCCACGCGGATGCCGTCGCGCTCGGAGCGCACCACCACCGGATTGGCCACCCCGTCGATCGGCTTCTTCGACCGGTCGAGGTAGCGCACGAAGGCCTCGATGCCGCCGTCGTAGTAGAGCTCCTCGCGCTTCTTCTCGGCATGGCGGGCGTCGGTGATGACGATGCGCACGCCGGAATTGAGGAAGGCCAGCTCCCGCAGGCGCTTCTCCAGGGTCTGATAGTCGAACTCGATCATGGTGAAGGTGTCGGTGGAGGGCAGGAAGGTCACCTCCGTCCCGCGCCGGCCCTCGCCCGGCCCCACCACCTTCAGCGGCGCCACGGCATCCCCGTGGCGGAACTCCATCGCGTGCTCCTTGTCGTTGCGCCAGACGCGCAACCGCAGCCACTGCGAGAGCGCGTTCACCACCGAGACGCCCACGCCATGCAGGCCGCCGGAGACCTTGTACGAGTTCTGGTCGAACTTACCCCCGGCGTGCAGCTGGGTCATGATGACCTCGGCCGCCGAGACGCCCTCCTCCTTGTGGATGTCGACGGGGATGCCGCGGCCGTTGTCGGTCACGGTGCAGGAGCCGTCGGCGTTGAGCGTCACGGTCACGAGGTCGGCGTGGCCGGCCAGCGCCTCGTCGATGGCGTTGTCCACCACCTCGTAGACCATGTGATGCAAGCCCGACCCGTCATCGGTATCGCCGATATACATGCCGGGGCGCTTACGGACGGCGTCGAGCCCCTTGAGAACGCGGATGGATTCAGCGCCGTACTCGGCAGGCTGGGTCGAAGGGGTATCGGCCATGAAATTCCTCGGGCAGGCGGCGAACGCCTCGCGCGGTGCGTGTACGCGGCGAGGGCGCCTGCCTGCTCATGCTTCCTGTTCGCGCAATATAGGGGTTTTGTGCTGCCGATGCACGCACTTATGGCCGGACTCCACCTCCTTGCGGACGCCTGTGGATGCCTTCCCCCGCGCCGGCCCGGGCGCTAGCCCCCGCCGGCGATTCCCCCCGCGCTCGCGGTGTCCAGCCGGGCGATGGCCTCGGCCGGGAGGGAAAGGCGCACGGCGCCCAGCACCTCGTCGAGCTGCGCCACCGAGGTCGCGCTGGCGATGGGGGCCGTGATGCCCGGCCGGGCGATGATCCAGGCCAGCGCCACCTGGGCCGGGCTCGCCCCGTGCTCGGCGGCCACGGCATCGAGGACCGCGAGGAGGGCGAAGCCCTTCGGGTTCAGGTAGGGCGCCACCCGCGCCTCACGCGCCCGCCCCGCCGCCGCCCCGGCCTCCCGGTATTTGCCGGTGAGGAAGCCGGCGGCCAGGGAGAAGTAGCCGATGACGCCGATCGCCTCGGACCGGCACAGGGGTTCCAGCTCCGCCTCGTAGCCCCGGGCGGCGAGGCTGTAATCCGGCTGGAGGCACTCGTAGCGGACGAGGCCCTTCGCCTGCGAGACCGCCAGGGCCTCGCCCAAGCGTCCGGCCTCGTAGTTCGAGGCCCCGATCACCCGCACCTTCCCGGCCCGGACCAGCCGGTCGTGGGCGGACAGGGTTTCCTCCAGCGGCACCGAGGCATCGTCCAGATGCGACTGGTAGAGGTCGATCCGGTCGGTGCGCAGGCGGCGCAGCGACGCCTCGCAGGACCGCTCGATATGGGCGGCGGACAGGCCCTTGCCGGCCTCGCCCATGTCCATCCCCACCTTCGTGGCGAGCACGATCCTGTCGCGGGCGCCGGGGCGCGCGGCGAGCCAGCGGCCGATCACCGCCTCGGACTCGCCCCCCGCATGGCCCGGCGCCCAACGGGAATAGACGTCCGCCGTGTCGATGAAGTCGAAGCCCTGTTCCACGAAGCGGTCGAGGATGGCGAAGGACGTCGCCTCGTCGGCGGTCCAGCCGAAGACGTTGCCCCCCAGGCAGAAGGGCGCGACCGTGAGGTCGGAGCGGCCGATGCGGCGCTTGTTCATGATTCAGCCCTGGAGGAACGGGTTGGACACGCGCTCTTCGCCGAGCGTGCCGGTGGGGCCGTGGCCGGGGATGAAGGCGATGTCGTCGCCGAGCGGCAGCACCTTCTCCATGATGGCGGTGATCAGCTGCTCGTGGTTGCCGCCGGGAAGGTCGGTGCGGCCGACCGAGCCCTTGAACACCACGTCGCCCACCAGGGCGAAGCGCGCATCACGGCTGACGAACACCACGCTGCCCGGCGAATGGCCTGGGCAGTGGAGGATGTCGAAGGTCAGCGCCCCCACCTGCACCGTGTCGCCCTGGTCGAGCCAGCGGTCGGGCGTCACCGGGCGGGCCTCCCCGAGGCCGTACTGGGCGGCGGTCATCGGCAGGGAATCGAGGAGGAACTTGTCGGCGAGGTGCGGGCCCTCGATCGGCACGCCGAGCCTCTCGCGCAACTCGTCGGCGCCGGCCGCGTGATCGACATGGCCGTGGGTGAGCAGGATCTTCTCCACGCTCACCCCCTGCTCGGCGATGGCCGCCTGGATCCGGTCGAGGTCGCCCCCGGGATCGACCACGGCGCCGACCTTGGTGGCCTCGTCCCAGATCAGGGTGCAGTTCTGCTGGAAGGGCGTGACGGGGATGATCCCGGCGCGGGGCGTTCCTGGCATCGTTCGGCGCTCGTGCTGTATCCGTGATGGCTGACCTTCTAACGCGCCGACGCCCGCGCCGCACCCGAGCGGGCGAACGAAAGCGCGCGCAACCGGTTATGGCACCGCCGATCGCCGGCACCGCAAGGGGTGGAAAGTTGGGCCGTACCCGCACCGTGATCGCGCTCTCGGGCGCCGTGCTCGTCCTCGGCCTCGGCGCGACCGCCCTGCTCGGCCGCTTCAGCTATGCCCCGATGCCGGACGAGGCGGAGCTGGCCAACCCCGGCCGCTCGCCCCTGACCACCGCCTTCGACATCCTCGGCCGGAGGGTCTCGGCCGCCGAGGCCGACAGGCTTCGCGGCACGGAGGAGGGCCGGCGTACCCTGTCACCCGCCAACGGCACTGTTGCGATCGACGCCGCCGTGATCGCCCGGGGGCGGGAGGCCTTCTACCGCGAGACCTTCGGCGACGAGGTGTTCCTCACCGACGTGATGGGGATGCTGGATGGCGGGCTCACGCCCTTCGAGGTGGTCCGCGCCGTCGCCGCCCTGAAGGGTGCGCCCACGACGAACCTCAGGGTCCGCATGGCCCGGGACGTGACGATCGGCGAGCGGACCTACCGGAAGGGCGAGGAGGTGCCCACCGGCCTCGACGTGCCGAAGGGCGGCGCCTTCATCATCGGGATCAAGAGCTTCTACGACCGGGGGCACCTGCGCATGGGGATCACCTGCGCCCTGTGCCACGCGGCGGTGGACCCCGAGAGCGGCAAGGTCGTGGAGGGCGCGCCCAACGCCGACCTCAATGCCGGCCTGCTCATGGCCCTGGCGAAGAACTCCTCCGCCTACTTCATGCACGCCAGCGTGCCGGAGGCGGATGGGGGTACCCCCGTGCAGGGCGCCCGCCCCGCCCTGCCCGATGCCGCCGCCGTGGAGGCGGCCACCAAGGTGCAGGTCGCGAGCTGGCCCCCGGGCGGCTTCGATTCCTCCGCCGACCGGGTGACCAACCCGACCTCGATCCCCTCAAGCTTCTCGGCCTACGGCGAGCCCTATAGCTGGAGCGGGCGGGAGAGGCTCGGCCCCTTCGGCGGCCTGTCCTCCCTCAACAACAATGTCCACGCGGCGAACTCCGACACGACGCAGCTCGCCGCCGCCGCACCGTGGCTCTTCGGCATGGACCCGGAGACCTATCTCGGCATCGTCCTGCGTGGGGCGCCCGAGGGACCGCTGCGCTACGATCCCTCCGGGGGGACGCGCCCCTCCGAGGTGCTGCGCGCGGCCGACCCGACGCCGGCCTCGCCGGGGCTCAACAGCTACGCGGTGCTGCCGACCTACCCGGCCACCAACTACATGACGGACAACGGCCTGTTCGCCTCGGTGCCGGGCGAGCCGGCCAATTACGCCAACAACGCCATGTCGGCCTTCCAGAACCTGCTGCGCCCCCCTGTGGCCCGGGCCGACGCGGACGCCGTCCGGGCGGGCAAGGCGGTGTTCGAGCGGGCGGGATGCGGCGGATGCCATTCCGGCCCGGCGCTCACCAATCACCGCGTGATCCCCGAGGCCGAGATCGGCACGGAGCCGACGCGGGCCAGGGCCGGTGCCAAGATGCAGGCCCGGCTGTCGCCCCCGGCGATGTTCGCCACCGACACGCCCTTCCCCCTCCCCGCCGCCCCGGCGATCGTCCCGCTCCCCGTGGCGGATGAAAGCCAGTTGCTGCTGGCCTGGGGACAGGGCGGCACGGAGGGGGGCTACAAGGTGCCGAACCTCGTGGGTCTCGCCTGGAGCGCCCCCTACCTCCACGATTCCGGCGTGGCCGTGGGCCGGGACGCGGAGAAGGACCTCGGCGTGCCCGGCACCGTGGACCGGGGCGTGACGCCGGATCCGGCCAACAGCCTGAGGGCACTGGTCGACCGGACGCTCCGGGGGCGGGTGGTGGCCGCCAACGAGGCCTCCCCCAAGGCGCGCACGGCCCGGGTGACGGGCCGGGGCCATGCCTTCTACGTGGACGCGGAGGGTGGGTTCACCGGGGCGGACCAGGGGGCGCTCGTGGCCTACCTGCTCTCCATCGACCGCCTCGCCGAGGACGTCCCGACACCCTGATCCGGGCGCCCCATGCGCTCGGCGCATGGGTGGCTCGACGCAGCGCAGCTTGATTGCTGCACCGCATCATTCTAGTTCTTCTCTTGCAAGGACGCGACGGCGTCGCGGCCTTGTTGCCCTTCTTGGGCGTTTCCTCCCTAGACTTCGGGCCGCTCCCTTTGGGAGTGGCCTTTTTTCTGTTCAGGGTTCCAGCTTAACCGCCGCGACGGTCCTCCACAAGTCGCCGGGGGCCAGCCCTCGCACGGACCTCGACCGACCTTAAATCAGCCGCCTTGTGGACGCCCAGTCGGAGGGCCGCGCGCGAGTTACGCCGCGGGAGACCGGGCATCGCCTCCGCGGGCTGAATGAACACCATCCTCATCAAGTTGTTCGCGACGGCCCTGACCCTCAGTCAGGTGACGACCCGGCCGGACGCCGTGCGGACGCAGTTCGACCCGGCCACCGACGGGCCCGAGGTGGTGCGGATCCTGCGCGATGGCTGCGCCCACATGCGCAAATCCTTCGACATTGAGGACATCAACCTCGACGACCTGATCTCGACGGCGATGGAGGACCCCTCCAGCGTGGGGGGCGCCGCCGGGCCGAAGATCCTGCACGGGCTCGACATCAACGAGCTGAACACGAGCTACAAGCAATTCTGCAAGGGTGAGGACCCGGCGAACTCCCCCTTCGACGCCCGCGCGGTCATCGAGTTCTACGACAACGCCACCAAGGACCTGCCCTCGGCGGAAACCCTGCGCGACAAGGCGCTGCCGGGGATGAGCCGCATCCTCGATGCCTCCGGCAAGCCCTTCGCCGAGACCTTTGAGCCCAACGCCCGGCGGGTCGTGGTGCCGATCGAGACCGTGCCGAGGCTCGTGCAGAAGGCCTTCATCGCCGCCGAGGACAAGCGCTTCGAGAGCCACCACGGCATCGACGAGCGCGGCGTGATCCGAGCCTTCATCGGCAACCTCGCCTCGCCGGGCCGCCCGGCCGGCGGCTCCACCATCACGCAGCAGGTGGTGAAGAACCTCTCGGTGGGCGACGACGTCACCTACGAGCGCAAGATCCGCGAGATGATCGTCGCCTCCCGGTTGGAGAAGCTGCTGACGAAGCCGCAGATCCTCGGCCTCTACCTCAACGGCATCTATCTCGGGCGCGGCGCCTACGGCATCGAGATGGCGGCGCAGAGCTACTTCGGCAAACCGGTCGGCCAGCTCACCCTGCCCGAGGCCGCGCTGCTGGCCGGGATGCCCAAGGGGCCGAACTTCTACAGCCCCGACAAATACCCGGAGCGCGCCCGCGAGCGCCGGGCCTATGTGCTCGCCCGCCTGAAGGAAGAGGGCGTCATCACCGAGGCCGAACTCGCCACGGCCAACACCGCCGACCTCGGCCTCAAGCCGGTGGAGACGAGCCGGCGCGACTCGGGCTTCTACCTCGTGGATTACCTTGGCCGCGAGGCGCGCACCGTCGCCGGCCTCGAGTCGCTGACCGCCGCCTCCTTCACCGTGCGGACCACGATCAACGCGCCGTTGCAGCGGGCGGTGGAGAGCGCCGTGCAGGATGGCCTCGCCACCTACGAGCGCGCCACCGGCCGCCAGACCTTCGCCGGGCCGGAACTGAACATCGCCGACAGCGTGGCCCGGATCGAGGCCGCCGCCCCCTCCCCCGAGGCGTCCCCCCAGGCCGCGCCGACCGTGACGGGGGCGAAGCCCGAGACGGGCAAGGCGGGCAAGCCCGCGCGCAACGCGAAGGCCGCCCCCGCCCTCATCGCCGGAAAGCCCGCCTGGCTCCGCGCCCTGGAGAGCGCCCGGCCCTCCCTCTACGACGTGCACTGGCCCCTGGCCGTGGTCCTCGACGCCGGGCGCGGCCCGCTGAAGGTCGGGCTGGAGGACGGGCGCATCGCCACCCTCGAGGCCGGCATCGCCCGGGGCAAGTTGCAACGCTACGACGTGGTGCGGGTGAAGCTGTCCGAGGGGCGCGGGGCGCCCCGCGCGCAGATCCGCGTCCGCCCCACGGTCCAGGGGGCGGCGCTGGTGATGGAGAACAAGACCGGCCGCATCCTGGCGATGACCGGGGGGTTCTCCTATCCCTTGAGCCAGCTCAACCGGGTGACGCAGGCCGTCCGCCAGCCGGGCTCGACCCTGAAGCCGCTGACCTACCTCGCGGCCCTGCAATCGGGCCTGCAACCCAACACCCTGGTGCTCGATTCGCCCGTCACCCTCCCACCCATCGGCGGCGCGGGCGACTCGTGGTCACCGAAGAATTACGAGGGTGGCGGGTCCGGGCCCACCACCCTGCGCCGGGGCCTCGAATTCTCGAAGAACCTCGTCACCGCCCGCCTGCTCCAAGGGGGCATCGCCCCGAAGGCCCCCGCGAGCCTCAAGCGGGTCTGCGAGATCGCGCTGGAGGCGCAGATCTACGCCGAGTGCGAGCCCTATTATCCCTTCGTGCTCGGGGCGCAGCCGGTGCGGATGCTCGACCTCGCGGGCTTCTACGCCGCCGTCGCCAACGAGGGCGCGCGGCCCACCCCCTACACCCTCGAATCGGTCGACAGGAACGGGAAGACCGTCTTCACCCATGCGGTGAAGGAGCCGGTCCGCATCGGCTCCGCCGACCGGATCGCCTTCTACCAGTTGAAGACCATGCTCCAGGGGGTGACGCAGCACGGCACCGCCGCCGCCCTCTCCGGGATTTCGGCCAGCGTGGCGGGCAAGACCGGCACCTCGGAAAACGAGAACGATGCGTGGTTCGCGGGTTTCACCAACGAGATCACCGTCGTCGTTTGGGTCGGCTACGACAACGCCGACGGCACCCGCCGCACCCTCGGACGCGGCCAGACCGGCGGCCACCTCGCGGTGCCGATCGCCGGCTCCATCATCCGGGCGGCCTGGGCGAACGGCGTCCCGCGCACGCCCCTGCGCGGCCCCTCCCCCGAGGCGCGGCCCTTCATCGCCGACATCGCCATCGATCCCCGCAGCGGCACGCCGGGGGCGGGGAGCTTCGTGGAGCACTTCCGCACGGCCGGCGGTGGCCAGATGGCCGACACCCGCTACCGCCTCGTGCCCCGCGAGGACCTCTACGCCATGCGGCCCGACGCGGAGGACGGCGACCTCGCCGGGGCGGAGGACGGGGCGAGCGTCGCGGGCGACCTGTTCGGGAACATGACCGGCGAGCGGCCCGGCGCCGATCCGTTCGATCCCTTCGCGGAGCGGCCCGCCACCCGCGGCCGCCGGGCCGGGGCCGACCCCTATGCCGGGGGCGGGGGCGAGGATCCCTATCGGCCGTGGCCCGGACAGACGAGCCGGTCCCCCTTCGGCGACGATCCCCCGCCCCGCCCGCGACGGCGCGACCCGGACTATCTGTTCGGCGACGGGCCGGGCTACTGAGGCGCCTCCGCCGGGCTCCGCCCCGCACCCGCAAAAGGTCACGGACCTTTTGAATCCATGACTTGCCGAGACATCCATGCCGCGTTCGCCGAGTGTTGCCGCCTTCGCCGTCGCCTTGAGCCTGTCGAACGCCGCGCTGGCGCAGACGCCGGCCGCCAACACCGGCGCGGGCCGCGTGAGGGATGTGCCCTCCGTGGCGGCGGTGGACCCGGCCACCGTGAAGCCCGGCGAAATCCTGTTCACCGACCACCGGGACAACCCCTCCGTCCCGGAGAACGGGCTGATCCCTTACCTCGACTGGCTGAAGGTCCGGCCCGCCGAGGCGCAGGCCCTGTCGCCCTATCCGGGCTACAAGGAGCCGGATTACACGGTCACGCTGAACGGGGTGACGAAGCCCCGGCACGAGACGCTGAAGGTCTACGTGGCGGAGGGCCGTTTCGTCGTGGCCAAGCCCGCCGCCGCCATCGACGTGGCGTCTTTCGCCAATCTCGGCTTCGTTCAGGCGATGGACCCGGCGATCAAGCACAAGGCCCTGGAGCCCGCCGACGTCACCCCCACCAAGGATCCGGCCGCCGCCTTCGCCCGCCGGCCGGACCGGCCGTGGTGCGAGGGGGCCAGCGCCTGTATCGAGTCGCGCTACGACCTGGAGGGCAAGCTGCCGCTCGGTGTGCGCCTCGCCAACAAGCTGGAGGAGGGCTCGGCCAAGAAGATCGCGGAATACGTCTCGTTCCAGAGCGAGTTGCGCCGCCTCGACGCCGCCGAGGCGGCCCCGCTCACGGCCCTCACGAAGATCGACACGCCCCCCGTGGGCGGGATCGAGCAGACGATCTTCTGGGTCAACCAGATCCTGCGCTTCGGCAAGTTCCTGGCGGTGTTCCAGCCGATGCCGGGGGACCCGAACAAGACCGTCGTCACCGCCTACGTCGCCCTGGCGATCAAGGGCGACGTCCTCGACCGGAAGGCGGAATACGCCCGGGTGCCCGTGCTGAAGAACCTGCTGCCGGCGCAGGTGCTGATGGGCAATTCGAGCTTCAACACCGGCACCTCGATCAGCGCCGGCCTGCCCGTCTACGCCCGCAACCGCATCGCCGCCTTCGCCGATACGGTCGCGAAGCGCTGATCCTCACATGCCGCGGTTGGCGATCGTCGGCATCGAGGGCTGAGTGTAGGCGCGGTTCACGTCCCGGCGGGTCTGGGTGCCGTTGGTATCGCTGGACGCCTTGTAGTTGTTGAGGCTGAAGCTGTCCGCGAGGCCGCCACGGCCGCCCTCGGTGCTGGAGCAGGCCCCGAGGGCGAACGCCGCGACGGCGGCGAAGGTCAGCGAAATGAGACGCATCACGTTTCCCGAATGATCGAATCCGCCGGACGCCCGACCCGGGCGGCCCGGCGCCGGCCGGTCCGGGGGCATGGTCAGGCGCGGACGGGGAGCGTCAAGGCACCTTCCCCGACCATGAAGCAGTTCGGTGGGCTGTGAGGCTCTCCCGCCACGGAAAACACACCAAATCGCGGCTTTTGCCCCCCGGCGACGCGGCAATGTGTTGAGCGACGGCACCGCCCCCCTGGCAAAGCCGGCCGGTTTCGGGTGAAAAGGACGCGAGATGAGCAATGTCTTGCCCTTTCGCCCCCGCCCGGCCGTCGCGACACTCGCCCGTTGCGAGGTCGTGGCCGTCGCAGGCGACCTCCTCACCCTCCTGGAACAACTGGAGGATGTGAGCGCCCGCGCGTCCGCGATGGGGCGCCCGGCGATGGAGGTCGAGCGCACCGTCCAACATCTCCTCGACGCGGTGTCCGCCGTGGAGCGCGCCCTCGACTGCATCGGCGAGGGCGAACAGGTCGCCCCGGCCTGAGGAGCCGCCGCGCCGTCGCGGCCTGTTCCGATACGTCCGATTCTCTGGGGTGATCTGGGATGCCCCAAGTCTCGGTCGCGACTGATCAAATCTAACCAGTATCTCCGAGGAACCGCTTTCCCTCGGCCGAGGTTACTTCGGCGAAGTGACGCAGCGGAGCGAGACAGATGGCATTTCGGACGGCACGGACGGCCCGGATCGCCGCGATGACCATCCTTGCGGCGGGCGCCATCGGGGTGGCACAGGTCCACGCGGCGGAACTGGGTTTCCTCGACATGCTGTTCGGGGCGAGGCCGGCGGTCCAATCCGCCCCGGCTGCCCAGCCCGATGCCACTCTCTACCGTCCCCGGGCGCGGATCGGTGCGGTGCGGCACAAGCTGCGCACCCGCTACGCCGCCCTGCCGGTCAAGATCCGGGTGAGCGAGCGCCAGAAGCCCCTCGACATGAGCCAGGGGGCCGCCGCCGCGCTGATGCGCGACGAGACCCTCCGGCCGGGGGACATCGTGATCCTCAAGACCGGCGCCCACGTCTTCGAGGGGGACAAGGGGACCAAGCACGCCATGAGCGACTTCGAGCCCGTCCAGCGCTCGACGTCCATCGACCGCAAGACCCGGAGCCTGCTCGCGGGCATGACCCGGCCGGCCGGCGCCCTCGCCCCCGGCGAAGCCCGCCGGATGGTGGCGCGCTCGCTGAAGGCCAGCCCCGCGCCCGAGGGCCCGGTTTTGCGCTCCGCCGAGATCCGGGTGATCAGCCCGTGGCGGACCGCCCCCTGATCAGAAGAAGCGTTCCTTGACGACGAGGGTGTCGCCGGGGCGCACCGGATAGGTCATCGGCACGATTCCCGACACGAGCCCGGCGGGCGTGGTTCGGGTGAGCACGGCATAGTCGCGCGCCGCCCGGGGGCCGAAACCCGCCGCGATGGCGACGGCGGTCTCCACCGTCATCCCGTTCACGTAGGGGTACTGGCCCGACGTCGTGACCTCGCCGAGGATGTAGAACGGACGGTAGACGTCCATCTCCACCGTGACGTGCGGCTCGCGGACGTAGCCCGCCGCGAGCTTGCCCTCGATCGCCCGCGCCGCCTGCCCCGTGGTCTGGCCGCCGACCTGCACCACGCCGATCAGCGGCAGGGCGATCTTTCCCGCCCCATCGACGGTGTAAATGTTCGACAAGTTGTCCTGCCCGAACACGATCACCCGGAGCTTGTCGCCGGCCGCGAGGGTGTAGCGACCGCTGATCGAGCCGGTGCCGGTGGCATCGAGTTCCGTGGTCCGGAAATCGGGCCGAAGGCACCCTCCGAGTGCGAGACTCGTACCGAGAGCGAAGACAAGTGCGCGCCGGTTCATCACCATCGCCGTCCTGTTGAATTGATGCCGGCTTGGTAGCCCCGTTAGGGTTAAGGAACTGTATGCGGCCGGGCCATGCCGGGGACTGAATAGAAATCAGGCTCCGTTTAACCTTCGATCAACCTTAACGACGCCAGATATGTGCGCGGCCCGACGACCGCATCGACGACACTTGCCTGATGAGTGGCTCATGCCCCGGACCAGACTGCGCCCGCGATCCTCCGCCCTCCGGCCGTCGCGCCGCGTGGACGGTGGGGACGTGGCGCGGGTTTCGCAGGGTCCGCGCCGCCGCCTCGCCTGGGTGGCCGTGCCGACGGCGCTGGCCGCCCTCGGGTCGGGCGTCTTCGTGAACGTGGTCGCCCCCCGCTACACCGGCGAGGCGACGATCCTCATGGAGGGCCGCGCCCCCTGGGACGGCCAAGCGATGGCGAGCCAGATCCAGGCGACCCTGTCGCGCGATCTGGCGAAGGAGGCCGTGCGCCGCCTCAAGCTCGTCGGAAACCCGGAATTCGACCCGACCGCGGAGGCCATCGGCCCGGTGCGGCAGGTCATGATGCTGCTCGGCCTCGTGGCCAACCCCCTCGACCGACCCTCCGAGGACTGGGCGATCGAGGGCTTCCTCGACCACCTGCGCGTGGCCCCGGGCGACGCCCCACGCACCCTCGCGGTGGCCTTCGAGTCCACCGATGCCCGGCTCGCCGCCGAGGCCGCCAACACCGTGGCGCAGCTCTCCCTCGCGAGCCTCCAGTCCGGTCGGGCCGGCACGGGCCTGGACGCCCCGGCGCCACCCGATGCCGCCCTCGTCGCGCTTCGCCGCCGGGTCGCGGAAGCCGAGGCCAAGGTTGAGGCGTACCGCGCCCGGCACGGCCTTTCCAATGCGGGCGCCGCCCCCGGTCAGCCCCTCTCCGGGCCACAGATGACGGAGCTTTCGAACCAGCTGACGCAGGCCCGCCTCGCCCAGGCCGAGATCGCCGGCCGGGTGGCCGCGATCCGGGAGTTGCTGAAGGACGGCCGCGCCTACGAGATCGGCGACGTCGCCACCACCGACACGCTGCGCCGGATGATCGACAACCGCATCGCCACGCGGGCTCAGCTCGCCCTCGAATCGCGGACGCTGCTCCCGGCCCACCCCCGCATCAAGGAACTCAAGGCGCAGCTCGCCGACCTCGACAACCAGATCAAGACCGCCGCCGAGCGCGCGGTGCTCACCTTGGAGAACGACGCCAAGATCGCCGGGACGCGGGTGACGAGCCTTCAAGCCTCCCTCGACAGCAGGCAGAGCCTCACGAAGGGCACCCCGGAGCCTGCGGAACTCACGACCCTGGAGCGGGGCGCCAAAGCCCTGCGCCAGGAACTCGCCGGCGCGCTCACCCGCCCCACGGATCTCCCCGCCCCCGTGGCCGAGGGAACCGGGGCGACGGCGCGCATCGCCACTCAAGCGGTGGAGCCGACCGTGCCCTCCTTCCCTGACAAGGGGCCGATCGTCGGCCTCACCACGCTGCTGGCCTTCCTCCTGTCGCTCGGCGGCGTCCTGACCCGGGCCGTCCTCGGACGTCGTGGCAGGATCGCCCCCCTGTCGGAGGAACGTCCCCTGACGGAGGGCGAACGGACGGCGGCGGCGCTGCTGGCGTCCAACCCCTTCACCCTGCCCGAGGCCATGCCCCCAAGCCGGTGGCAGGCCGCCGCGACGGCGCGCCTTACCCCGGCCGCCACCGCCCCCGCCCTGCCCGCCGTCACCGCCATGGCGGATCCCTCGTCCGCCCCGTCGTTCGACATCGCGCCGCTCGTGGCGCGCCTGTCGCGGCGGGTCGTGCCCGGCAGTCCCTGCGGCCGGACGATCGTGGTGGTCGATGCCGGGATGTCCGCCACCGGCGAACTCCACGCCGCCCTGGCCAAGGCCCTGCGCCGCACCGGCAGCGTCATCGCCGTCGATCTCGGCGCCCCGCCCTCGTCCGAGCCGGGTCTCACCGATGCGGTCGATGGCTCGGCCGCCTTCGCCGACGTCATCCGGGGCGGGGGTCTCGGGGGCACCCACCGGGTCGCCACGGGGCGCGCGCCGACCGAGACCCTCTTCGATGAGCCGAGGGCGCTGGCCTTCACTTTGGAAGCCATGGCCGAGGCTTACGGTTGGGTGCTGTGCCGCCTGCATCGCGGGCCGGACATGGCCGACCTCTTGTCCCTGATCGCGACGCTGAGCGACAGCGTGGTGATCGCCTCCGACGCCGACCCCGCCGACCCCGAGCTTTCCGACCTGTACGGAATCGCGACGGAGGCCGGGGCCGGGCAGGTGCTCATCGCCCAGGACCGCCCCGCCCCCGAGGCGAACCCGGCGGTGCCGGCGCTCTACGATCTCGCCGCGTAAGGTCGGCTATCGCCTCACGGCGGAGCGGAGCCGAGATGCCGCCGCGAACAGGCGCGGATCGGACTTGATCCGCGCCTTGAGGCGGGAAAGACCGGTACGGGTCAGCGCGTAGACGTGACCGCGCCCCGTCACCGGCACGAGGGTCTTCCTCAGTTCGATGGTCTCGTCGCAGAGGCTCGCCTTGTAGCGGGCCTCGCCGATTCCGAGGTCGAAGCCGGTGCGGCCCCGCTCCGCCTGATCCCGGACCAAGTGGAACAGCAGAAGGTCGCCGGGGCTGAAGCGGGCCACGTCCGCGTCCCCATCGAACGAGGTGAACATCCCGCTGTAGCGGGAGCCGGTCACCGCCCCGCCGAACACCGCCAGGATCCGCCCTGTTTCGACGACGCGCAGGGCGTGAAGCTCCATCGCCGGGTCCTGACCGGTCGCCGCCAGATCGAGGAAGTCGCGGATTTCCTCCGGCGCGTAGGGATCCGGGATGCCCATGGCGGCGAAGCGCGCCGCCTTCTGCGCGAAGAACGCCGCGAGGATGTCTCTCACCTCGTCCGCGTCGCCGGCCCGGCGCACCTCGACGGGGCCGAGGGCTTCCACCAGCCGCTTCTCCTTCGAGCGCAGCTTCTTGCGGGCGTCACCGCTGAACAGGCGCCGGGTGGTGTCCTCCGCGTCCGAGCCGAGGGTGAGGCCGTAAGCCTGGCTCGCCTCGGGTTCGCCGCCGGCCGCGAGGGGGTTGGGCACCCCCTCCCAGATCGTCGGCTGATGCGTGAGCGCGTAGACGTCGATGCCCGCCTGACGTCCGCACAAGCCCAGCGCCGTGCGGACCTCCTCGCTCGACAGTGCCCCGGCATCGCGGCCGGCGAAGAGCGGAAGGTGATAGTTGGCGTGGTCGTCCCCCACCGAATGGGCGATGACGAGGCCGTATTCCAGGCGCAGGACCAGGGGCACGAGCATCCGCACCCGCCCCGTCGCGTCGCGCAGGACCGCGACTCGGGCGAGGATCGTCTCCTGCGACGCCCCGAGATAGGCGGCGCACCAATCGAAGCGCTGATACGGGGTGGCGAGGCAGTCCGGCGAGGATTCGAGCGACCGCCACAGGGCCTCGGCGGCCTCGAGACCCGGCAGGATCTCGGCGGTGAGCAGATCCCGTGATGTGGCGACTCCACCGGCGGCATCCTCCTGGATACCCGCCATCGCCCCGTGCAAGACCGTCGCCATCGTCCCCTCCGTTGAGGCTCTCCGACATGGAGCGAGGCGGCTGAAGCGACGGTTTATCGGATGCGGAGGATCCGCATCAATCAGTTGCAAATACTTGGTTTAGATAATGCAAAGTTACGATCTGCGGAGTTATGCACAGCCACGCTTGGTCTTCGCAAGTGCAGCAAAATAGAGTCCCAAGACCGGACACCGCGATGTCTGGCCTTCGCGCGCGGGGCGGCGCGTCCTCAGCGGCGGCGGTGGCGCCGGTAGCTTCCCCCCTCGCCGGCGCTGAACATCGCGTATTGGCGGCGGTGGCGTCCGCGATACCGCCGGCCGCGCGGGGTGGCGTCCGCCTCGACCTCGGCGGGGGCGGCCTCCGGCAGGGCCGGCGCGGCGGCGGCATCGACGGAGGCGTAGCCCGCCGCCACGTTCTTGGCGGCCGGACCGAACATCGCGAGGCACTGGTTGAAGGCGAGGTCGTTCTTCAGGCGCTCGCACTCGCCGATGCTCCGGGGCGTCCCCTGGGCCAGGGCGCCGAACGGGATGATGCACAGGACGAACGCGGCGACACGCGGGTGAAACATGCGGAGGGAACTCGCCAACCGTAACCGCGATCGCCCGGCGCGAGTCGCTCAAGCTTCTCTCCGCCGCGAGTGCGGCAAAATGGAGAAGGCCCCTGGGCTCCGCGTCAGTCCGGCCGCTCCATCCAGCGGATCAGCGGCATGAGGGGGAGGACCCAGGCGATGCCGAGGATCGAGTAGAGGATCGCCTGGATGGCGGCGGGCGTCTCCGCGATCCTGCTGTCGGCGAGCGCCATGGCGAGGGGGGCGTAGAGGCAGACGAAGGCGAGCATCGCCAGCATGCCGATGAACTTGCGCCTGCGCTGGGCCATGTCCCTGTCCCTTTCGGTCTCGCCGGCCCGACGAGGTAGCCGCCGGGGCGGGGGGAGGCAACCGGCGCGATGCCGCCCCCGGGGGACGCCCGGCGGTGGGCGCGGGTCGGATGCGGCGCCGCGCCCGTTGCCCCTCCGGGACGCATCCCCTAATCCCGACCCCTGATCCAGGCCCTCGGAGGCGGGGCCTCGCGGAGGAGACGATGGTCGGATTACCGGATCGGGCGGCGGACGGACGGGGCTCCCCCGTGCGTGTCTGGCTGTTCGTGATCGCGGCCCTGGTGATCGCCATGGTCGCCGTCGGCGGCGCGACGCGGCTCACCGGATCGGGCCTGTCGATCACCGAGTGGCGTCCGGTGACGGGGGTGGTCCCGCCGCTCTCCGAGGCCGACTGGGCCAGCGAGTTCGCCAAGTATCGGGATACGCCGCAATACGCCATCCTCAACCAGGGGATGGGGCTCTCCTCGTTCAAGGTTCTCTATGCCTGGGAATGGGGACACCGCCTGCTGGGCCGCGTCCTCGGGCTGGCCTTCTTCATCCCGCTCGCGGTGTTCTGGTGGCGGGGCATGATCGGACGGCGCCTCGGCCTCGGCCTCCTGGCCCTCGGCGTGCTCGGCGGGCTCCAGGGGGCGATCGGCTGGATCATGGTCGCCTCGGGCCTCCAGCCGGGCATGACCGCCGTCGCCCCGCTCAAGCTCGCCCTGCACCTCGCCACCGCCAGCCTCATCCTCGCCGGGCTGGTCTGGCTGGCCACGGGGGAACGCCCCGGCCGCCTCGCCCCCGCCCCGGCCCGGCTGCGGGCCACGTCCTTCGTCCTGCCCGTCCTGGTGCTGACGCAGATCTTCCTCGGCGGCCTCGTCGCGGGCTCCCATGCCGGCCTCGTCTACAACACCTGGCCCGATATGGACGGCGTGCTGCTGCCCCCGGCGGAAAGCTTGTTCGCGGTCCAACCCTGGATCGAGAACTTCGTCGACAACGACCTGCTGGTGCAGTTCGACCATCGTCTGGCGGCCTACCTCCTCCTTGCCCTGGCCCTGCTCCACGCGGTCGATGCGCGGATCGCGGCGCCCGGCACGGGGACCGCGCGGCGGGCGACGGCCGTGGGCGGCCTCGTGCTCGCCCAGGCCACGCTCGGCATCGCGACGCTCCTGCTGGCGGTGCCCCTCTGGGCGGCGCTGGCGCACCAAGTGATGGCCATGCTGGTGCTCTCGATGGCCACGGTCCATGCCCGCCTGTGCCGGGGCGTCCCGGCCGCCGGACGCCGGGAGGCGACCCGGAAGGAGCCGATCCCAGGCCTCGCCGCGCGTGGGGCCTGACGATCGTGCGGCGCAGCATCGTTGCCGCAGGGCAAGGGCTTGTGGGGATTGGAAAAAGCGGAGGATAAGTCCCAGCTGCGCAGTTCCCGCATGGAACGACGGCCAAGCCTTGGGCTTAAGCTCCTGCGTTGTGCAGGAGGCTTGCTTATGTCTCTCGCGGAAGACGGGCGTCCACTGACCCTGAATTGGAACTATACACCGCGCGAGATCCTGGCCGACGGGATCGTCCACGGTCTCGGCGTGGCCCTCGGGCTCGCCGGCGCGATCACGCTGATCCTCACGGCGGTCAGCGCGCATCTCGCATTGGGGGAGCAGGCGGCGGTGGTCGTCTACGCCCTGGCCCTGGTCGCGATGCTCGGCGTTTCGGCCACCTACAACCTCTACCCGGTCAGCCCACGGAAATGGCTGCTGCGGCGGGCCGACCACGCGCTGATCTACCTGATGATCGCCGGGACCTACACGCCCCTCGTCGCCCTGGTCGGATCGGGGCCGATGGCCTACGGCCTGCTCGCGGTGATCTGGATCGTGGCGCTCGTCGGGATCCTGGTGAAGCTCCTGCTCCCCGGCCGCTTCGACCGCCTGTCCATCGCCCTGTACCTGATCCTCGGATGGAGCGGGTTGCTGGCCTACGAGTCGGTCATCACCGCCCTCCAGCCCACCGCCCTGTACCTGCTGGCCATCGGGGGCGTGCTCTACTCGGTGGGCGTCGTCTTCCATGTGTGGCGGACGCTGCCCTTCCAGAACGCCATCTGGCACGCCTTCGTGCTGCTGGCCGCGGCCTGCCATTACGGCACGATCTGGTCCAGCCTGCGAAGCATTCCGCTCAGCTGAACAGAACACGACCACAGTCATCGACCCTATGACGCGCGCGAGACCGCCCCGGCACGCGCGTTTCATGGGGCGGTAATCCGTTTTCGCGCCGCATACGCCCCCGCGGACAACGGGCCAACACCGCTCGCCGGTTCGTGCGTATGCGACCGCTGGTTTTAAGCTTTCCGTGAAACAACCGTGCGAGCGTGCGCCGACCTGCGCAGTGAGCGAAGCGGGAAGACCGGGCCGATGAGTGCTTTCGACGTCCGAGACATCATGAAGGCGGCGGGGACCGGCGTGCCGGGCCCGATGCCGACGGATGCGGCCGCTGCCC
This sequence comes from Beijerinckiaceae bacterium, assembly GCA_022702015.1. Lineage (GTDB taxonomy): Bacteria > Pseudomonadota > Alphaproteobacteria > Rhizobiales > Beijerinckiaceae > Methylobacterium. The sequence goes on along the minus strand of JAKONI010000032.1, from coordinate 1,973 downwards.
CCGTCGCGCGGCCCCAGGCCATGTCGCCCCTCGTCCTGTGCGGCACGGTCCGCATGATCGAGGGGGCGCTGATCCTGGCGCTCGGTCTCCTGCTCTACGGGGTGATGCTGCACGGCCACGTCGCCTCCCCGGCAACCTATGCGGGCGCCATCGTGCTGGTGCCGCTTGTGTCCGTATCCCTGGCGCAGGCCGCCGGGGCCTACCGCCTCCAGGCGATGCGGACCTTCGTGCGCGCGGCGGTGCGGATGATCGCCGCCTGGATGACGACCTTCGCCATCCTCGCGGCGGTGCTGGTGCTCGCCAAGCTCGCGGACCAGACCTCCCGCCTGTGGCTCGGCACCTATTTCGGCACCGGCCTCATCCTGTTGATGTGCGGACGCCTCGTCATCGCCCGCGCCGTCGAGGCGCAGACCCGGGCGGGCCGGTTCGACCGCCGCACCGCCATCGTCGGCGGGGGCGCCGCCGGCGAGGAACTCATCGCGGCGCTGGAGAGGCAAGCCGACACCGGCATCCGCATCGTCGGCGTGTTCGACGACCGCAACGACGACCGGTCCACGGAATTCGTCGCCGGCTACGCGAAGCTCGGCAACGTCGATGACCTCGTGACCTATGCCCGCAGCCAGCGCCTCGACCTGATCGTGTTCACGATTCCGATCACGGCGGAGGCGCGCATCCTCCAGATGCTCGCCAAGCTCTGGGTGCTGCCCATCGACATCCGCCTCTCGGCCCATGCCGCCAAGCTGCGGCTGCGCCCGCGCAGCTATTCCTACCTCGGCTCGGTGCCGGTGCTCGACGTGTTCGACAAGCCGATCGCCGATTGGGACGTGGTGATGAAGGCGGCCTTCGACCGCATCGTCGCCCTGCTGGCGATCCTCGCCCTGTCGCCGGTGATGATCGCCGTCGCGCTGGCGGTGCGCCTCACCTCCCGGGGGCCGATCCTGTTCCGGCAGAAGCGCCACGGTTTCAACAACGAGCTGATCGAGGTGCTCAAGTTCCGCTCGATGTATGTCGATCTGTGCGACACGACCGGCCACCGCATGGTCACCAAGGGCGATCCCCGGGTGACGCCGGTGGGACGCTTCATCCGCAAGACCTCCCTCGACGAGCTGCCGCAGCTGTTCAACGTGCTGAAGGGCGACCTTTCCCTCGTCGGCCCGCGCCCGCACGCCCTGCAATCCAAGGCCGCCAACATGCTGTTCGACCAGGTGGTCGACGGCTACTTCGCCCGCCACCGGGTGAAGCCCGGCATCACCGGCTGGGCGCAGATCAACGGCTGGCGCGGGGAAACGGACACCCCGGAGAAGCTCCAGCGCCGCGTGGAGCACGATCTCCACTACATCGAGAATTGGTCGGTGCTGTTCGACCTGCAAATCCTGCTGACCACGCCCTTCGCGTTGTTCAAGACCGAGAACGCATACTGACAGTCGGCCAAGGAACCTCGGGGAACGGCGCCCCCTCTCGCGCCCCCTCTCGCGCCCCCTCCCTCCCCCGCGAAGGGGGGGTGTGCGCCGGATCCGGTCATCCTCCCGAGAGGCAAGCCTGCCCCCCGGCCTCCGACAGCACCCGGCGGAGCCGAGCCGCTAGTGCATCGATCCAGACGGAGGCGTCAGCCGGGTCTGGAAAAATTGATGCAAAAGCAAAAGGCTAGGGCAGAGACGCATGAACGGAGTGAGTGCGTCACTGCCCTAGGACGACTCCGCCTCGTTTTCTTATGCCGAACCGGCAGCCACTTCGGTGGAGAATGCTCTAAAGCCCGGGCTTGCCCAGCACCCTCGGCGCCGGGCTGACCACGCTCGCCGCGTTGTTGCGGATCTCGTAGACGGCCAGCGCCCGGTCGCTCGTCCCTTCGGGGCGGAACCGGAACGTGCCGTCGATCCCCGCGAAGCCCGAGGCGTTGGTGAGCGTCGGCTCGGTGTAACGCTGGGTGCCGTATTGCCGGGCCAGGGTCGCGGCGAGCATCACGGCGTCGTAGG
>JAKONI010000418.1 GCA_022702015.1 Beijerinckiaceae bacterium | reverse complement strand
GTCGTGCAGGCGGAACTCGCCGTTCTGCCAGAACTCCACCGAGGACGGCACGATGCGGAAGCCGGTCCAGTTCTCCGGCCGGGGCACCGGGCCCTCGCCCAGGCGCCCGGTGATCGCCTCCACCTCGGTCATCAGGGTCTGCCGGTCGGGGAGCGGTCGCGATTGCCGGCTGGCGATGGCGCCGATCCGGCTCTCCCGGCGGCGGCTGGCGAAGTAGGCGTCGGCCTCGGCATCCGTGACCCGCTCCACCCGGCCCCGGGCCCGGATCTGCCGCCGCAGGCTCTTCCAGTGCAGCACCAGGGCCGCCTGCGGGTTGGCGGCGAGTTCCTCGCCCTTGGCGGATTCGACGTTGGTGTAGAACACGAAGCCCTGCGCGTCGAAGCCCTTCAGCAGCACCATGCGCACGTCGGGCAGTCCGTCGCGGTCGGCGGTGGCGAGCGCCATCGCGTTCGGGTCCTCCGGCTCGGCCGCCTCGGCCTCGCGCATCCAGGTGGCGAACAGCGCCACGGGATCCTCCGCGCGGGTGAAATCACCGGCCTCGGGGGGGGCCGAGGCACCGATCGTTAACTCGTTCAAGGGAACACTCCTGGCCTGCCACGTCCGGGGCCTGAGGGGGCAACGGCGCGTCCGTCGACGGAAGAAGACCGCCGGTGAGTCAGGTGTGATGGTCGCGTGCCGCTGTAAAGAGTTCCGTCACCTCGTCCCGGCGGGCGTGATGCTGTGTCTCGGCGCGCTCCTCGCCGGATGCAGCCAGCCGTTGCTGCTCTTCCGGGGAACACCCGAGGCGGTAGTGGAGGAGCCGGTCGTGACCGGCAGCATCGACGCGAGGCCGAAGACCTTCGGACCGGACCTCACCGGCGAGGACTGGCGCCGGGCGCAGGCCGCCCTGTCGGTCGCCCTCGATCCGCAGGGCAATGGCCGCCCGGTGAAGTGGGACAACCCGGATTCGGGGATGCACGGTGCGGTCAACCCGACCGGCCTGCCCTACGTCGCCGACGACCAGATCTGCCGAAACTTCCTGGCCTCGGTGATCGGCGCGGAGCGGAGCCGCTTCGTGCGCGGCACCGGCTGCAAGCCCTCCGGCGGGGATTGGACCCTCAAGCGGATGCACCGGGCCGCCGCGCCGCCCAAGGTGGCGGACGAGGGGAAGTGAGCGGGCGGGTGTCTCCCGCCCGGTCCAGTCCTCAGTAAGGGTAGCCATAGTACGGCCGCATCCGCAGGCGCGGCTGCCGGGCCGGCTCGGGCTGGACGTGCGGGGGCGCCTCGTAGCCGTAGGCCGCGCCGGGGGCATAGGTCCGCAGGTAGGGGTCGAGGGCCGGATCGCGGTAGTTGCCGTTGTTGACCCCGGCCGAGCGGTCGTTGCCGTTGAGGGCGGAATAGGGCGAGAGGCCGCTGCCGGAATTGCCGCCGCCACCCCCACCGAAGGCCATCGCCGTGCCGGGAAGGAGGGCGAGGAGGCTCGCGCCCAGGGCGAGGCCGAGTGTCTTGGAGCCGAGTGTCTTGGAACCGAGTGTCTTGCCGGTCATCGTGACCCTCCGATGCATGAAAACCTTGACCATGGAACCGGGTACGCGGGGACGAGGTTCCGGGCGGCGCCCCCGCGCCGAATGCCTCAGCGGTCCTTGAGCCGGCGGATCGACGTCACCGCCCCGTAACTCTTGGCGAGGATCCGCGCCCGGGCCTGCGCCAGGGGTTCCACCGCCACCGCCATGTGGAAGCCGTTGGCGTGGATGAGCCGCGTCCCGTCGAGCATCAGCCCGACATGCCCCTTCCAGAACACGAGGTCGCCCCGGCGCAGCCCGTCCGCCCCGTCGGGCGGAACGGCATCGAGGCCGGTCTCCTGCATGTCCGCGTCCCGGGGGCAGTCGAGCCCCGCGAGGTGGAGGCCGAGTTGCACGAGGCCCGAGCAATCGAGCCCCAGGCTGGTGCGACCGCCCCAGAGGTAGGGCACCCCCACGAGGCGCTCGGCGGTCGCGGCGAAATCCGGCTCCGTATACCCGGTCTCCGCGCAATGCTCGGCGAAGACGAACCCATGGGGCGTCTCCAGGTACTCCCCCACGGGACCCATGGCCGCGAGCCGGGCGCCGAGGCCGAGGAAGCCCAGGGGCGGGCGCTTCAGGTCCGGCTCAGGGTAGAGGAAGGTGCGCAACGCCGTGACGACATGGGTCGGCGCCGGATCCGCCGGCCCCAGGCTCCCCGCCGGCAGGTAGCCCACGTAGCCGTCCCGTTCGAGTTGCACGAAGGCGTGGCCCCCGGCCTCGTCGTAGAGGGTCACGGCGTCGCCCAGCAGTACCTCCGTATCGGTCCCCGACTCGGGCGTGGGGTGGCGGCGCAGGGGGGCCGAGGCCACCACGACCCGCCGCGGCTGGCCCTCGACGTAGCGCGTGGCCTCGACCGAACCGCGCAGGCGGATGTCGGCGAGGCCGGGGCGGGCGGGGGTGAGCCGGGGATCGGGCGAGTCGGTCATGGGCACAGGATACGTCCCGGCGGACGATGCGCCCAGCGCGGGATCGCCTTCCCCCGCGACGGTGGCACGGCGCCGGCGAAAACTCCCCTCCCGGGGCGAATCATGCGGCATGATGTCGCGAAAGGGAGGGGATAAACGCCCGTCCGGTGCGTGCCGTCATGGGGCCGTCGCGAAATCGCGGAACCCCGGCGGGGAGATCCGCACACGTTGCATGGCCCGCGTCATCACAGTCGTTTGATGCACTGCACAAACCCCACCATGCGCGCTATGCTCGGACCATGAAGACCGCGAGTCGTCCCGTGAAGAAGACCCAGAAAAGCTTCGCTGACCTTCCACCGATCCGCGTGCGCCGCGAGCCGCCGACCGTCGTGGAGGCCGTGGCCGCTGCCCAGGACTTGGCCGAGGATATCGAACAGCAGGTGGAGATCGCCGCCGGGCTGATCGGGCTGCCCGCCGAGGAGGTGCGCCCGCACGTGGTGGCCGCCCAGCGGGCCAAGCCCGAGCGGATTACTGAGCGGATCCTCAGCCATGCCAGCCCGAGCCGCGCGCCCCGCACGGTGATCGTCGAGCGCCGGACCCGGCCGACGGTGGTGATCGAGCGCCGCAGCCGTCCCCTCGACCCGCGCCGCTGAGGCGCGGGTCCGCCGGGTCAGTCCGCCGTGGTGCGGCTGGCCCAGGTGGCGTGGCGGATGCCGGGGGCCTTCTCCAGTTCGGCGGTGACGGCATCGAGTTCCGCCGCCTCGACGGCGCTGGCCGTGAGGGTGGCGATGACATCCACCGCATCGTCGCCCCGCTCCTCGATCTCGATAGCGCTGACGGGGTAGTTCGCCGCCTCCAGCCGTTCCACCAGCAGGTCCTGGGCGGGGCCGCTGGCGCCGGGCGTCGTCGTCACCTGCACCTCGTAGGTCGCCTCCGTCTCCGATTCGCGGATCGGCAGGCGGTCGATGAGCTTCACCAGCGGGCGCAGCGCCGTGTTGCAGGCCAGCACGGTCGCGGTCACGAACAGCGCCTCGAGGGGCAGGTCCGCCCCGGCGAAGGCCCCCACCGCCGCCGAGCACCAGAGGGTGGCGGCGGTATTGAGGCCACGGACGTTCATCCCCTCCTTCATGATCACGCCGGCGCCGAGGAAGCCGATGCCGGAGATCACGTAGGCGACGGTGCGGGTGCCGCCCTCGCCGCCGGTCAGCCGCATCCCGAGGTCCACGAAGGCGGAGGCGCCCACCGCCACCAGCACGGCGGTGCGCAGGCCGGCGGTGCGCTGGCGGTACTGCCGCTCGGCGCCGATCAGCGTCGCGAGGCAGAAGGCCACGACGAGGCCGAGGGCGGATTTGGCCTGCTCTGGCAGGGCGGCGTAGGTGTCGGGCAGGGTCATGGCAGGGCCGCTCATCGTCCGTGCCCATGAAGAAAACGTGACAGGATGCCCTGCGGCGCCCTCCTCACGCAGGATTGACGGCCCTCCGGCGCGCGGGCACACCGGCTGAGACAACGAGGAGCCCGCGGCAAGGCGGGACCCGCCCCGAGGAGACGTGCAGGATGCCGGATTCGGCCGACGTGTCGGGACTGACCCTTTCATGAGCGGCGCCGCACTGGCGGAACGGTCCTTACCGGCGGGCGCCGACGCCGCCGCCCTGCACGGACGGGTGCTGGCCCTGCGCGACGGGCTGGAGACCGGCCTCATCGGCGCCTCCGGGCTCGTGGAGCGCCTGCTCATCGGCCTTTTGACCGGCGGCCACCTGCTGATCGAGGGCGCGCCCGGTCTGGCCAAGACCCGCGCCGTGAAGCGGCTCGCGGAGGGGCTCGACGGCTCCTTCGCCCGCATCCAGTGCACCCCCGACCTGATGCCCGCCGACCTCACCGGCACCACCGTGTGGCGCCAGGACGCCGGGGCCTTCGAGTTCCTGCCGGGCCCCCTGTTCCACGCCCTCGTCCTGGTGGACGAGGTGAACCGCGCCCCGCCGAAGGTGCAGTCGGCCCTCCTCGAATCCATGGCGGAGGGGCAGGTGACGGTCTCGGGCGAGACCCACCGCCTGCCCGACCCCTTCATGGTGGTGGCCACCCAGAACCCGATCGAGCACGCGGGCACCTTCCCCCTGCCCGAGGCGCAGCTCGACCGCTTCCTGCTCCACGTCTTCGTGGACATGCCGGACGCGGCCTCCGAGCGGGCGATCCTCGACCTCGTGGAGGGCGAGATGAACCACCGCATCGCGCCGATGCCGACCCGCTTGACCATGGCTGAGGTGCGGGCCGCCCGCGAGGCGGCGCTGGCCACCTACGTCTCCCCGGCGCTGAAGGACTACCTCGTGCGCCTCGTCTCCGCGACCCGGACCGACGAGGCCGCCCCCGACCTGCGCGGGGCGATCGAGCACCCGGCTTCCCCGCGCGGCACGCTGGCGCTGATGATGGCCGGCAAGGCGCGGGCGTGGCTGCGCGGGCGCGACCACGTGATCCCCGAGGACGTGACCGCCCTCGCCCGGGATGCCCTCTCCCACCGCATCGGCCTCACCTGGCGGGCCTCCGCCGAGGGCCGAACCGCCCGGAGCCTGATCGACGAACTCGTTGGGCGGGTGAAGGCGCTGTGAGGTTCAAAATCCCAAAGGGCACGCCCTTTGGTGGGGGTTCGGCGCGGGGCCCCGGCGAGGCGCGGCCCGGCCGCCCGGAGGAGTCCGGGATCCACCTGTCCGGGGAGGCCCTGATGGGCCTGCGCCACCTCGCGCGCCGGGGTGCGGCCCCCGCCACGCGGACGCTGGCCGGCCTGCCGGGGGGGATCGTGACCCGGCGGCGGGGACGGGGCTCCGAGCCGGAGGACGTCCGCCCCTGGACCGAGGGCGACGACCGCCGCCACATCGACCGCAACGCCACCGCCCGCACCGGGCAGTTGCATGTCCGCACCCACCACGACGAGCGCGACCGGGCGGTGGTGCTGCTGGCCGACTTCCGCCCCTCGATGCTGTTCGGCACCCGGCGGACGCTCCGCTCCGTGGCGGCGGCCGAGGCCCTGGCCCTCCTCGGCTGGCGGATCGTCGCCGATGGCGGCCGGGTGGGCCTTGCCGTGGCGGGCGAGGGCGAGCCGACGGTGCTGCGCCCCGCCGGGGGCGAGCGCGCCATGGCCGCCGTCACCGGGGCGCTGGCGCTGGCCCATGCCAGGGCGCTGGAGACGGCGGACCGGCCCGATCCGCCCCTGGAACCGTGGCTGGGCATCGCCGCGAGCCTGCTCCCCTCCGGCGGCCATCTCGTGATCGCCAGCGCCCTCGACGCCCCCGGCCCGGATTTCGAGCGCCTGCTGGGGCTCGTGGCCGAACGGATCTCGGTGCGGCTGGTGCTGGTGAGCGACGCCTTCGAGCGCGCCCGCCGGCCGGGCTTCTTCCCCTTCGCCCTGGCGGATGGGCGGCGGGGCTCCCTGCGCGCCGACGGGGCCGGGACCGGGGCGCTGGACGCGCGCCTCGCCGACTACGCCGCCCGGGGCATCGCCGGCCTGCGCCTCGACGTGGAATCCCCGCCGGAGGCCTACGCCCCGCTGATGGAGCGGCTCGATGCCGTGCTGTGAAAGCCGGCTCCGGCGGCGTTCCCTCCCCCCTCTGCGGGGGGCGACGCGAACCTCGCTCTCCCTTCGCCCCCGGCAAGCCGGGCACGTTAGGGCGAGGGCGGGACGGAAGCGGAGTGTCCAGCCCGCGTCCCTGGAAGGGGCAACCGCCCGATGACCCCCGCCGACGCCCCCGCCAGCCTCGACGGGCTCCGCGCCCTGCACCTGCCGGGCGGGGCGGCCGGACCCATCCCCGGGGAGATCCTGCTGGCGCTTCTCCTGGGGTTCGGGGCCGCCCTCCTCGTCGGGCTCCTGCGCCTCCTCCTCGCCCGCCGCCGACTGAGCGTCCGCCGGGCGGCCCTGGCCGAGCTCGCGGGAAGCCGGGGCCTCGACGGGCCGGAGCGGATCCTGGCCCAGGCCCGGCTGCTGCGCCGCCTCGTCCGCACCCTGGGGGGCGACGCGGCGGCGAGCGCCGAGGGGGCCGCCTGGGCCGCCCGCTGCGATGCCCTGCTGCGCACCGACTTCTTCACCGCCGGGGCCGGACGGGTTCTGGTGGACGGGCTCTACCGGCGGACGACCCCTACCCCAACCGCCCCTGCCCCAACCGCCCCGGACCCAACCGCCCTCGACGCGGAACTGGCCCGGCTGATCGGAAGGCTGCGGGCATGAGCGGGATCCTCCCCGGCTGGCTCGCGGCCTTCGTCTCCGGCTTCGACCTCGCCACCCCCTGGCTGCTGCTGGCGCTGCCCCTGCCATGGCTGGCCGCCCGGCTGCTGCCGAGGGCGCGGATGGAGGGCGGCGCCCTGCGGATCCCCGGGACGCTGGCCGTCGGCACCGGCACCGGCGTCGACATCGCCGGGCGCGGACGGCGCCGCGCCACTCTCGTCTGGGGCCTGTGGATCGCCCTCGTCCTCGCCCTGAGCGGCCCCCGGGTGGTGCTGCCGGCCACGGCGCTCCCCGCCTCCGGCCGGGAGATCATGATCGCCATGGACCTGTCGGGCTCCATGGAGCGACGGGACTTCTCCCTCGACGGCGAGACCGTGAGCCGGCTGGCGGCGGTCAAGCGCGTGGGCGCCGACTTCATCCGCCGCCGGGCCGGGGATCGGATCGGCCTCGTGATCTTCGCCGACCAGGCCTATGTCGCCGCCGGGCTGACCTTCGACACCGCCTCCGTCGCCCGCGCCCTGGAGGAGGCGGCGATCGGCATTTCCGGCCGCTCCACCGGCATCGGCGACGGGCTGGGGCTGGCGCTGCGCCGCCTCGACCCCCGGGACGCCGCCCTCCCGGAGGGGCGTCCCTCGCGGACCAAGGCGGTGGTGCTGCTCTCCGACGGGGCCAACAACGCCGGCCAGACCGCGCCGAAGGACGTCGCCGACCTCGCGCGGGAGATCGGCGTGAAGGTGTACACCATCGCGCTGGGCCCCCGGGACCTCGCCGACGCCGACGGCGAGCAGGACGTGGTCGACAGCGAGACCCTGCGCACCATGGCGCAGACCAGCGGCGGGGAGTTCTTCCGGGTCCGCACCACCGACGACCTCGTGCGCGTGGCCGGGGCGATCGACGCCCTGGAGGGAGGCCGCGCGGGCGGCCCGCCCCTGCCCCTGCGCCGGGACCTGTGGATCTGGCCCGGCACCCTGGCGCTGGCCTTCGCCGTGGCCCTGCTGTCGGCGCGGAGGGCGGCATGACGCTGGCCGGCCTCACGCTCCTGCGGCCCTGGTGGCTCCTCGCCCTGCCCGTCGTGGTGGGGCTGGCGCTCTATGCCGTGCGCCGGGCGGCGCCGCTGGGCGACTGGGGCCGGGCGATCGACCCCGCCCTGATGGCCTACCTCACCCGCTCCGGCGCGGTGCTCGGCGGGCGCCGGGGGGCCAACCTCGCCGCCGGGCTCTGCGCGGCGGGTCTCGTGCTCGCCCTGTCCGGCCCCGCCGTCGAGCGCCGGGACGCGGGCACCTTCCGCAACCTCGACGAGACGGTCCTCGTCGTCGATCTCTCGCGCTCGGTGGCCGAGGGGGGCAACCTCCAGGGGGTGCGCGAGGCCGCCGCCGCCGTCGCCGAGGCGGCGGGGACCCGGCCCGTGGCCCTCGTGGTCTATGCGGGGGACGCCTACCTCGCCGTCTCGCCCACCACCGACCGGGACAGCCTGGGCACCACGCTGTTCGCGCTGGCCGCCGACACGGTGCCCGACCGGGGCAGCCACCCCGAGCGCGGCCTCGCGCTGGCCGGGCGGACACTGGCCGAGGCCGGGGTGATCGCCGCCGACGTGGTGCTCGTCAGCGACGGTGACGGCATCGGCGAGGCCGCCCTGCGGGAGGCCGCCGCGATCCGGGCCCGGGGCTGGCGGGTCGTGACCCTGTTCGTGCCCGCCACCAAGCCCCTGCCCGGCGTGCCCGCCCCCGATCCCACGGCCCTCGCCCGGCTCAGTGCCGCCGGGGGCGGCGTGAGCGCCGACATCGCGGACCCCGGCCCGGTGCTCGAGGCCGTGGGGGCGCCCACCGCCCAGCACCTCGCGGCGGGGGGCTACGGCGTCGTCGCCTTCGCCGATCTCGGCCGCTGGCTGCTCCTGCTGGCGGCCCTGCCCGCCCTCCTCCTGTTCCGTAGGAGCGCGTAAGCCATGGCCTCGAACGGACAGGTCCTGGTCCGGGGGCGGGGCATCGCCCTGCCGGAGGGCGCGCCCCTCGCCAACCCCGTCCGCCTCGCGGGGCTCGTCCTCGTCGGGCTCGGGCTCATCGCCCTCGTCGCCCTGTCGCAGCCCCGCACCGGCCTCGGGCGCGGGCTCATGGCCGCGCGCCTGCCCAGCCTCGCGGTGCCTGTCTTCGACGATCCCGCCTGGCGGGCCGCCGCCCTCTACCAAGCGGGCCGCTACCCGGAGGCGATCGCCCTGTTCCGGGCCGGGGGCAAGAAGGCCAGCTACAACCTCGGCAACGCGATGGCCCGGGCGGGCGACCTGCGCGGCGCCCTCGACGCCTACGACGACGCCCTGCGGTTCAACCCCCGGGACGCCGACGCCCAGGCCAACCGCGCCCTCGTCGCGCGGATGCTGGATGAGGCGATCGACCGGGGCTCCGGCCGGGGCATCGCCAACGGCACCGCCCAGTACGGCGCCCGCTACAACAACACCGCCAACCAGGACCCGAACGACGACGTCAACGCCTCGTCGAGCGGCGAGGGCCTCGCCGGCAACAAGGAGGCGAGCAGCAGCGCCTCGCTCCCCGGCAACAGCGTCGTCTCCCGCCGGGGCCGCGCCGAGCAGGCGGCCATCGACGCCGCCGGGGGCAAGGCCCGGGGCTCGGCCGGCGACGCCGCCGGGAAGGGCCGCTCCAGCACCGGCCTCGCCATGGTGGCCGAGGCCCCTGAGCGGGAGGCCCGCCGGGTGACGAAGAGCTTCGAGGCCCACGAGATCCGCCCCGACCGCCTCTGGCTCCAGACCCTGCCCGACGATCCCGGCCGCTTCCTCAAGCTCCGCCTCAAGGCCGAGCAGACCCGCCGCGTCGAGGCCGGCACCGCCATGCCCGCAGGCAGCAACCCATGGTGATTTCTCTGGATGTGGGGCGCGGCGGTCGGCGGGGAGGGAGGGCGGTTCTCCTGGCGCTGCTGCTCATCGCGCTTCCGTGGCTCGCCGGTCCGGCCAGGGCCGAGATCGAGCCCGGCGACCTCACCTTCACCGTCACCCCCGAGCGCAACGGCGGCGCCGATCCCTACGCCCGCGAGATGGTGCTCCTGCGGATCCACGGGGTCTACAGGCAGCCGATCCTGCTGGAGGAGGTGATCCAGCCGTCGCTGGCCAACTTCACCTGGACGCAGCTCGGCCGCGACCATTGGAGCAAGACCCAGCTCCCCGACGGGCAGAGCGCCGTCGCCTTCGACCGGACGGTGGCGGTCTTCCCCCATCATGCCGGCGACTTCATCCTCGAACCCTTCGTCCACCGCCTGACGGTCAACGACGTCGGCACCCGCCGGACCGTGGACGTGCGGTCCGCGCCGGTCCCGCTCAACGTCGCCCCCTGGACCGCCCCCACCGGAGGCCCCGACGCCGCCGAGCCCTGGTGGCTCCCCTCCCGCGACGTGATCGTCACCGATTCCTGGAGCCGCGACCCGGAGACCGTGAAGCTCGGCGAGACCGTGCGGCGCACCGTGACCCTGGAGGCGCAGGGGGTGCTGGCCGAGGGGCTGCCGCCGCGCCCGGTGATGCGCACCCGGGGCATCATCACCTTCGCCGGTCCCGTCGCCCGCGAGACGACCGTGACCCCGGCCGGCCCCGTCGCCAAGGCCACCTACGTCTGGGACGTGAAGCCCGGCGTGCCGGAGGTGATCCCCCTCGACGCCATCATGATCCCGTGGTTCGACACCGTCTCGCGCACCATGCGCGAGGCCGAGATCCCCGCCCGCCAGATCGGCGGCGGCCTCCCCGACCGGGAGACCGATGGCGGGCGCCTCGCGACGGCCTCGCCGCTGCTCGCCGGGGCGGCGGGGGTGATGGCCTTCGGGCTCGGGCTGGCCCTCCTCGGCGTCCGGCGGGACCGCACGGGCCACCGGCTCCCCGCCGCCCTCCGCCGGGACCTCCGGCGGGCGGCCGGGGCCCGCGACCTCGCAGCCGTCCGCGCGGCGGTGGCCGCAGGGGCCCAGGCGGACCCCGAACTCGCCGAGCTTTGGCACGGGGAGCCGGAGACCCGTGCCCGCCTCGCCGCCCTCGACCGGGCCGTCTACGGACCGGGAGGCGGCGAGGCCCCCGACCTCGCCGCCCTCGCCCGGGTCCTGTCCCGCCCCCGGCGCGCGCCCTCCACCGGCGGTGCAGGCCAACTGAAACCCCTCGACGGCCCCGCCTGACGGGGTCGCGTCATCCTCGCTTCGTGATGGCGCGGCAGGGAACGCGGCGGGCCGATGCGCCTTGGAGCCCCGGTACACCCCCCGCCACAGGAGTTTTCCCCATGATTGGACCCTCTCGCCCGGCGACGCTGGCCGCCGCGCTCCTCATCTCCGCCCTCGCGCTGCCCGCCGCCCTGTCGCAGCCCGCCGCCGCCAAGTCCGCCAAGGCCGAGAAGTCCCTCAAGGCGATCGACACCGACAACGACGGCACCATCGACCTGACCGAGGCCCAGGCCGCCGGCTCGACCACCTTCGACCGGCTGGACAAGGACAAGGACGGCTCCGTGGACACCAAGGAGTTGCAGGGCCGCCTCAGCCGCAAGGAGCTGAAGGCCGCCGACCCGGATGGCGACAAGACCATCGACAAGAAGGAATACGACGCCCTCGTCGCCGACCGCTTCAAGGCCGCCGATCCCGACGGCGACGGCAAGCTCGACGCCAAGGAACTCAAGACCCCGGCCGGGCGCGGCCTGCTCCGCCTGCTGAAATAGCCGCGTCGCGGCGTGGGGGCATCCGGTGCCACGGCCCGGATGCCTGTTTTTTAAACAGGTCAAGGATTTGAGCAAAAGCTCAAGTCCTGGGCAAGCATCAATGTTTTGCACTATCTTGCATCAACTGCCTTGGGTCCGTAAACCGAGATTCAGCGAACGACATCCATCGAAGTCGCCCAGTCTTTCGGAGGACCAAACCATGCCGCATTCCCACGAGGTCAAGGATCGTTTCCGCAGCCGGCTCGCCGCCGCCGACGCCCGCAGCAACGGCTTCCGCCAGAAGCTGCTGGAGGACGGGACCCGTGCCCTGCGCCCGGTGATCGACGTGTTGAGCGTGATGGCCGAGGTCCTGAACGAGGAGGACAACCTCCACGGCAGCATCACCGGCATCGACCCGGTGATCGACGGCGACAACTTCGTCACCCTCTGCGCCAAGCTGCGCGGCATCGAGTGTGAGCAGAAGATCAAGATCAAGTACGGTCCCGAACTCGGCGGCACGAATTATATTTCAGTTTCGGGCCTCAATCAGCGCTACAACGAGCGCCTCGTCCCCGGCGCCGGCACCAGTGGCCATAGCGGTCGGGTGATCGGCAGCGACCTGCACCTCGACGAGCACCGGGGCCCCGACCTCGCGGAGATCGTGCGCGACGTGATCGAGGATTTCTACGTGGCGCAGATCGAGCAGCGCAGCCACTTCGCCGTCGCCGCGTAGCGGAGGGCGGCTCTCCCTGGGACGGCCGGCGCGAAGGTGATCCCCCCCGCCGGCTTCCCTTTTTTCCCATCCTGTCTTATCGTCCGGGGCGATGGGGATGGAGCTCCCCGACAACCGCCCCGCCGGATCGGCCGCCGGGGCTGATGGCTCCTACCGTATGGGCGCGCTCGCCCACGGTGGGGCCATGGCGAGAGCTGGGCCGCGCTGGGCGCGGGCCGCCCGTCCAGAAGGACGGGACAGCATGGTCAACACCCTCTTGGTCTTCCTCGGCGCCGGGATCGGCGGATCGTTCCGGCACGGGCTCAACGTCGCCGTGGCGCGTCTGCTTCCGGGTCTGGGGTTTCCCCTGGCGACCCTTGTCATCAACGTGCTCGGCTCGTTCCTGATGGGCGTGCTCGCCGAGGGCTTCGCCCTGCGCGGGGCGGCCGGGCACCCCGCCCGCCTGTTCCTCACCACCGGCGTGCTCGGCGGGTTCACCACCTTCTCGACCTTCTCCCTCGACGCGATCGCCCTCTACGAGCGCGGCGAGACGGGCATGGCGGCGGCCTACGTCGTCGCCTCGGTGGCGATGGGCCTCCTCGGCCTCGTCGCGGGGCTGGTCCTGGTGCGCACGGTGTTCAGCGGATCATAAGGGGTGTCCAGAGGGCGAGCCCTCTGGCGGGTGCGGGGCGGAGCCCTGCGGATCGCCGGGGGCCTTGCCCCTGGACCCCACCCAAGGACTCGTCCTTGGGGATCCCGTTACTCCGCGATGAACTTCATCCGGTGGTCCCGGTGGAGATCGAGGATGGCGGCGGCCGTCTCCTCGATGGAGCGCCGGGTGACGTCGATCGTCGGCCAGCGGTTCTTCATGAACAGGCGGCGCGACGCGGTGATCTCGTCGGAGACCGCCTCCCGATCGACATACATCGAACTCTCGTCGGCGTTGAGGCTCAACAGGCGGTTCTGGCGGATCTGGATGATCCGCTCCGGCGACGCGAACAGCCCGACGATGAGGGGCTTGCGCGCCGCCTCGATCTCGGCCGGCACCGGCATACCAGGAACCAGGGGCAGGTTCGTGGTCTTGAGGCCGCGGTTGGCGAGGTAGATCGAGGTCGGCGTCTTCGACGTGCGGCTAACCCCGAGCAGGATCACGTCCGCCTCCTCCAGGTCCTCCGGCAGGTTGCCGTCGTCGTGGGCGAGGGTGAAGTTCATCGCGTCGATGCGCTTGAAGTACTCGGCGTTGAGCATGTGCTGGGCGCCCGGCCGGGCCGCCTTCTGCGTGCCGAGGTAGGATTGCAGCAGGTCGTGGACCGGCTGAAGCACCGAGAGGCACGGGGAGCCCGACTCCCGCGCCGCCATCTCCAGCCGCTGGCCGAGGTCGCCCCCCACCAGGGTGTAGAGCACGAGGCCCGGCGCCGCCCGGATCTCAGAGATCACCCGCTCCAGCTGCGAGGCCGAGCGCACCAGCGGGTAGACGTGCTCGATCGCCGAGACGCCCTCGTACTGCGCCGCCGCGGCCCGACCGACATTGATGAGGGTCTCGCCGGTGGAATCGGAGACGAGATGGAGATGGAAGTAGCTGCGGCCCATGCGCGGCGTCTCCGGCCGGTGCGGGGTTATCCAACGGCGACCGCCGGGGAGTCGATCAGTGTGGATAGGCAGGCCCGTCCGGCCGGTCCAGCCCGAAAGGGCGGAGGTCTATCGACTCCTGGATACACAGGCTGTCAAACCGGGGCGGTTTCCGCGCCCGAGTCGGGAAAAGCGGGACACATCGCCCCCCAGGGTGCGATCCCCCCGGCCAAGCCCTTGGAGGGGAAGCCCGTTCGATCATAGTGGCCCTAATTCTTTAAAGCCCCGTTAACGCCGCCGGGTCGGGGATGGGGTGTGGATACGGTTGCGCTCCCGCTCATCAGCCTCCAAGAGAAAAAACAGAGTCTAAGATTCTCTCTTTTCTTTTAGAGAGGTCCCCCTGGGGATCGTCGCGACCGGGCCGGTTGGCGAGGAAACGGGTACCGGAACGCATGACCGACCAAGCGGACAGGACGATGCTGCGGGTCCTCTCGGGCGAGGCGGTCTGGCCGCCCCCCGCCTGGATGATGCGGCAAGCCGGGCGCTATCTGCCGGAGTACCGGGCCACCCGGGCGACGGCGGGCTCCTTCCTCGACCTGTGCTACACGCCGGACTTCGCCGTGGAGGTGACGCTCCAGCCGATCCGGCGGTTCGGGTTCGATGCCGCGATCATGTTCTCGGACATCCTCGTCGTCCCGCACGCCCTCGGCCAGGACGTGCGCTTCGTCGAGGGCGAGGGGCCGCGCCTCGACCCCCTGAGCGACCGCGCCACCTTCGAGCGCCTGCGCGAGGCCGGCGACGGGGCGGTGATGGACCACCTCGCCCCGGTCTTCGAGACGGTGACGCGGCTGCGCGCTGAATTGCCCCCGCAGACGACTCTGCTCGGCTTCTGCGGCGCCCCGTGGACGGTGGCGAGCTACATGATCGGCGGCCGGGGCACGCCCGACCTCGCCCCGGCCCGCGCGCTCGCCGAGGGCGACACCGCCCTGATGGACGAACTGATCGACCGCCTCGTGACCGTGCAGACCGACTACCTCGTCCGTCAATTTGAAGCCGGTGCCGACGCGGTGCAGATCTTCGAGTCCCATGCCGGGACCCTGCCGAAGGCGGTCGCGGCCTCCGGCGGCCTCATCGAGCCGGTGGGCGACGTCACCGAGAGCGCGCTGCCGGGGGAAATCCCGCCGGATGCCCTCACCCGCTGGTCGCTGCGCCCCATCGCCCGGATGATCGCCGGCGTCCGGGCGCGGGTGCCGGGGGCGAAGATCATCGTCTTCGCCCGGGGTTCGGGCCTCGACGGTCATGCCCGCGTGGTGCCGGAGACGGGGGCCGACGCGGTGGGCGTCGACTGGGGTGTGGATCTGAGGGCCCTGCGGGGCCGCGTGCCGGCCTCCACGGTCACGCAGGGCAATCTCCACCCGGAGACGCTGATCGAGGGTGGGGCGGCCCTGGACGCGGCCGTGGACGGCATCCGCGCCGCCGTGGAGGGGACACCGCACGTGTTCAACCTCGGCCACGGGATCACCCCGCAGACGCCGGTGGCCCATGTCGAGCGGATGCTCGCCCGGCTGAGGGGCTGAGGCGGCCGTGCTCTACGACTGGATCAAGGCGGGGCACATCGTGAGCCTCATCGCCTGGATGGCGGCGATGCTCTACCTGCCCCGGCTGTTCGTCTATCACGCGAGCCTGCCGCCGGGCTCCGAGGCGCAGTCGGCGACCTTCAAGATCATGGAGCGGCGCCTGCTCAAGGCGATCATGACCCCGGCCATGATCGCCACCTGGGTCTTCGGGCTGACGCTGGCCTGGATGAGCGGCTACTACGCGGCCCCCTGGCTCCAGGCGAAGTTCGCCCTGGTGGTGGCGATGTCCGGCATCCACGGCTGGCTCGCCCGGATGGTCAAGGACTTCGCCGCCGACCGGAACACCCGGGGGCACAAGTTCTACCGGGTGATCAACGAGGTGCCGACGCTGCTGATGATCGTCATCGTGGTGCTGGCGACGGTGAAGCCGGGGTTTTAGCGGGAGCCTCCGGCGGGTCCGGCCGTTATGGCCCCATGCGCCCGACGACTCCCGCCCTCGCCCTCCTCCTCGCCCTGGCGGGCGGCACCGCCGACGCCGCCAGCTTCCCCTGCGACAAGGCCGAGGCCCCCGACGAGAAGGCGATCTGCGCCCATCTCCCCCTCAACGACCGGGACGTGGAGATGGCGACCCGGTTCGAGATCCTGAAGGCGGTGCTGCCGATGGGCGGCCAGTCGAAGCTGAAGGAGGACCAGGAGACCTGGCTCGCCGAGCGCCGGACCTGCGGCGCCGAGGTCGAGTGCCTGCGCACCACCTACGACGCCCGCCTCAAGGTGCTGCGCGGCGTGCTGGCGGAATTCGCCAAGCAGGGTCCGCAGTAGATCCGGGATTCCGAAGGACAAGTCCTTCGGTGGGGTCCAGGGGCAAGGCCCCTGGAAACTCGGCCCCTGGAGTTTCGCAGGGCGCGCCCTGCACCCGCCAAAGGACTTGGTCCTTTGGAATCCCCATTTCAGAGGCGCGTCAGCAGCCGCTCCGCCAGGGGGTTCTCCGCCGCGAAGGCGTAGTCGATCCGCCGGACGCTCACCGCCCGGGCACCGGCCGCGACGAGGGCGTCGGCGAGGTCGAACATCGCCGCCTCGGGGCAGCGCAGGACGATCTCGCCCCCCGGCCCGTCCGGCGCGCCGTAGGGCAATTCGGCCTCGTGCAGGCCCGCCAGCGTGGCGAGGTCGATCGTGCCGGATTCCGGCATCGCGGCGCGGACCTCGCGGGTGGTGCGGGCGCGCTCCTCCGCGCTGATCCGTCCGAGCACCGTGCGCAGGGCGGTCCGCTGCACCTCACCCCAGGGGGCCTTCAGCGAGGCGACGAGGTTCGCCTCGGAGCGCAGGATGATCCCGTCGTCCAGCACCTTGAGGGCGTTGGCACTGAGCGTGGCGCCGGTGGTGGTGATGTCCACCACGATCTCCGCCGAGCCCGCCGCCGGCGCGCCCTCGGTGGCGCCGAGGCTCTCGACGATCCGGTAATCCGCGACGCCGGTCTCGGCGAAGAAGCGCCGGGTGAGGTTCACGTACTTGGTCGCCACCCGCAGCCGGCGGCCGTGGCGGGTGCGCATCGTGGCGGCCACCTCGTCGAGGTCGGCCATCACCCGCACGTCGATCCAGGCCTGGGGCACGGCCACCACCACCGTGGCGTTGCCGAAGCCCAGCGGCGTCAGCAGTTCCACCTGGCCGCGCACGTCGGGCAGGGTCTCGCGGATCAGGTCCTCCCCGGTGACGCCGAGATGGGCGGCGCCGGAGGCGAGCTGGCTCGCGATCTCGGAGGCCGAGAGGTAGCGCACCTCCACCCCCGGCACGCCCACGAGCTTGCCGCGATAGTCCCGGGCGCCGGCCCCCTGCGCGAGCTTGAGCCCGGCGCGGGCGAAGAAGGCGCTGGCGTTCTCCTGGAGGCGGCCCTTCGAGGGCACCGCCAGCACGAGGGCATCGCTCATCGGCCGGCTCCCGTCGCGCGCTCGATCCAGAAGGTGCAGCCCACCGCCGGCAGGGGCACGGGGCTGCCGAGATGGGAGAGCAGGCCATCGTATCGGCCGCCGCCGACGAGCACCGGCCCGTCGCCCTCGGCCGCCTCGAAGATGAAGCCCGTATAATAATCGAGGTTGCGGGCGAAGCTGCCTTGGAACCGGAAATTGCCGATCGGCAGCCCCCTCGCGGCGATGAAGCCGGTGCGCTCCTCGAACAGGTCGAGCGCGGCCTCCAGGGCGGCGTGGCGCACCCCCGCGTCGGCGATCAGCGCCCGCAGGTCGCGCGCCGCCGCGTCCGGATCGCCGGAGACCGTCCGGTAGCGGTCGAGGACCGCCCGGTTCTCGGCGTTGAGCCCCGCCCCGCCATTGGCTTGGGCGGCGGCCTTGCCGAGGAAGCGCTCGGCGATCTCCCCGGCGCTGCGCCCGCCCACGGCGGAGATGCCGGCGATGGCCAGCACGTCCTCCACGAAGGCGCGCACGCCCTGTGGGTCCTGGCCCTGGATGGCGGCGAGCAGCCCGGCGTGGCGGTCCTCCCGGGGGGCGCCGTCCGCCCCGTTGGTGACGGCATCGAGGGACCGGCCGGCGGCGAGCGCCCGCAGGGTCCGCCGCTTGGCCGCCGGGGGGACGGAGAGGCCGTCGAGGAGGGCCACCGTCAGCCCCATGTCGCCGAGGCGGACGGAGGGGTTGTCCCGCCCGAGCAGGGCCAGCCCCTCGAGGGCGAGGCCGAGCACCTCCGCGTCGGCGGCGGGGGTGTCCGTCCGGCCGATGGACTCGATGCCCGCCTGGAAGAACTCGTCCGGCTCGTCGGCGGTGAGGCGGAAGACCGGGCCGCCGTAGCTGTAGTCGGCCGGCCGCCCGTCGGCCCGCTGCCGGTGCAGCCGGCAGACGGGAATCGTGAATTCCGGCCGCAGGCACAGTTCCGCCCCGCCCGCATCCTGCGTGACGAAGATCCGCCGGCGGATATCCTCACCCGATAGTTCCAGGAACGGCTCGACGGGCTGCAGCACCGGGGGCGTCACGGTGGCGTAGCCGGCCGCCGCCAGATGCGCGATGAGCCGCGCCTGGGCTGGCTCGCCTGGTCCCGTGTCTGGCTCCGGTCGCGTCATGGTCATCCTCGTGCGCGCGCTCTGTAGCAACCGCCGGGCGGCTTGGCGACACGGCGCGCGCGGGAAGCCCCGACGGGGCTGTGCGCGGAACTGCGCAGACCGTGATTCCCGTCGCGGCGAGGGGATCCGGCCGAGGGACCGCCGCCGAAATCCGTCCGCGACTCCGGGGCGGGTTGTATCTCCCGCCCTGGATTTCCCTCGCCCGTCCGCCTAGACGTTGCAGTGCAACGGCGGAATCCGTCCCGTCTCGGGACATCCCCGCCTGTCAGCGAGGCGCGGACCGTGGCTCTCCCCCCTAACGAACGCCGGCGGATCATGTTGCTCACGGGGGCGAGCCGGGGCATCGGCCACGCCACCGTCAAGCGCTTCTCGGCCGCCGGCTGGCGGGTGATCACCTGCTCGCGCCATCCCTTCCCCGAGAATTGCCCCTGGGAGATGGGCCCCGAGGATCACCTCCAGGTCGATCTCTCCGATGCCGCCGACACCGTGCGGGGGGTGGAGGAGGTGCGGGGGCGGCTCGCCGCCGAGGGCGGTGTGCTGCACGCCCTCGTCAACAACGCCGGCATCTCCCCCAAGGGCCCGGCGGGGGAACGCCTCGGCACCCTCTCGACGGAATTCCCCGACTGGCAGCGGGTGTTCCAGGTCAACTTCTTCGCCCCGATCCTCCTGGCCCGGGGGCTGCGCCGGGAACTCGCCCAGGCGCGGGGCTCGATCGTCAACGTCACCTCCATCGCCGGCTCGCGGGTGCATCCCTTCGCCGGGTCGGCCTACGGCACGTCGAAGGCGGCGCTCGCCGGGCTGACCCGCGAGATGGCCGCCGATTTCGGGCCGATCGGCGTGCGGGTGAACGCCATCTCGCCGGGCGAGATCGACACCTCCATCCTCTCGCCGGGGACGGAGAAGCTCGTGGAGCAGATCCCCCAGCGGCGTCTGG
>JAKONI010000414.1 GCA_022702015.1 Beijerinckiaceae bacterium | reverse complement strand
GCGTCGTCGCCGAGCGGATGCGGGCGGTCCTGCGCCCGTACGACACCCTCGCGCGGTTCGGCGGCGACGAGTTCGCCATCGTGCTGACCTATCTCGACGCGGCCGGCGACGCCGGCGACCTCGCCGACCGGCTGATCGCGGCGGTGAGCGAGCCCGTCGACCTCGATGGGCAGAGCGTCGAGGTCGGGGTCAGCATCGGGGTGACGGTGGCGACGGAGCGGGACCGCGATCCGGACGAGTTGTTCAAGCGCGCCGACATCGCCCTCTACGAGGCCAAGGCGGCGGGGCGCAACACCCACCGGGAGTTCGAGCCGAATGCGGGCGCGCGCATCGCCACGCGCGGGCTGCTCGCCCTCGACATGAAGGAGGCGCTCCGGGCCCAGGAGTTCCATCTCGTCTACCAGCCCGTGGTCGATGCCGGGACGGGCGCCGTGGTCAGCTTCGAGGCGCTGCTGCGCTGGCGCCATCCGGCGCAGGGCGATGTGGCGCCGGGCGCGTTCATCCCGGTCGCCGAGGAGACGGGCCTGATCGTGCCGCTGGGCACCTGGGCGCTGCACGAGGCCTGCCGCGAGGCGGCCTCCTGGCCCGCGCACATACGCGTGGCGGTGAACGTCTCCGTCGTGCAGCTGCGGCGCGCGGGCTTCGAGGCCACCGTGATGGCGGCCCTCGCGGGCGCGGGCCTGCCGGCGGCCCGGCTCAAGCTGGAGGTGACCGAGAGCGTGCTGATGCAGGACGCGGAGGTCGTCATGGCCAGCCTGCACCGCCTGCGCGCCCTCAGCGTGCTGATCGCCCTCGACGATTTCGGCACCGGCTATTCCTCGCTGAGCTACCTGCGCCGCTTTCCCTTCGACAAGATCAAGATCGACCGGGCGTTCATCCGCGACATCGCCGATCCCGACGCGGCGGCGATCGTGCGGGCCGTCGTCGGCATCGGCGAGCGGCTGGGCATGGGCATCGTGGCCGAGGGCGTCGAGACGGCCGAGCAGCTCGACCTCGTCCGCCAGGAGGGCTGCACCCAGGTCCAGGGCTTCCTGTTCAGCCCCCCGCTGCCGCCGGACGCGGCCCGCCGCTACATCGAACGGGCCGCCCAGTCCCGGACGTCCCCCTCCGGGCGCGCGCCCGCCTCGGCCGAACCGGCCTAGGAGGGCTTCGCGGAACGCGCGATCACCGCCGGGCGGTGCCCGTGGTCACGGCCTTGCGCGGTCATGGTCGCACCGATGGGAAGGGGGCTCGCTCCGGGAGGGGCGCATCGTCGCCGGACCCCGACGTTCGGTCGCGTCGCGTTTTGACGCTTTGCGGTCTCCGGGAACGTCCGCTTTTGCGCTTTACGATGAGCACCATCAGACGACTGGGTTGGGTGGAAAGCCGCATAGCCGCTTTTGGGCGGCGATGCCGGCGAGTCGGCCATTGCTGACTGACTTCAACTTTTTCCGCAGAGCGGTCGGACGGAGCACCCTCCAACCGAAGGCTCCGTCCCGCCCGCAATGGCGAGCGCGAGGCGGTCAGGCAGCCGCTGCCGCGAGCACACCCCGGAGCTGTTCATCCAGGGCTGCCGCGACGGCATCGACTTCCGGATACCTGAACTGGCCGAAGGTACTGGCCGGGCGGTCGTACTCGAACGCGACGACGCCCTCGGCATCCTCTCGAAGGAGCACCCGGATCGGCGCGTACAGGGCAGCGGACAGGACATGCCGGGTCATCCGCGCGGCTGTCAGCGGGTTGCCGATGTCGTACTGGACGGCCTTACGGATCAGCCCGGCCGTGAGGAGCAAACCGCCGTGGTCTCGGGAGCCGAAGATCGAGAGCGGCGCCTGCCTTTCGAGGAGGGCGCAGGCCTCATCCACCTGCCCGTCCAGCAACAGCTTGGCGTAGGCGTGGTCGAGGGGAGGCACCGAAGCCTCCAGGGCGGAGCGCACCGTTTCGAAGGTCTTGGGCGAGCGGAGCGTCACGTGCTCGATCGTGACTGAGGTCGAGGAAACCTGCTCTGTCATGAGTGTCACCCTTCAGGTTTGCGTCGATGGGAGAGGGCACAGTCCGTTAGCGGACGGCCGAGATCTTCGGACTTGCCGTCCGAGCGAGGATGATGTCGGCCCAGGCCTGCGGGCGCTCCAGGGCGCTGAAATGTCCCGTCCGGTCGAGGGTGATGACTTCCGGCGAGGGGATGGCCGCCTCGACGCCGGCGCGGTCCCGCTGGTTCGCCCAGTCCTTGTCTCCCCAGACGAGCGTGACCGGCGCGGTGACCGCACGATAGCGCGCGCGGGCCGCGACGAAGCTCGGAAGGGCCTTGAGCAGCGTTCGCGCCGCTTTGCTGTAGCCGGCCCGGCCACCGACCCGGGCGTACTCGTCGAGCAGATCAGAGGGCAGGCTGCGCGGGTCGTAGAAGCCGCCCTTCATAATTCCACCGGTGATGGACCGGTTCTCCAGCGCCGCGAAGACCGGGCCGACGACTGGCGCCCGCACGCTCTTGATGATGACCGAGGCCAGGAGGTTCGACCGCTCCAAGCCCGGCAGGTAGTCGTAGGTGTTGAAGGCGAAGACCCGCTCGATCTCGTCACCGAGTTCCGCGGCGAGCGACAGCGACAGCGTCGCTCCGATGGATTCGCCCGCTAGGGTCGGGCGCGCGATGCCGAGGGTGGCGATGAACTCTCCGAGAGCCGCCCGAAGGGTGGGCTCGTCCTTCGGGGCGTCCGGGTTCAGGTCCGACCAGCCGAAGCCCGGCAGGTCAAGGGCGTAGACCGTGAAGTGGGGCGACAGCAGGGGGATCACCCGCTGGAACAGGTCGAGCTGCGTGCGCACGGTGTGGGTCAGGACGAGGTTCGGTCCGCGTCCCGCCCGGACGTACCGGATGCGGGTCCCGTTACGCAGGGTTGCGACGGCGATCTCGCCGGCGTCGAGCCAGCGGCGGGTGTAGTCCTGAGCTGTCTGTCCGAGTGTGGTGACGGATTGCATGGTCATGACGGTCGGGTTCCTGAGCGATGGTTCCGCGTAGGGCGTTGCCCACGGCTGCTGCGATGGAACCTAGACGCCGGCCCGCATATCCCATATGTCGTATATCCCACTTTTTAGGACATTCGACGCGGGGTCCTCATGCCATCCATCGGCGTCGTCCTGTTCCCTGGATTTCAGGTAATGAACTTGGCCCCGCTGACGGCCTTCGAGTTCGCCAACCTGCAACTCGGCCAGGACTTCTACGATGTGACGTTCCTGTCCGAGGCAGGCGGGCCGGTCCGGACCTCCATCGGCATGGTGATCGAGACGGAGCCCTTCTCAGACCGGCGCTTCGACACGGTCATCGTGGTCGGCGCGATCCAGGTCGATCCATCGGCCCCTGGCCTGATCGAGCGTTTGCGGGAGACGGCGGCCACGGCGCGCCGAGTCGCGGCGACCTGCACGGGGGCGTTCCTCCTGGCCGAGGCGGGCCTGCTCGACGGCCGGAAGGCGGCGACCCATTGGGCCCACGCCCGTGAGTTGCAGCGGCTCCATCCATCGATCAAGGTCGACGACGACCGCATCTTCGTCTCGGACGGCAATGTCTGGACGTCGGCCGGCATGACGGCGGGGATCGACCTGACGCTGGCCCTGGTCGAGGACGACCTGGGCCCCGAGATGGCGAAGGGGATCGCGAGGAGTCTCGTCGTTTATCACCGCAGGACGGGCGGCCAATCGCAGTTCTCCGCCTTGTTAGAGCTTCAGCCGCGTTCCGACCGGGTCCAGAAGGTCTTGGTCTATGCCAGGGGCCACCTGAAGAACGAACTCTCAGTGGAGGAACTGGCGGAGGCCGCCCATCTGAGCCCACGCCAGTTCAGCCGCATCTTCCGCGAGGAGACCGGCCAATCGCCTGCCAAGGCCGTCGAGAACCTTCGCCTGGACGCTGCCCGGACCATGCTGGAGGATGGCCGGCATTCGCTCGATACGGTGGCCCGGGAGACCGGCTTCGCTGACCGGGAGCGGATGCGGCGCGCCTTCCTGCGGGCATTCGGTCAGCCGCCCCAGGTCATCAAGCGGAACGCTCGCCATCATGAGGCATCACAGACCGCATGAGCCGTCGTAAGGGCCGGTTCCACAAGTTGAGGACCGTCCCATTCAGCGGATTCCGATCGGGGGTCGGCGACGCCTGGAACGTGTTTGCCCGGGTTAAGCGGACGCTCCCGCCGGCCGCAGATCCTTCTACCCGCTCGAAGATCAACTGAACGGCCGCTTTCCGGAAACGCTGAGAGGTTCAGGAACGACTGGGTTGGGTCAGAGGCGGAACGTCCGCTTCGGGGCAAAAGGCCAGGGTCCGCGCCCCACCCCCATTCGACAAACGGCGCCGGTACCAGGCGTCGAATCCAGAACGCGGGCTGTTCCGTCGATCCCTTACGCCAGCGTCCATTGGCCGAGCGCCAATCACCGAGTTGGGCCTGCGGGCGGGACGCGCAGGTCGCCCGGGACGTCCGCGCCCCGCGCCGTCCCCGTCGCCCCGAAAGGCGCTCCACCTTGGAATCCCTCGCATAAAGACATCTTTATGTCTTGATTGCCTCCCATCCCGTCCCCTGCTATAGCCCCCGCCAACACGCAGCAGAGAGAGAGAGACGGAGCCCCCATGGCCCAGGATTACATCGTCAAGGACATCGCGCTCGCCGAGTACGGCCGCAAGGAGATCTCCATCGCCGAGACCGAGATGCCCGGCCTCATGGCGACGCGCGAGGAGTACGGCGCGAGCCAGCCCCTGAAGGGCGCCAAGATCGCCGGCTCGCTCCACATGACGATCCAGACGGCGGTGCTCATCGAGACCCTCAAGGCGCTGGGCGCCGACATCCGCTGGGTGTCGTGCAACATCTACTCGACCCAGGACCACGCCGCCGCCGCGATCGCGGCCGCCGGCATCCCGGTCTTCGCCATCAAGGGCGAGACCCTGGAGGAGTACTGGGACTACACCTCGAAGCTGTTCGACTGGCACGGCGGCGGCATGCCGAACATGATCCTCGACGACGGCGGCGACGCCACCATGTTCGTGCACCTCGGCCTGCGCGCCGAGAACGGCGACACCGCCTTCCTCGACAAGCCGGAATCGGAAGAGGAGGAGATCTTCTTCGCGCTCCTCAAGAAGAAGCTCGCCGAGAAGCCGAAGGGCTGGTTCGCGGGTCTGGCCGATTCCATCAAGGGCGTCTCGGAGGAGACCACCACGGGCGTGCACCGCCTCTACAACCTCGCCAAGGAGGGCAAGCTGCTCTTCCCGGCCATCAACGTGAACGACGCCGTCACCAAGTCGAAGTTCGACAACCTCTACGGCTGCCGTGAATCGCTCGTCGACGGCATCCGCCGCGGCACCGACGTGATGATGGCCGGCAAGGTCGCCATGGTCGCGGGCTTCGGCGATGTCGGCAAGGGCTCGGCCTCCAGCCTGCGCCATGCCGGCTGCCGCGTCCTCGTGTCGGAGGTCGATCCGATCTGCGCCCTCCAGGCCGCCATGGAAGGCTACGAGGTCGTCACCATGGAAGACGCCGCGCCCCGCGCCGACATCTTCGTGACGGCCACCGGCAACAAGGACATCATCACCCTCGATCACATGCGGGCGATGAAGGATCGGGCGATCGTTTGTAATATTGGCCACTTCGATAACGAGATTCAGGTAGCCGGTCTGAAGAACCTGAAGTGGACGAACATCAAGCCGCAAGTCGACGAGATCGAGTTCGCGGACGGACATCGCATCATCCTCCTGTCGGAGGGGCGGCTGGTGAACCTCGGCAACGCGACCGGACATCCGTCCTTCGTGATGTCGGCCTCTTTCACGAACCAGACGTTGGCCCAGATCGAACTCTGGACCAATCCCCGGAAATACGAAAAGCAGGTCTATACCCTGCCGAAGGCTCTCGACGAGAAAGTTGCAGCGCTGCATCTTGAAAAGATTGGCGCCAAGCTCTCCAAGCTTCGTCCTGATCAAGCGGCGTATATTGGAGTTTCCGAAAGTGGGCCTTTCAAGCCCGAGCACTATCGATACTGATTTCGCCGCAGCGGCGTTTTGAAGGGGCCCGGCGCAATGCGTCGGGCCCTTCGTTTGTCAAGCCCAAACCGACACGGCGAGGTGTGTCTTCTGAGTGTCGTTAACGGTCGATTTACGCCGCGTGGCCACGGCCACGCTTCGTTCCGCTTCCGGCGCGAATCCCCGACACGGTAAGGTGGCCGCGACTCAGAACAGGTCGGTCCGCGGCGGCGCTGCAATTCCCGCCGCGACACGGTGCGTTTCGCGCCGCTCGTGGATAAGCCGGCGGCGGCGAGAGCTTGGGGGCAGTGCGGATGGGGGTCGGTCGTGCGGCGCAGCTGCGGGTCGGCGTGGGAATGCTCACGCTGTTCGCCGCCGGTGCCGCCTTGGCGGAAATGCAGGATGTTCCGCCTGCCCATGCACCACGGGAGATGCACGGCGTCGCCGGGCTCGCCATCTTCGGCGGCCTCGTGGCCTTCGCCGTCATCGTCGCGCTGCTCTATCTGTATGAGCGTCAGCGCTGGACCCGCCGCGAGCAGGAACTTGTCGCCACCCTGAATCTGCTGCGAGGCGCCCATGACCGCGCCGAGATGCTGCTGAACGCCGACCGGCAGGTGGTCATCACCTGGGACGAGCACAGCGAGCCGGTCATCGAGGGAGATGCGGGCATCGCCCTGCATGGGGACCGGGCGGCGGCCGGCTCGGCCCGGCGCGTGCTCGCCTTCGGGGCATGGCTGCGGCCGGCGGATGCCCAGGCGGTGGAGGCGGCCCTGGACGCCCTCCTCACGCGGGGCACCGGCTTCTCCCTGGACCTGCGGACCCAGAACGGCCGCAGCATCGAGGCACAGGGGCGGACGGTGGCGGGCCGGGCCCTCCTGCGCCTGCGCGAGATGAGCTCCGAGCGACGGGAGATCGCCGACCTGCGGACCACCCTGGACGAGGCGCGGCGGGGCCTGTCGGCGCTGGCGAGCCTCCTCGACGCGATTCCGCAGCCGGTGTGGCGCCGCAACCGGGACGGGGGCCTGGCCTGGGTGAACGCCGCCTACGTCGCCGCCGTGGAGGCCGGCACCCGCGAGGCGGCCATCGACGCGGGGATGGAGCTCCTCGATCGCCAGGCCCGGGAAACCGTCGGGCGCGAGCAGACGGCCGTGTCGGGTGTGGGCCTGAGCCGGGTCTCCGCCGTGGTCTCCAGCACCCGTCGCGTCCTGGACATCTACGAGACGGCCCTGGACGAGGGGAAGGTCGGCATCGCCGTCGATGTCTCCGAACTGGAGAGCGTCCGCGCCGACCTCCAGCAACAGATGAACGCCAACGCGCGCACCCTCGACCAATTGCCCACCGCCGTGGCGATGTTCGACGTGTCGCAGCGGCTGATCTTCCACAACGCCGCCTACCGGGCCCTCTGGGGCCTCGATCAGGCGTTCCTCGACAGCCGCCCCTCGGACGGGGAGATCCTCGATTTCCTGCGCACCCAGCGCAAACTCGAGGAGCACGCGGATTTCCGCACCTGGAAACACGGGGTGCTGGCGGCCTACCGCGCCGCCGAGGCGCATCAGGCCTGGTGGTACCTTCCGGATGGGCGCACCCTGCGCGTCGTCGCCGATCCGAACCCCCAGGGCGGACTCACCTACCTGTTTGACGACGTATCCGACCGGCTGAACGCCGAATCCCGCTACAACGCCCTACGGCGGCTCCAGGCCGAGACCCTGAACACCCTGGCCGAGCCCGTCGCCGTCTTCGGCGCCGATGGTCGGCTGCAACTGGCCAACCTGGCCTTCACGACGGTGTGGCACCTCGATCCCGAGATGGTCGAAGCCCGGCCCCACGTCGATTCGGTGATCCTGCGTTGCAAGGAACTCGCCCCGGCGGTGGATCCCTGGCTCGATATCCGCGACGCGGTGGTCGGCCTCGAATCGCGGGTGGTCCTATCCCGCCGCCTCGATCTTGCCGACGGCACCGTCCTCGATTGCGCGACTCAGCCCCTGCCGGAGGGGGCGACCCTGCTGACGCTCATCGACGTAACGGCGAGCGTGAACGTCGAGCGGATGCTGATCGAGCGGAACGACGCCCTGGAGAAGGCCGCCGAGCTGCGGGACACCTTCGTCCACCACGTCTCCTACGAACTGCGCTCGCCGCTCACCAACATCATCGGCTTCACCCAGCTCCTCGGAGACGAGACGGTGGGGGCGCTGAACCACCGGCAGCGGGAATATTCCGATCACATCATGCGCTCCTCGGCGGCGCTGCTCGTGATGATCAACGACATCCTCGACCTCGCCTCGGTCGATGCGGGCTCCCTGGAACTCCAGCGTGAGAACCTCGACGTCCGCGCCACCGTCGATGCGGCGGTGCGGGGCCTGGAGGACCGTCTGGCCGAGGCGCGCATCGCGCTGACCGTCGACGTGCCCGGGGATATCGGGACCCTGCGCGCCGACGGGAAACGGGTTCGCCAGATCCTGTTCAACCTCCTTTCGAACGCGGTGGGCTTCTCGGATCCGGGGCAGAGCGTCGAGATCACCGCCCGCCGTACCCCCCGCGACCTCATCCTCGGCGTGCGCGACTACGGGCGGGGCATGTCCCCGGAAATCAAGGAGTTGGTCTTCAACCGCTTCGAGAGCCACACACGCGGCACCCGCCACCGGGGCGTCGGCCTGGGTCTCGCCATCGTCCGCTCCTTCGTCGAGCTGCATGGCGGCCGGGTGGAACTGGAAACGGAGCAGGGGGTCGGCACCTGCGTGAACTGCATCTTCCCCCTGAAGCCGCCGGACGAGCCGCTCCCCCAGGGGCGCGACTCGCCCAAGCCGCTCCCCCGCCCGGACACCTCGCATATCTCCATCGCGTGAGCCCGGCGCAGCCCTTCATGGTCGTGGGGCGGTGATTCCCGCCTTGACCCCGGATGGGGGCGCCCTCAGGCAGACATGATGACCGACGCGCAGACTTCCGGCTGGGCCGTCTTCCGCAACGGCGATTTCCGCCTGTTCGGGGCGGCCCGGTTCCTCTCCGGCCTCTCCTATCAAATGCAGGCGGTGGCGCTGGGCTGGTTCGTCTACGACCTGACCGGGTCCGCCCTGGCGCTCGGCCTCGTGGGCCTCGCCGGGTTCCTCCCCGCGATGCTCAGCGCCCTGGTGAGCGGGCATGTGGCGGATGCCTACGAACGCCGCCTCGTCGGCGCGGCGGCGTTCGGCCTCCAGGCGGTGGCGAGCTTCGGTCTCCTGGCCTACGCGCTGAGCGGCTACGGCATGATCTGGCCGATCTACGCCCTGGTGGTGATCGTCGGGACCGCCCGCGCCTTCGCCAACCCGGCGCTCCAGGCCCTGTTGCCGACCCTCGTGCCGGCACCGCTGTTCGGCTCGGCCATCGCCTGGAACTCGTCCCTTTGGCAGACCGCCTCGGTGATGGGTCCGGCCGTGGGCGGCCTCCTCTATGCCCTGGGGCCCATCGTGGTCTTCGCCGCCGCCGGGACGAGCTTCGCCCTGGCGAGCCTCTGCGTCGCCCTGATCCGCCACCGTCCGGCGCCCCTCGGCGAGCGTCCCGCCATCACCTGGGAGGCGCTGTCGGCGGGCATCCTCTACATCCGGTCGAAGCCGGTGGTGCTCGGAGCCATCAGCCTCGATCTGTTCGCCGTCCTGCTCGGCGGCGCGACCGCGCTGCTGCCGATCTACGCGGCGGAAGTGCTCCATGTCGGCCCCCTCGGGCTCGGGGCGCTCCGCAGCATGCCGGCGGCGGGGGCGGTGGCGACCGCCGTGCTCCTCGCCTACCGGCCCCTGCGCCGCCATGCGGGTTTGCGGATGCTGCGCGCCGTGATGGTGTTCGGTATCGCCACGGTGGCCTTCGGCCTGTCCACCTCGCTCCCCCTGTCGATGGCGTGCCTGTTCGTGACCGGGGCGGCGGACATGATCTCCGTCTATGTTCGCCAGAGCTTCGTGCAGGGGGAGACGCCGGATGCCATGCGGGGCCGCGTGGCGGCGGTGAACACGGTCTTCATCGGCGCCTCGAACGAACTCGGCGAATTCGAATCGGGCGTGCTCGCCGCCGGCATCGGGGCGGTGCCCGCCGTCGTCCTCGGCGGGGGGGCGACGATCCTGGTGGCGCTGCTCTGGGGCCGCCTGTTCCCACCCCTTCGGGACCGGGACCGCCTGCTCACCCAGAGCTGAAGCCTCAGTCGACCCGCGACCGGAGGGGACGGCAGACGGCGACGATGGTCTCCCGCAGGGTGGCGGGCGTGAAAGGCTTCACGAGGCAGGCATTGACCCCCGCCCGCTTGGCGGTGGGAAAGCAGTCGGCATTCGCCTGGGTCGTCATCATGATGAATGGGATCTCGCGCATCGCGCGGTCCGAGCGCACCCGGCGTAGCAACTCGTAGCCCGTCATGGGCTGCATGTTCCAATCGGAGATCACCAGCCCGTAGCGGCGCTGGGCGAGCAGTTCGAGGGCCGCCGTCCCGTCCTCCGCCGTATCGATCTCCGCGAAGCCGAGCCGCCCGAGGATGGCTTGCACCACCTCGGTGATCATCGGCACGTCATCGACCAGCAGAACGGGGGGAAAGCCGGAAAAGGTCATTGCTCGTCCGCGCGTCTCGCGAGGCCCCCGCAAGGGCACGGTCCGGGAAGGCCGCGCACGAGCAGATTGCACGCGAGGGACGATGCCAGCCTTGGGTTAGCGGATTCTGACCAGCCTCAACGCCCGGCGAGGAGGGGGGACCAGGTCGGGTCGGAGGCATAGCTCGGGGTGGGGACCGGCTGCTCCACGTGGCCCGTGATGTCGACCATGAACAGCTTGCCGCCGCCCGTGCCGCCGGGATCGCGGAAGAACACCACGTACTGGCCGTTGGGCGAGAACGAGGGGCCCTCGTTGTGATAGCCCTCGGTGAGTACACGCTCGCCGCTGCCATCGGGCTTGGCGACGCAGATCGCGAAGCCGCCGTTGCGCTGGCGGGTGTAGGCGATGAGATCGCCGCGCGGCGACCATGCCGGCTGCGAGGCCGAGCCGGTGCCGAAGGTGATCCGGTGCGGGCTCGAGCCGTCCGCCCCCATCACGTAGACCTGCTGCGAACCGCCGCGATCCGATTCGAAGGCGATCTGGGCGCCATCCGGCGAGTAGGTGGGCGAGGTGTCGATGGCCAGCCCGCTCGTGATGGATTTCTGCGCCTTCGAGGCGAGGTCCATGGTCACGATGTCGGCATTGCCGCCCTGTTGCACGCTCATCACCAAGCGGCGGCCATCCGGGGAGAAGCGCGGGCTCGCGCTCATGGAATCCACGGAGCCGAAGGCTTGGCGGGAGCCGGTCTCCAGGTTGATCACCTGGACCCGGGGCTGGTGGCCGGCGGCCTGGGCCATGAAGGCGATGTCCTGGGTGCTCGGCGAGTAGCGCGGGGCCACGATCGACATCTCACCGGTGGTGATCGCCCGGACGTTCGCCCCGTCCTGATCCATCACCATCAACCGCTTGCGGCGGTTCTCCTTCGGGCCGGTCTCGTCCACGAAGGCGATGCGGCTGTCGAACCACGGCCCGAGGCCGGTGATCTTGGTGTAGACCTGATCCGAGACGAGGTGCCCCGTCCGGCGGGCGTTGGCGGGATCGGTGGCATATTGCTGGCCGATCATCTGCTGGCCGGACGACACGTCCCACAGGCGGAACTCGACCTTCAGCCGTCCACCCGCATCCCGGGCGACCCGGCCGGTCACGAGGCCCTGGATGCCGGTGGCGCGCCACTTCTCGAAGTTCGGCGCCGCATCGAAGGGCGGGTTCTCCGGGAAGCGCGCCTTCTCCAGGGGCGTGAAATAGCCCGAGCGGCGCAGGTTGTTCGACACCACGCCGGAAATCAGGCCCCCAAGGTTCGGGTCACCCCCGAAATCGGCGACCGCGATGGGCATCGGCTGGAAGTTGCCGCCGCCGATTCGGAGCTGGAGCTGCGCCTGCGCGGGCGCCGCGAAGCCGAGGACGGCCGCGAGCAGGGCGACGAGCGCGAGGAGGGGGGCGGGCAGCGGGGTACGGTGCCGGCGAGTCGGGCTGTCGGTCATAGTCTCGGTCGTCATGCGAACGGGAAACGGACGGCGGTGGTGCGGAGGCCGGGCTCAGGTGGCCGAGAACTCGAACTCCGCGTTGATCGCCTTCCAATCGTTGTAATACGGCGCATAGGTGGCAGGTATGCGATAGGGCGCACACCGCCGGACCGCCCGGAGCGCGGCCTGCGCAATGGACTGGTCCACCGAGCTTGAGCCGCCGCGCATGATTCGCGGCTCGGTGCTCAGGGTCCCGTCCGGGTTCAACCGGATATCCAGCACCGGCAGGATCACGCCCTGCGCGGCGCCGGGGGGCGCCGAGTAGCAGCGCTCGATCTGCTGCTGCAACAGCCCGACGAGGGCATCCCGCAGGGAGGGCGACAGGCGCTGGGCCGTCCCCGTCGCGGCGCCGAGCGCGGCCACCTTCTGCACCGTCGAGCCCGTGGCGCCGGTCGATTGCGACGGAGCCTTGGAATTGAGGACGGAGCGGATGTCGCCGGCGTTGAACTTGTCGGCGAGTTCGGCCTGCTTGCGCGCCTTGGCCTCCCCGTCGGCCTTGGCTTTCGCGTCGGCCATGGCCTTGGCTTTCGCCTTGGCGGCGGCGTCGGCGCGGGCCTTTTCGGCGGCTTCGGCCTTCTCGCGCTCGGCCTCGGCCTTGGCTTCGGCGATATCCTTCTGGCGCTCGGCCTCCGCTTCGGCCTTGGCCTTCGCGTCGGCGGCCTTCTTGGCCGCCTCGGCCTTGGCCTTGGCTTCCGCAACCTTGGCCTCGGCCGCCTTCTCGGCGGCGGCTTTGGCGTCGGCGGCTTTCTTGGCCGCTTCGGCCTTCGCCTGGGCGGCCGCCTCGGCCT
>JAKONI010000398.1 GCA_022702015.1 Beijerinckiaceae bacterium | reverse complement strand
CGGAAAGCCGTCCGGTCGAGCTTCCCCCGAAGCCCCCGGCGGACGCTGCACCTGTCAGGGTCGAGCCGGCGCCTTTACCTGAGCCTTCCCCCGCTCCGGCGCCCAAGCCGGCCCCCCTCGTGACGGCGCCCTCCGAGGTCAGCCTACCCGAGCCGGCGCCGGCCGTGCGCGATGCGGAGGATCCCGCGCCGCAGCCGCTCCCCCTGGCCCCGTCGCCGCGCTTCAACTTGAAGACCGAAGCGCCAGAATCCCCGCCCCGGGCCGCCGCGATCTCGATCACCGCGCCGAAAACCCAGCCGGACCCCGATATCGCCTTCCTGAACGAGTTCGGGCTCGCCCCCACGGGCGTGGCCGGAACCGATCCGCAGGCCGACGAGGCCGCGACGGGGAACGATGCCGCCCAGGGCAAGCAACGTCCCCGGATCGCGGTCGTCGCGCCCCGTGGCCGTTCGAGGATCCTCCGCAACCTCGCCATCGGCATCGTCCTCATCGCGGTCATCGGCGCGATCGCGGTGGCGGCATTCCTCCTGCGCGATAACCCGCAGGCCCTGGTGCGGGGGGGAACCGAGACGACCCAGCCGGCCGCCGACGGTTCGGCGGAGGCCAAGTTCGGTGATCGGGTGGGCAACGAAACCGCTCAGTCCCCCCAGCCCGACCGGTTGAAACCCAGGCAGGAGGAAACGCTCGCCACGCCCCCTGTCGCGGCGGCCCCGGCTCGCCCGAGCGTCGCGGTGGCGCAGCAAGCCGTGCTGATCGAGGAATCGACGGCGCCCGACTCGTCGCAGCCCACGTCGAGTCCGGGGCGGGTCACGTGGCGGATCGATACCGCGAACGGCGAGCAGGGCCAGCCCCTGCAGACCATGGCGGTGGCGGTGGTGAATTACCCCGACGCCGGCCTCTCCATGACGATGACGATCCGCAAGAACCTCGATGTGACGCTGCCGGCGTCGCACACGGTCAGCTTGTCGTTCAGTCAGAGCGGTGCCGAGGCGGGGACACGGGTGGTGCAGGATGTCGGCCTGCTTCAGGCCAAGGACGACGAGAGCGGCCGCGGCTCGCCGGTGTCGGGCCTCCCGGTGCGGGTGCGGGACAACCTGTTCCTGATCGGCCTGTCGTCGCTCCCCTCGGACGTGGAGCGCAACGTGGATCTCCTCACCCATCGCAACTGGTTCGACGTCGCCGTGCGCTACACCAATGGGCGGCGGGCGGTGCTGACCTTCGAGAAGGGACAATCCGGCGGACAGGTGCTGCAACAGGCGATCGACGCCTGGAAGTAGAGGTGACAGCGGGGATCGCGCCAAGCCCGGCTTAAACTTGAAACTGTCGCTACGGCGCAGAATGAGGGATCGGCCATCAAGGTGCTCGATCCCGTCATGACGAAAGGCCGCCCTCCGAAGGGGCGGCCTTTGTGACCTTACGGGTGCGCGCTGCGGGGTGCTTCACGGGTGGCGACGTTGCGCTTGACCGCTTCCTGCACCTTCTCGAATGCCCGCACCTCAATCTGCCGGACGCGCTCGCGGGAGACGCCGAACTCGCCGGACAAATCCTCCAAGGTGATCGGATCCTCGGCGAGGCGCCTCGCCTCGAAGATCCGGCGCTCGCGGGGGTTCAACACACTCAGGGCGTCGCGCAGGGCGGTGAGGCGGTTCTGGCCCTCTTGCTCGCGGACCAGCACGGTCTCCTGACTGGGGGTCGTATCGACCAGCCAATCCTGCCACTCGCCTTCGCCCTCCTCACGCAGGGGAGCGTTCAACGACGTGTCGCCGGAAAGCCGGCGGTTCATGTCGATGACGTCCTGCTCCGGCACGCCGAGGCGGGTCGCGATCTGCGAGACCTGCTCGGGGCGCAGGTCGCCCTCCTCCAGGGCGGAGATACGCCCCTTGGCCTTGCGCAGGTTGAAGAACAGCTTCTTCTGGTTGGCGGTGGTACCCATCTTCACCAGGGACCACGAACGCAGGATGTATTCCTGGATCGCCGCCTTGATCCACCACATGGCGTAGGTGGCCAGGCGGAACCCCTTGTCGGGATCGAAGCGCTTGACCGCCTGCATCAGGCCGACGTTGCCTTCCGACACCACCTCGGCGATCGGGAGACCGTAGCCGCGATACCCCATGGCGATCTTGGCCACGAGTCGCAGATGCGAGGTCACGAGGCGATGGGCCGCCTCGCGGTCGCCGCCATCCCGCCAGGACTTCGCGAGGGTGAACTCCTCGGTCGGCTCCAGCATCGGGAACTTGCGGATCTCGTCGAGATAGCGCGAGAGGCCGCCTTCGTTGGCGAGCACGGGCAGCGTACCGGCCATGATATTCTCCTCAAACAGATCCCCCTGACGGGCGGACACGTTGCCGACTGGGCCGCCCTTGAGCCGACCCATCCGGGCTCCCACCTAGGGGGAACTCCCGGTCGATCCGGCTGCATTGGGGCACGTATCCGTCGCCACCAACGCACAACCGGGTCATTCGGTTGGACGATGTCACGAAGTGACGCGGTTTGTCGTGCCCTTTCGCACGCCTGACCGTAAAATCGTCGTGCCCAAAGCCTCCGCCAGCTTGGCCATCTCCGGGGGAAGCTTGCTTTGGAAGCGCAAGGTCTGTCCGGTGCGGGGATGTGCGAAGCCGAGCAGCTCCGCATGGAGCGCTTGTCGGCCAAGGGCGGTGAGCGCGTCGCGCGCCGGCGGCTCCAGGCGGGCCGCCTTGGTGCGGAAAGCCGCGCCATAGACCTCATCCCCGAGCAGCGGATGTCCCCTGTGGGCAAGGTGGACGCGGATCTGGTGCGTCCGCCCGGTTTCAAGCTCGCAGCGCACGAGGCTCACCTCGCCATAGGTCTCCGCGACGGCGTAGTGCGTGATGGCGTGGCGGCCGGTCTCGTCCGACACGACGGCGATCTTCTCGCGGTTGTGCCGCGAACGCGCGAGGTTGGCGGTGATCGTGCCCGTGGCGGGTTGGAGGATGCCCCATACGAAGGCGAGGTAGGCCCGTTCGAGGGGGCCGCTGCGGCCGTGGTCCGCGAACTGCTCCGCGAGGCCGCGATGGGCGGCGTCGTTCTTGGCCACGACGATGAGGCCGCTCGTGTCCTTGTCGAGGCGGTGGACGATGCCCGGCCTTCGGACGCCCCCGACCCCCGAGAGGCTGTCGCCGCAATGGGCGATGAGGGCGTTGACCAGGGTGCCGCCCGCATGGCCGGGGGCGGGGTGGACGACGAGGCCGGCGGGCTTGTCGATGACGATCAGGTCGTCATCCTCGTAGGCGATGGTGAGATCCACCGCCTCCGCTGCGGGGATCGGGTCGGAGGGGGGCGGCACGTCCACCGCGAGGTGCGCGCCGGCGGCTACCTTCGCGGAGGGATCCCGGATGATCACCCCATCGCGGGTGACGGATCCCCCCTTCACGAGGTCCTGGAGGCGAGCCCGGGACAGGTCCGGGAAGAGGCCTACCAGGGCCCGGTCGAGGCGAAGCCCCCCCTCCTCCACCGTGCCGGCGCGGAGGCCGAAGGAATCTTGCCGCTCTTCGTCCGACCAAATCACTATCTGCACCTTAGGGCCTTGCTACCTCGGCCGACCGTCGCTATAGCAACGCCACGCCGCCGGAAAGCTCCCATCGTCTAGCGGTCTAGGACGTCGCCCTCTCACGGCGAAAACAGGGGTTCGATTCCCCTTGGGAGCGCCACAGCCTGCAAATTATCATCATTTTGCAATAACTTAGTGCGGGTGAGACCTTCACCCGCCTTCGCGGTGGGACCACGCTGGCCCTCGGCGTAACGCTGCCACGCGCTGTCGGCGAGCCCGGCCCGCTGGGCTTCTCGGGTGTAGCGCTGAACCTCCTCCAGGGTCTGGTGGCCAGTCACGGCCATGATCTCGTGCGGCGTGCACCCGCGCTCGGCGAGCCTCGCGGCCGTCGCCTTGCGCAGGCCGTGGGCCGAGCAATGTGGAAGACCGGCTTGGTCGCACCACTCACGGAAGCGGTTGCCGAAGCCGGCGGTCGAGAACGGCTTGCCGTACTCGGTGACGAGGAACGTCAGGTGCGAAGCCGCTACCGCCTTAATTGCCTCGGCGAGGTCTGGAAAAACGGGCACATCGACCGACACTGGCTTGCGGTGCTCATTCTTCGCTTGGACGTAGCGTAGGCGCCCGTTGCGGATGTGCTGCGGCCCGAGCCGGGTCGCGTCCTCTCGCCGGCAGGCGGTATAGAGCAGTAGGGCGAAGGCGAGCCGTGGCTTTGTGCCGATCGAGTGGCGCTGCTCGAATCGGTCGACCTCATCAAGGGTCCAGGTGTGGTGCCCCTTCGTGACGTACTGCGCGCGCTTCACGTCCCGGGTCGGATCGGCATCGACGATGTCCTCCTCCATCGCCCACTGGAACATGGCGCGGAGCGCTTTGAGCATCGTATTGGCCGCCGCCGGCGTATCGAACTTCTCGTCGCGCAGCCGCCGGACGTGCTTCGGCTGCATCAGCGCCAACGGTGCCATGCCCTTATCGCTGCCGGCGATCTCGTCGAGGGCGCGCTTCTGCCAGCCCTTCGTGGAGCCATCGAGCTTCTTGTAGGGGGCGCTCGCATAGTAGCGCTGCGACACGTCAAGGAAGGATCCGACTGGAGGGCGTGATGACGTCGAGGCGATCGGCGTTCGATCGCGCGCCGCCTCATACCCCCCCTGGAACTCGGCCGATCCAGGCTTGCCGCGCAGGCGTACCTTCTTCTCGGGACGCCGCCGGAAATAGTAACGAACGTTGCCATGGCGATCCGTGTCGGCCACGACGAAAGGCAGGTCGATGCTGACCATCGGGCTCAGTCCCATGGATTTTGAGCCTCATCATCGCCCCCGAGGGCATCCCATGCCAAGTCCAGCCGGCGCAGGTCCCAAACCACGCAACCGTCGATGCGCTTGGGCTTCGGCATCCGCCCGTCGCGCACCATCTCGTCGAACTTCGACGCGCCCACCCCGACGAAGCGTGCAGCTTCCTCGCGGCGCAGGCCACGCCTTGGGCCGCCTTCCACTCGGTAGGCCGGGGCTATGCCGGCAACCTGCGCGCTACGCGGCATCGGCTCCCTCCTGCCGCCTCTCCGCAAGTGCGTCCTCCGCCACCTCAAAGGCGGCCATCACCGCGCCACCCATCGCCTCGGCGACCGGGGCGAGCAGTGCCGATACCTGAGCGATGACGTCCCAGGCGAACGTATCGGCGGTCGATGCGATCGGGGCGCCGGTCATTCGGCTGCCTCCGCCATCGCGTCGACGTAGAAGCCACGATCATGGAACCACCGGAGCATGCGGGCGGCCTGCTTGCGGGCGCTGGCGTCGCGGCGCTCGCTCTCGAAGCCGTATTCCATCATGGGCATGAGCATCGTCACCGCCTCCCCCATGCTGCTGCCCTCGGCGAGGCTGAGCACGTCTCGGGCGAGGAGGTCCTCGAGCCAGTAGTAGTAGGTCATCGCGAACTTGACGGAGGATTGCTCCTCGAATTCCATGGCGCGGATGCAATCGCCGCCGAGGTCGGCGGCACGGCGCAGGACGCGGCTGCGATCGGCCGGACGGCAGTCGGCGAAGGGCTCGGTGACGCCGGCCATCGTCAGGCTGCGGATCCGCTTCGTCTTGGCCGCAACGTTGGCCCGGGCCTCCTCGCCCTCGCCATCCTCCGGCCCGGCCCCGAACACGTCCGAGTAGACCAGCGCGCCAGCGAGGATGGCCGGCAGGGCCAGTTCGATCTGAGCGTGATCGGTCAGGCGCGGAGCCGGGACGTAGCCGGCGGCGAGGCGGCGCTTGCGTTCACCCATGTGTAACTCCCGTGGCATGGATGATCGCTGGCCGTGCCCATCGGCGCTGGAAAGCCCGCCACGCCGGATCGGGGCGGTACTTTTCCTGCGAGGGCGTCTCGGGCTGCCAGAGCATCGCCATAGGCGTGAAGCCGATGGACTGCATCTGCCGGAGCCGAGCCTCAGCCAGGTCGAAGGTGTCCTTCGGGTAGCCGATCAGGACGTAGACTCGCATCCGGTGCGAAGCCTCCGTAAAGCCGGCTTCTAGCAACCGCTTCGCCGCGCTTTCCAGCGTCTCGAACGCATCGCCGGGATCGTAGGCGAAGAACATGTTCGGGCGCGGTCGAAGGCTCGCCAGAAGCTCGACTTGATAGTCCTGGAGCGCCAAAGCTTCGAGGCCACCGGTGAACTCGATCCGGCGTCCCTGCCTGCGGAGCATGTCGAAAACCGCCTCGACGTGCGGGCGCGGGCAAGCCAGCAGGTTGTCGTCGAGGACGTTCCAGCCCTCGTAGATCGGCAAGACGTTCGGCTCCGGCCACTTCTTCCAGACGCCGCAGAACCAACACCGCCGCGGGCATCCGCGGGACGTGATGGTGTACCCCGGCTTGATGTAGCGCCCGGGGATGAACTCGAGGCTCTTGTCCCCATAGGCCACGCCGCCGACCTTCACTCGGGCCACGCAGCGCCACTCCTCGGCCAGCTTCTCAGCGATCGGCTTGTCGGCGGTGAACGCCACCGAGATGTGGACCTCGTCCGCCTCGGCGAAGAGGTCAGGCGGGCCGAAATAGGCGAGCGAGTCGTCTGGGCTGGCCTTCGTCTTTCGAGGGAAGACGCGGATGATCCGGGGCTCGCTCATGCCGCCCTCGGCGCAGTCAGCCTATCCTGAACCTGGTAGCCCGTACACATTAAATGCCAAGCTTGCATACTTGGAATTTTAGCTGGATCATGCCCCGTCAAAGAGCCGGGTATAGGTCCATGCCAGAAACGAAACTCGATCCGTCGCAGATAAAAGACATGGCTGAACTTCTTGAGCGGCTGGACCAACTCGAAGCAGAAAGTGCCGCACTTAGGTGCGCTTTTAAGGGTTCGCAGGCCGACTATGCTGGAGCAAAGCGCGGTAACGTTGCTTTTGAAGAAGCTGACAAGTTGCCTGAGCCAAAGCGCGAGAAGGTCAAGCGCTTGCTCATGTATCTTTATAACCGCGAGTAGATGCGACTTCATCAGTACCTCTTCCCGCCGCTGAGCCTGCGCACTTCCAGGCGGTGATCCTCGCGGGTCGCGTTGAAGGCCATCTTCTCGGCCACCGCCCCGCCGAGGTCGAAGCCCATGGCGCCGGCCAGATCACCGATTCGGATGAGGGCGTCGGCGAGTTCGACCTCCATCATCGGACGGTGCGGGAGCTTGTCGTCGGCTAGGCCCTTGCGGTGGCCCTCCATCGCCTCGGCGACCTCGCTGACGATCAGCATGAGCTTCTGGGC
>JAKONI010000392.1 GCA_022702015.1 Beijerinckiaceae bacterium | reverse complement strand
GTGCTGGTGGAAAACCCGGCCAAGGCACTGGCGACGCCGATCGCGCTGGGGCAACTCCAGCGGGTGCTGAACGAGGCCCTGCCCGACGTGGTGCTCTCCCGCGTCGTGGCCGACGTGGAGCGCAGCGGCAAGATCGGCCCGGACGAGCGGCGCTTCCTCGACGAGGCCTTCGCCGAGCAGCGCGCCAAGAAGGAGCCCTTCTCCTTCGCCGACCTCGTGGAGCGGACGAGCACCGCCTCGGGCACCGCCAACGCGCGGGTGAGCTACTATGCCGGGGCGATCACCGCCGTGTTCCTGCTCTTCGCCGCGATGCAGGGGGCGCTGTCCCTGGTGGAGGAGCGCGAATCGGGCCTCAACGACCGGCTGATGGCGGGGCCGGGGGGCTTGCCGGTGGTGGTGCTCGGCAAGTTCGGCTTCCTCACGGCGCAGGGCGTCGTGCAGGCGGGATTGATCTTCCTCGCCGCCGCCCTGCTCTACGGGGTCGAGATCGGGCCGCACTGGCCCGCCTTCCTGGCCGCCTGTGTCCTCGTCTCGGCCATGGCGGCGGGCCTAGCGCTCGCCGCCTGCGCGCTGGCCGCCTCCCGCCAGCAGGCGCATCTCGCGGCGACCTTCGGGGTGCTGCTCCTGTCGGCGGTGGGCGGCTCGATGGTGCCGCGCTTCCTCATGCCCCCGTGGCTGCAACAGGCGGGCTGGCTCACCCCCAACGCCTGGGCGATCGAGGCCTACCAGTCGGCGCTGGGCGAAGGGTTCGCCGCCGCCCTGCCGGCCCTGGCGGTGCTGGCCGCCCTGGCGCTCGCCGGGATCGGCGTGGCGCTGGCCGGCGTCGCCCGCCGGAAGGTCTGATGCGTGGCCCGCCCTTCGGCGCGCCGGATGCGCCAAACCCTTCCACCGCGACGGCAGGGCACGTTGACCCCCACCGCCCCATGTCTAGCTTCACCTTGAGGGCCGGGCCGTTCGTCCCGCCCGACCGGAGCGTGCCCTTCCGATGAGCCAGGATTCGAGTGTCGCCGTCATCGGCTCGGGGTTGGGGGGACTGGCGGCCGCCTGCGTCGCCGCGGCCCGGGGCCATCGCGTCACGGTCTACGACAAGAACGGCTGGCTCGGGGGCAAGGCCGCCGTGCTCCACGAGGGCGGCTTCCGCTTCGACATGGGGCCGACCATCCTCACCGTGCCCCGCGTGCTGGAGCGGATCTTCGCCGAAGCCGGGCGCTCGGTCCACGACTACATGGACCTGCGCCGCCTCGACCCGCAATGGCGCTGCTTCTTCGAGGACGGCACCCGCATCGACCTGATGCAGGACGTCGCCACCATGGCGACCGAGATGAACCGCTTCGCCCCCGGCACCGGCGAGGGCTACAAGAAGTTCATCGACATCTCCGAGCACCTGCACGGGGTGTCCGAGAAGTTCTTCTTCTGGAAGCCGGTCGAGGATCTGTTCGACACGATCAACATCCGCGAGAACATGAACCCCGGCACCCTCCGGGACGTCCTCTCGCTGCGGATGCACGCCTCGGTGGCCTCCACCATCCGCGGCAAGGTGAAGGACGCCCGCCTCGCCCAGATGCTCGACCACTTCGTGCAGTATGTCGGCTCCTCGCCCTACGGCGCCCCGGCGGTG
The DNA here is from genome assembly GCA_022702015.1 of Beijerinckiaceae bacterium. Lineage (GTDB taxonomy): Bacteria > Pseudomonadota > Alphaproteobacteria > Rhizobiales > Beijerinckiaceae > Methylobacterium. The sequence goes on along the minus strand of JAKONI010000392.1, from coordinate 2,838 downwards.
CTCTGCGCCATCGCCCACATGCAGACCTCCGAGGGGGTCTGGTACCCGATGGGCGGCACCCGGGCCGTGGCCGAAGGGCTCGCCAAGCTCGCGGGCGAACTCGGCGCGACCCTGAAGCCCGGCGTCGAGGTGACGGGGATCGAGACCGCGAACGGCGCCGTGCGCGGGGTGCGCACCGCCGAGGGCTCGACGCCCTTCGACGCCGTGATCTCCAACATGGATTCGGTGCGCACCTACAAGGAGCTGGTCGGCGGCGCGCCGGGCAAGTCCTATGAGAAGAAGAACCCCGAGCCGGCCTGCTCCGGCGTGGTGCTCTACCTCGGCCTGAAGGAGCGCTACGAGCACCTCGCGCACCACGACTTCGTGTTCTCCCGGGACCCGGAGGAGGAGTTCGAGTACATCTACCGCAAGGGCGAGCCCGCCCCGGACCCGACCGCCTACCTCGCGGCCCCCTCCTCCACCGATCCGTCGGTGGCGCCCGAGGGCGGCGAGGCGCTCTACGTCCTCGTCCATACCCCGTATCTGCGCCCGCACCACGACTGGCGCCCGGACGGGCCGCTGTTCCAGAACTACCGCCGCACCATCCTCGACAAGCTGAAGCGTACCGCCGGCCTCACCGACCTCGAGGATCGGATCGTGGTGGAGCGTCACCTGACGCCGCAGGACATCCACGAGCGCTACAAGGTGCTGAACGGGGCGATCTACGGGCTCGCCTCGCACGGTAAGGTGATGGGCGCGTTCAAGCCCGGCAATCGCTCCCGGCAGGTGCGCGGCCTCTACCTCGCGGGCGGCGCCGCCCATCCCGGCCCCGGGATGCCGATGGTGATGATGTCCGGCTGGATCGCCGCCGACGCCCTGGACTCGGATGCGCGGGGCCAGGGCACGGCTCAGGAGCGGAAGTCGGCGTGACAGCGCAAACGCCCCTCCCTCCCCCCGCCAAGGGGGGAGGGAGAACCTCGCGCTCGGTCCCCGATACCTCCCCCGCCCTCTGGCGCTTCATGGGGATGTGGTTCACCCGCTTCCTGCGCCGGCACCTCGACGGGCTGAACCTGCCGCATTGGAGCGCCCCGCCCGTGGCCGACCATCCCGGCCCGGTGGTGATCTTCTGCAACCATCCCTCCTGGTGGGATGCGGCGGTCATCATCCTGCTGGCGGACCGCCTCTATCCCGGCCGGGACCACCGCGCCCCGTTCGACGCGGCGATGCTCGCCAAATACAAGATCTTCGAGCGGATGGGCGCCTTCGGCGTCGACCTCGAGACGGCGCGCGGCGGGGCGCAGTTCCTCGCCGCCGCCCGGGCGATCCTGGCACGGCCCGGCGCCGTGCTGTGGATCACCGCCCAGGGGCGGTTCCAGGACGTGCGCGTGCGCCCCCTCGGCCTGCGCCCCGGCGTCGCCCGTCTGGCGGAACTCGCCCCCGACGCCCTGTTCGTGCCGCTGGCCCTGGAATACGCCTTCTGGGAGGAGCGGGGGGCCGACGCCTTCGCCGCCTTCGGCCCGGCGCTGACCGGCCGCGATCTGGCCGCGCTTCCCCGGCCGGACCGCCTCGCCCGCCTCGAAGGGGCCCTGGCGGACACCCTCGACCGCCTCGGCGCCGACGTGATGAGCCGGGAGCCGGAGCGCTTCCGTCCACTCCTGGCGGGCCGGAAGGGGATCGGCGGTGTTTACGACTTGTGGCGGGCCGCCGCCGCCCACCTGCGGGGCCGCCGCTTCGATCCCGCCCACCGCAGCGCCGGGAAGTAGCCACGCCGATGCTCACCCTCCTCGCCCTGCTCTGCCTGATCGCGGCCCTGCTGCCTGCAGGGGTCGCGGCGGCCAACCTCCTCGCCCTCAAGACGCCGGAGCCCGAGCCGGACGACGGCCTGGTCTCGATCCTGATCCCGGCCCGCAACGAGGCCGGCAACATCGTGGGCACCGTCCGGGCGGCGCTGGCGAGCACGGGCGTGCCGGTGGAGGTGATCGTCGGCGACGACCATTCGAGCGACGCCACCGCCGCCCTCGTCACCGCGATCGGCGATCCGCGGCTGCGGCTGGCCCCGGTCCCGGACCTGCCGGAGGGCTGGACCGGCAAGAACCACGCCTGCGCCCACCTCGCGGGGCTCGCGAAGGGGCGGCACCTGCTGTTCATAGATGCGGACGTCACCCTGGGGCCGCAAGCCGCCGCCGCCCTCTCGGCCCAGGCCCGCCACACCGGGGCGGCCCTGGTCAGCGCGGTGCCGCGCCAGCGGATGGACACGCCCGGCGAGCGCCTGACCGTGCCGATGATCAACTTCCTCCTCGTCGGCTACCTGCCGGTGCCGTTGATGCGCCGCCTGCCGAACCCGTCTCTGGCCACCGCCTGCGGGCAGCTCGTGCTGTTCGAGGCGGGGGCCTACGCCGCCACCGGCGGCCATGGGGCCGTGCGCGCCTTCCTGCACGACGGCGTGCGCCTCGCCCCCCTGTTCCGCCGGGCGGGCTACCGCACCGACCTCGTGGCCGGAGCCCACCTCGCCACCTGCCGGATGTATGACGGCTTCCCCGCCGCCTGGGCCGGTTTCTCGAAGAACGCCCACGAGGGGCTGGCCACGCCCCGGGCCCTGCCCCTCTGGACGGCACTGCTGGGCCTCGGCCACCTGCTGCCCCTGCCGCTGCTGCTCCTCGGTCTCCTGGGCCTCCTGCCGCCGGAGGCGACCCTGCTCGCCGGCCTCGCCCTCGCCGTCTCCCTCGCCACCCGCGCCGCGATCACCCTGGCCACCCGCGAGCCGGCGGCGACGATCCTCCTGCACCCGGCCTCCATCGCCGTGGCGCTGGCGATCCAGTGGAACGTGCTGCTCCGCCGGGAGCGCGCCGGGGCGGCCAC
>JAKONI010000373.1 GCA_022702015.1 Beijerinckiaceae bacterium | reverse complement strand
TCCTCCCGGGGCTCCAAACGGGAGCGTGTCCCGGGGATGACAGAGCACGCTCTTGCGGCGCAGCCGTTTGCCGCAGCCGTTTGCCGCAGCCGTGGGGTGGGATGAGACGGCCCCCGGCGCACGTCCTATTGACCGACGGTTTGGCTCGCGGGCGACGGCGCCCCCGACGGCCGGGGAAACGCGCCATGATGCACGACGGGTGTGACTGCCGAGACGAGGCCGGCGGGGCGCGGGTCGGCCGGCGGGGGCTTCTGTTGGGGACGGCGGGGCTCTTCGCCGCGACGGCCCTGCCGACCGATGCCGCCCGGGCCGCGACGCCCGCCGCGAAGACGTCGCTTCAGCCCGCCGACGCTCTCAAGCTCATGAAGGAGGGCAACGAAAACTTCCGGAACGAGGCGCCGTCCCTGTCCGCCAACGGCCGTGAGCGCCGGCTCGAACTCGCCCGGGGACAAGCCCCGTTCTGCGTCCTCGTCGGCTGCTCCGACAGCCGTGTTTCGCCGGAGATCCTCTTCGGCCGGGGCCTCGGCGAATTGTTCATCGTGCGCAACGCCGGAAACACGGTCGATACGGCGGCCTTGGGCAGCATCGAGTACGCGGTGGGCGTCCTTGGGGTGCCGCTGGTCGTGGTCCTCGGACACCAATCCTGCGGCGCCGTCGCCGCCGCGGTCGATGTCGTGCAGAACAACGCGACGTTTCCCGGCGTCATCGGCGAGATGGTCCAGCCGATCGTGCCCGCCGTCCTGGAAGCTCGCACCCAGGGGGGCGACCTGCTCGAAGCCTCCGTGCGGAACAACGCGCGCCGGGTCGCCAAGCGTCTCACGACGCAGAGCCTCGTCATCAAGGACGCGATGACGGCGGGCAAGGTCAAGGTCGTCGGCGCCCGCTACGGCCTGTCCGACGGCCACGTCGAATGGATGGAAGACATCTGACGGCCCCGCCCGCCGCCCGGCCTTCCGCCCCTACCGGGGGTGGAAGGCCGGCAGGACATGCCGCCCGAACGCCTCGACGAAGGCCTCCTGATCGCCCGCGACCTGATGCACGATGATCTCGGCCGGGCCCAGTTCCGCCAGTTCGGCGAGCCACGCCGTCTGGCGGCCGAGGTCCTCGGAGATGCGCACGTAGCCCGGCACGTCCTCCGCCCGCACGAAGCGCGAGGCGGTGTCGAAATCCTCCGGCAGGCGCAGGTCCCAATTCGCGTCGCCCTCCAGCATGTTGCTCGCCCACTGGTCGTGGGCCAGGGCGAGGGCCCGCGCGGGATCGGGATCCCAGCACACCTTGGTCTGGAGGAAGATCGGCTTGCCCGCGCCCCCGCCCTCGCGGAACGCATCGAAGACCTTGCGCAGCTTGGCCGGGTCGATGCCGACGGTGACGAGCCCGTCGGCCCAGGCGGCCACCGCGCGGGCGGTCTCCGGCGTCACCGCCCCGGCGACGAGCAGCGGCGGTCGCTCGGGGCGGGAATAGAGCTTGGCGTCGATCACCGTCACCCGCCCCCGGTGGGTGACGGTCTCCCCGGCGAACAGGCCGCGGATCACGGCGGCGCACTCGGCCAGCCGCGCCGTGCGCTCGGCCTTCTCCGGCCAGGGCAGGCCGGTGACGCCCTCGTTGAGGCGCTGGCCCGAGCCCAGGGCCAGCCACAGCCGTTCGGGGAACATCTCGGACAGGGTGGCGGCCGACTGCGCCAGCACCGCCGGATGGTGGCGGTAGCCGGGGGCCGTGATGATCCCGTAGGGCAGGCGGGTCGAGGCCAGCGCCGCGCCGAGCCACGACCAGGCATGGCCGGAATGCCCCTGCTTCAGGCTCCAGGGACGGAAATGCTCGGAGGACATGGCGCAGGCGAAGCCCGCCGCCTCCGCCGCCCGGACGTAGCCCAGAAGCGCGGAGGGCGCGTGCTGCTCGTGCGAGACGTGATAGCCGATCCGTGTCACCCTGGTCGCCCCCGTATCCATCGCGGACGCCGCCGCGCGCATCGGGGCGCGACGGGCGTCGGTCATGGGGAGGGTAGGGTGGGCGCCGGTTCCTTGCAGTGCGGCGCGTCCGCCGGCTGCCGACCTACGGCTTCAGCAGCACGCCCTTCGTAGTGAAACGGCCCCCACCGCCGGTGTAGCGGGGGCGCGGCTGGCCGCCCCCCTTGCCCAGCCCCTTGGGCACCCCCTTGCCGGCACCCAGGCCCGTTCCCGCAGGCTGGGTGAACGGTACGAGCTGGTCCGGCCGCGGCCCGATGAGGTCGGCGCGGCCCATCTCCCGCAGGGCCTCGCGCAGCAGCGGCCAGTTCTCGGGGTCGTGGTAGCGCAGGAACGCCTTGTGCAGCCGCCGCTGCCGCATCCCCTTGATCGCCTCCACCGGCTCGCTGCCGCCGCGCCGCACGCCCTTCAGGGGGTTGATCTCGGTGTGATACATGGCCGTGGCGGTGGCCATGGGCGAGGGCAGGAACGTCTGCACCTGATCGGCGCGGTAGTCGTTCTTCTTCAGCCACAGGGCGAGGTGCATCATGTCCTCGTCGGTGGTGCCCGGATGCGCCGCGATGAAGTACGGGATCAGGTAGTACTTCTTGCCGGCCTCCTTGGCGGCGGCGTCGAACATTTCCTTGAAGCGGTCGTAGGTGCCGATCCCCGGCTTCATCATCTTGTCCAGCGGCCCGCGCTCGGTGTGCTCGGGCGCGATCTTGAGACGGCCGCCGACGTGGTGGGTGACGAGTTCCTTGACGTATTCGGGGCTCCTGACCGCGAGGTCGTAGCGCACGCCCGAGGCCACCATCACCTTCTTGACGCCCTCCACCTCCCGGACCTTGCGGTAGAGCCGGATCAGGTCGTCGTGCGAGGTGTTGAGGTTCGGACAGATATCCGGGAAGACGCAGGACGGCAGCCGACAGGCCGCCTCGATCTTCGGGTCCTTGCAGGCCATCCGGTACATGTTCGCGGTCGGCCCGCCGACATCCGAGATGACCCCGGTGAAGCCCGGCGTCTTGTCGCGGATCAGCTCGATCTCGCGCAGGATCGAGCCCTCCGAGCGGTTCTGGATGACGCGGCCCTCGTGCTCGGTGATGGAGCAGAAGGTGCAACCGCCGAAGCAGCCGCGCATGATCGTCACCGAGAACTTGATCATGTCCCAGGCGGGAATCTTCGCGTCGCCGTAGGAGGGGTGGGGGGCGCGGGCGTAGGGCAGGTCGTAGACCGCATCCATCTGCTCGCTCGACAGCGGGATCGGCGGCGGATTGAGCCACAGGTCCCGGTCGCCGTGGCGCTGGACGAGGGGGCGCGCGTTGCCGGGGTTGGCCTCCCGGTGCAGCACCCGCGAGGCGCGGGCATAGGCCTCCTTGTCGTCCTTGACCTCATCGTAGGCGGGGAGCCGGATCACGGTGTCGCCCGCCTTGCGGGAGGCGGCCTCATCCGTGGAATCGAGGTCGTCGGCGGGCAGTTCGGTGTAGTGCTCGGGCACGCGGCGGAACAGGGCGACGCCCCGAACCGAGTCGATGTCGCGGGGCGCCTCGCCGGCGGCCAAACGGTCGGCCACCTCGACCACGGCCCGCTCGGCGTTGCCGTAGACCAGCAGGTCCGCCTTCGCGTCGGCCAGGATCGAGCGGCGCACCTTGTCGGACCAGTAATCGTAATGGGCGATCCGGCGCAGCGACGCCTCGATGCCGCCGAGCACGATCGGCACGTCCTTGTAGGCTTCGCGGCAGCGCTGCGTGTAGACGATGGTGCTGCGGTCCGGACGGGCGCCGCCCTCGCCCCCCGCCGTGTAGGCGTCGTCGTGGCGCAGCCGGCGATCCGCCGTGTAGCGGTTGACCATGGAATCGAGGTTGCCGCCGGTGACGCCGAAGAACAGGTTCGGCTTGCCCAGCGCCCGGAACGGCTCGGCCGACTGCCAATCCGGCTGCGCGATGATGCCGACCCGGTACCCGTGCGCTTCGAG
>JAKONI010000367.1 GCA_022702015.1 Beijerinckiaceae bacterium | reverse complement strand
CGTGCAGATCCGGCAGAACCGGCTGTCGAGCCTCAACGCCGACGAATCCTCGATGTATGTCGACCGCTCGGCGGTGGCCGACGAGATCACCATGTCGCGCCGGCTGTTCACCAAGAACCGCTGGCCGACCATCGACGTGACCCGCCGCTCGATCGAGGAGACCGCCGCGGCGATCGTCGACCTCTACCGCGACCACCGCCTGAAGTTCATCGCGGATTGAATGAATCCGGGATCCCAAAGGGCAAGCCCTTTGGCAGGGGTTCGGGGGCGGAGCCCCCGAGAGACCAGGGCTCTGCCCTGGACCCGCACAAGGTCTCGGACCTTGTGAAACCATTACTTTTTCAGAGGGCGCGGATCAGGGCCATGCCGGCGATGAGGCCGAGCAGCCCGCCCGCCACGGAGACGCCCACGTAGAGGGCGGCCAGGGCCGGCTCGCCGCGCTCGTACAGGCTGATTGCGTCGAGCGAGAAGGTCGAGAAGGTGGTGAACCCGCCCAGGATCCCGGTGGTCAGGAACAGCCGCGCCGGATGGCCGGCCGCGCCGCGCAGGGCAAAACCCTCGGCCAGCACGCCCATCAGGAACGAGCCGAGCACGTTGATCACCAGGGTCGCGAGGGGAAACCCGAAGCCCGGCAGCAACCGGGCCACCGCGACGTTGATGCCGTGACGGACCCCGCCGCCGAGCCCGGCCCCGAGGATGACGATGAGGGTGTTGACCATGCCTGCCCTTCCTGTTCGGTCGGGCGGCGTCGGCACATGCCCCACCGCGGACGACCGGAGCGCCCGTTCGGTAGGAGCCATCAGCCCGGCATGGCGATGCCGGGCGGTTATCGGGGAGCTCCATCCCCATCCCGGCCAGATCTAGCGCAGGATGGGCCCGAGGGAAATCCGGATCCGCCCCTGCGCTACTGCACGGCGGCGAAGTGGCTGCGCTGCTCGATCTGGGCGGCGTAGAAATCCTCGACCACCTCGCGGACCACCTCGGCGAGCTCGGTGCCGCGGTTCTCGTCCAGATGGATGTCGCTGCCGACGCTCCGGCCGAGGGCGGCCCCGGCCGCGCCCGGGACCAGGCGCTCGTTGTAGCGCTGGTTCAGGCCCGAGACCGAGATGGTGTTGCTGCCGCCGAGCTCGGGACCGTACTTGATCTTGATCTTCTGCTCGGTCTCGGTCCCGCGCAGCTTGGCGCAGAGGCTGATGAAGTTGTCCTGGTCGATCCGGGCCTCGAGGCCGGTGATGCTGCCGTGGACGTTGTCCGCCTCGTTCAGCACCTCGGCCATCAGGCTCAGGACATCGACCACCGGCTCGAGGGCGCGGGTGCCCTCCGCCAGCAGCTTCCGGCGGAAATCGGTGCTGCGGGCATCGGCATCCTGCAGCCGGGCGCGGAACCGGTCCTTGACGTCGTTGGCGCGGGCCATGGCGCTCCTCCCTGATGTTCGTTGCAAGTCTTCAGTGTTGAGGCAACGAAGGCTACGAAGCGACATCAGGTGACGCAAGACCGTGCAAAATATTGATGCCTGATCAGAACTTGGGCTGTTGCCCAGGAATAGTCCGTGCCCAAGTCCTGTGCAAAGGTTTCAGGCCGCCGGCCCGTCGAGGGGCGCCAGCCGGTCCGGTCCGGAGGCGGTCGGCAGGATTTCGGGCCGCGACAGGGCGCGGGCGAGCGCCGGCAGGTCCGGGGCGGGGGGGCCCGCTTTTCCGAACACCGCCCGGTCGAGGGCCGCGAGCGGCGCGGCCAGATCGGGCCGCGCCTGCCAGATCCGGGCAAGCTCCGGTGCCTCCCGGCGGGCCGCCTCCAGGGCGGCGCGGAACCCGGCCGGATCGCCCGCGCGGGCGGCCCGGTTCAGGGCCCGGCGGGTGGCGGCGGAGAGGCGCAGGCGCGGGCGGCCCGTGCCGTAACCGATCAGGGCCAGGCCGAGGCCGAAGGCGGCGAGCGCCGCGGCGGCGGCCACCAGCGGCGACGGGACGGGCGGGGGCGCCCGGTCGCCCTCCCGGTCGGGCAGGCCGCCGCCGATCTGGCGGGCCGGGATCTCGGCCTCCCGCATGGTGCGGCTGTTGGTGTCGAACCACGGGATCGCGATGGCGTCGAGGGGGATCACCTCGGGCACGCCGGGCTTCACGTCCCACTGGTAGGTCGCCCGCGCCACGGGTCCGGAGGGCGTCAGCAGGGTCTCGCGGGTGACCGGGCCGGCGAAGGTGAGGATGCCGCGGGTGCGCATCACCGGCCGGGGCGGCAGGCCCTCGGCGACCATGCCCTGGACCTCAAGGGTCACGATCCGCCGCGTGGTCTCACCGAGCTTCACGGTCTCGGGGTCGGGGCTCCAGGAATCGGTCACCGCGACGTCCCGGGCCGGCAGCCACCAGGGCTCCTTCACGTCCGGGCCGCCCGTCGCCTCTTTCCAGGCCGCTACCGGGAACGGGATCGGCTTCGAGCGCACCTCGACCATCCGCCGCTCGCCGACATCGTTGACCGTGAGCTTGTGGGTGAAGGGCTCGATGACGAAGTCGCCCGCATGGTGCGGGAACACCGCCACGGTGCGCTCGAACGCGATGGCGCTCTGGCCATCCGGCAGCTTGGTCTTGCTCCAGTGGTCCCGGCCGAGCTGGGTCCAGGAGAAGTTGGCGAGCGAGGGCTGGACCACCTCCTCCAGCAGGATCGGCTGCTTGTAGACCCCCCGGATCTTCAGCAGCACCATCTCGCGGGCGAAGGGCGGGCTGTTGCCGTTGAACTCCGCGGTGACCGTGAGGGTCAGGTCGCCGGGCTCGATCTCGGCCCGGGCCGGGAGCGGGGCGAGGAGGAGGATGACGGCCAGAGACCATGCGCGCACCCACCCTCCCCCCTCTGCGGGGGTGGGCGGCCGGCGCAGCAGGGGGGGAGAGGGGCAGCGCAACGCTACGGGCTTCGGCTCCCGAAGAGACCTTTCCGGAAGTGGCGTTCCCCTCTCCCGACCCTCGCTGACGCGAGGGCCACCCTCCCCCGCAGAGGGGGGAGGGAGAACACCCGCCGTGCCTGCGGAGCCAAAGGCCCAAATCCCAAAAAAAACTACCACGGGTTGCTCCCGGCCGGGATGGCGGTGCCGGCCTCGACCCGGCGGGTCTGCTCGGCGCGCAGGCGCAGCTTGAGGAAGCGGCC
>JAKONI010000366.1 GCA_022702015.1 Beijerinckiaceae bacterium | reverse complement strand
CCCCTCCCCCGCCGGCCGCTATTCTGAGGGCCATGAAACACGCCTCCGCGCCGCCGGACGCCGCCGCCCTCACGGTGAGGGCCCTCCCCGGGCTCAAGGAGATCGGTGCGCAGGCCTGGGATGCCTGCGCCCTCTCCCCCGAGACCCTCGCTGCGGGCGACGAGACCCACAACCCCTTCGTCACCCACGCCTTCCTCTCGTCCCTGGAGGATTCGGGCTGCGTCTCCCGGCGGACCGGGTGGCTGCCGGTTCACGTGGCGGTGGAGCGGGCGGGGGAGTTGCTCGCCGTCGCCCCCTGCTACCTGAAATCCCATAGCCAGGGCGAATACGTGTTCGACCACGGCTGGGCCGACGCCTTCGAGCGCGCGGGGGGCAACTACTATCCGAAGCTCCAGGTGAGCGTGCCCTTCACCCCCGTCACCGGGCCGCGCTTCCTCATCGCCCCCGGCGCCGACCCGGACGAGGCGACGGGGGCCCTGCTCGCCGGCCTGCGCGCCCTGCGGGGGGAGACGGACGCCTCCTCGATCCACGTCACCTTCATGCGCGAGGCCGAATGTGCCCGCGCCGGGGCGGCGGGCTTCCTCCAGCGCACCGACCAGCAGTTCCACTGGGAGAACGCCGGCTACGCGACCTTCGACGCCTTCCTGGAGGCCCTGGCTTCCCGCAAGCGCAAGACCATCCGACGGGAGCGCAGGGACGCGCTCTCCCCCGGCATCACCATCGAGCACCTCACCGGCGCCGACCTCACCGAGGCGGTGTGGGACGCCTTCTACGGGTTCTACACGGATACCGGCGCCCGGAAGTGGGGCCGCCCCTACCTCAACCGGCGGTTCTTCTCCCTCCTCTCGGAGCGGATGGCCGACCGGGTTCTGCTCATCATGGCCAAGCGCGAGGGACGCTACATCGCCGGCGCCATCAACCTGATCGGCGACGTGGCGCTCTACGGCCGCAACTGGGGCTGCACCGAGGACCACCCGTTCCTGCACTTCGAGGTCTGCTACTACCAAGCCATCGACTACGCGATCGCCCATGGCCTCAAGCGGGTCGAGGCGGGGGCGCAGGGGGAGCACAAGCTCGCCCGGGGCTACCGGCCGGTGCTGATGCATTCCGCCCACGACATCGCCGATCCGTCCCTGCGCAAGGCCGTGGCCGATTACTTGCGGCGGGAGCGGGCCCACGTGGCCGAGGCGGTGGACGTCCTCGACACCCTCACCCCGTTCAAGCGCGGGACACAGGACGAGCAGGATTGATGAACCCGATCGAGCGCATCCAAGGCTTCGCCGACGACCTCACCGCCCTCCGGCACGACCTTCACGCCCATCCCGAGATCGGGTTCGAGGAGGTGCGCACGTCCGGCATCGTGGCGGAGCTCCTCGAAAAGTTCGGCTGCGAGGTCCACCGCGGCATCGGCGGCACCGGGGTGGTCGGCCTGCTGAAGGGGCGCAGCGACAACGGCAAGCGCATCGGCCTCCGGGCCGACATGGACGCCCTGCCCATCGAGGAGGAGACGAACCTCCCCTACCGCTCCACGGTGCCGGGAAAGATGCACGCCTGCGGGCACGACGGGCATACGACCATGCTCGTCGGCGCCGCCCGCTACCTCGCGGAGACGCGGGATTTCGACGGCACGGCGGTGTTCATCTTCCAGCCCGCCGAGGAGGGCCTCGGCGGCGCAAGGGCCATGCTGAGGGACGGCCTGTTCGAGCGGTTCCCCTGCGACGAGGTCTACGGCCTGCACAACCAGCCCGGGGGCGAGCACGGCCACATCACGCTCTGCCCCGGCCCGATCATGGCGGCGGCGGACTTCTTCGACATCCGCATCCGGGGCCGGGGCATTCACGCGGCTCAACCTCATAAGGGCAACGACCCGATCATCATCGCCACCGGCCTCGCCCAGGCGCTGCAATCCATCGTCTCGCGCAACGCGGACCCGCTGAAGTCCATCGTCCTGTCGATCACCCGGATCGCGGCGGGCTCGGCCTACAACATCATCCCCGAGACGGCCCACCTGGCGGGCACCATCCGCACCTTCGACGCCCCGTTGCGCGCCCTCGCCGGCACGCGGCTGCGGGAGCTGGCGGCGGGTTTCGCCGCCGCCTACGGCGCGGAGATCGAGGTGGACCTGCAGGATGTGTTCTCGGTGCTGGAGAACGCCCCCGAGCAGGCTGCGGCCGCCGCCGCCATCGCCACCGACCTCCTCGGCCCCGACAAGGTCGATGCGCGGGCGAGGCCGCGGATGGGGAGCGAGGATTTCGCCGACATGACCCTGGCGGTGCCTGGAGCTTATGTCTGGCTCGGGGCCGGCCCGGGGGCGGGGCTGCACAACGCGAGCTACAACTTCGCGGACTCGATCATCCCGGTCGGCAGCGCCTTCCTCGCCCGCGTGGTGGAGCGCCGCACCGCCGCGTGAGGGCCGCTCAGGCGGACAGGCGCGGGGCGCCGGCCGCCGGGGCGGCGCCGATTCGGGGGCGTCCCGGCTTGCCGATCCGCCGCGACAGGATCTGGCTCGGGCGCTCGACCAGCCACCACAGGGCGGCCGCGCCCCCGAGGCAGGCCACGAGCGCCAC
>JAKONI010000356.1 GCA_022702015.1 Beijerinckiaceae bacterium | reverse complement strand
CAGCTCGGTGTTGTAGAGCGAGTACCGCATCGTGATGCCGAACTCTTCCGTGATCGGCAGGCCGACGCGGAGCTGGCCACCATAGACCGTGGTCTCGTAGCGCGAGTAGCGGGTCTGGTCGCTGTACTTGTAGAAGGCGTCGAAGCCGGCGGCGAGGCGATAGCCGAGGAAGTACGGCTCGGTGAACGAGAAGTCGAAGCCGCGCGAGTACTGGCCGCCGGTGCCCGCTACGCGGACGTACTGGCCGCGGCCGAGGAAGTTCGACTCCGAGATCGAGACTTCGCCGATGATGCCGTCCTGGGTGGAGTAACCGCCCGCCACCGAGAACGAACCCGTGGGCTGATCCTCGACGTCGATGTTGATGACCACGCGGTCGGCCGAGGAGCCCGGCTCGTTAGAGAAGCGCACCTTCTTGAAGAAGCCGAGGCCGTTCAGGCGCCGCTCGGCCCGGTCGGTCAGCACGCGGTTGTAGGCGTCGCCCTCGGCGAAATCGAGTTCGCGTCGGATGACGTAATCGCGGGTGCGGGTGTTGCCGCGGACGTTGATCCGCTCGACGTAGACGTGCGGGCCGTCCTCCACGACGAAGCCGAGGGAGACCTTCTGCGTGGCCGGGTCGCGCTGGCCGGTCGGACGGACCTGGGCGAAGGGATAGCCCGCCCGGTTCACGTCGCGGGTGAGGTTGCCCAGGGTCCGCTCGACGTCGTCGGCGTTGTAGGTCTCCCCGACGGCGGTCGTCAGGTTCTCGCGCAGGCTCTCGGTGTCGATGCCCGGCAGGCGGGAATCCACCGCCACGGCACCCACGGAGTAGGGCTGGCCCTCGTTGACGGTGACGGTGATGACGTAGCCGGATTGCTCGCCCTCGACGTAGCGGGCGTCGGCGCTGACCACCTGGAAGTCGGCATAGCCGTTTTTCAGGTAGTAGCGGCGGACCTGCTCCAGGTCCTGACTGATCCGCTCGGGGTCGTACACGTCGGAGGTCTTGATGAACGACAGGAAGTTCATCTCCGACGAGCTCATCAGCCCGCGCAGCGTCCGCTCGGAATAGGCTTGGTTGCCGACGAAATTGATGGCGATGATGCCGGTCGTATCGCCCTCGTCGAGATCGTAGATCACGTCGACGCGGCCGTTCGGCAAATCCACCGTGCGGTAGCTGACCTTCGCAAGGCCCCGGCCGAAGCGCTTGTAGACGTCGCGGATGCGGGCGAGGTCGGCGTTGATGATCGCCTCGCTGTAGGGGCCCCGGGACTTGGACTCGACCACGCTCTCCAGCGTCGCCTTCTCGACCTTCTTGTTGCCCTCGAAGACCACCCGGTTGATCAGGTTGTTCTCGCGCACGGTCACGACCGTCCGGCCGCTGGCCTGCGAGACCTTCACGTCCGAGAACAGGCCGCTCGCCAGGAGATTGCGCCGGGCTTCCTCCGCGGAACCCGAGGCGGTGCCGGTGACGTAGGAACGGATGGTATCGGCATCGACGCGCTGGTTGCCCTGCACGACGATCTGCTGCGCCTGGGCGGCGCCGCCCAGGACCATACCCGCCCCTGCGGTGATCAGGACGATGGTCTTCCGCATCGACTTACGCCGATGCTTGCCCGTCAACGACATCATGCAATCGCCCGTTTCTGATCTGGCCGCAGGCCTTGCCTGCGTGGGCAGCCGTTGGTCGGCCATCCCGTATACCGTGGTCCAAGCGTGGCTTCGGTCCTAGCTTCGCTTCTAGCGGGATTCCCCTACCAAGCAAACGCATCGGACGACGAGACCGGGGGATTTTGCGCGGACGTGGCCTTCGCGCCACTTAACGCGGCGCGGCCTCGCGAAAGAAACCGCAAATTATCATGAATGGAAGGTAAATCCCTGACGGGACGGGCGTTTTCTGAGCGCTATCTCAAGCCGTCAACGCGATCTTAACGCTGTTTGAGCGGTGTTTTCGGGCTTCGCCGGGTCCGAAATGGGGCGAGAGTATGGTGCTCTCATCCCCAGGTTGAACATTTATTCCTCGGCGGATATCCCCATGAGACACGCCCCTGATCCAGGGACACCCTGGATCAGGTGTTCCGCCAGGACGCCCCCAGATTGAGGATGTCGTTCCAGGCGGCGAACAGCATCAGCATGAGGACGAGGGCGAGCCCGATGCGGAAACCCACCTCCTGGGCACGCTCGCTGAGGGGGCGGCCCCGCACCACCTCGAAGGCGTAGAAGAGCAGGTGGCCGCCATCGAGGAGCGGGACGGGGAACAGGTTCAGAAGGCCGATCGAGACCGAGAGGAGGGCGATGAGGCCGACGAGGCCGCCCACACCACCGGTCTTGGCGACCTCCCCGGAGACCCGGGCGATACCGATGGGGCCGGAGAGCTGGTCGGCGGATTCCCGGCCGGTGGCGAGCTTGCCGAGGTAGGAGAAGGTCCGCTCCACGACGAAGTAGGTTTCCCGAGCCCCGAGCTTCACGGAGTCCGCAAGGTCGTAGTGGACGAGCTTGGCCTCCGAGCCCGCCGGCGAGCGGATGCCGAGGCGGCCGATCCGGTGCCGGCCGAAGGGCGTGCGCTCCTCGATGGTGGCAGGGGTGGCGTTGATCGTGATGTCTTTCTCGGCACGCACCACCGTGAAGGCCAGCGGGGTGCCCGCCGAGCCGGTCACGGTGCGGTACATGGCGTTGAAGTCACCCACCGGCTCACCGTCGATGGCGGTGATCAGGTCGCCCGCCTGGAACCCGGCCTTGGCGGCGACGCTGTTCTCCTCGACCGACGAGATGCGGGCGGGCAGCTCGTAGCGGCCGCCGAGCCAGATCGCCCCGGCGAACAGGGCGATGGCGAGGATGAAGTTGGCGACCGGACCGGCGGCGACGATGGCCGCCCGCTTGGCCACCGGCTGGGTGGGGAAGCTGATCGCCCGCTCCTGCGGGGTCATCCGGGCGATCACATCGGGGTCGGGGATACTGGCGCCGTTGGCGTCGCCGTGGAACTTCACGTAGCCGCCGAGGGGGATGGCGCAGAGCTTCCAGCGGGTGCCGCGCCGGTCGTTGAAGCCGAAGAGTTCCGGCCCGAAGCCGAGGGAGAAGGCGTGGATGCCCACGCCGCACCAGCGGCCGACCAGGAAGTGGCCCATCTCGTGGACGAAGACGACGACTGTCAGGACGAACAGGAACGGGATCAACGCGCCGAAGAAACTTCCGGCGGTACCGCCCATAGCGTTGAGGAAATCCATGCGTGTCGTCCCGGCCGTCGGCGCGGGCGATCGTAACCTCGGCCCCGCTCCGATCCCTTAGCAGATCGCGTTGAGTGGAGGCCAATCAATCCTGTCGCGCAGTTGGCGTGGGGTGAACGAACAGGGCTTGTTTCCCCGTTGTCCCGCCCCCGGCGCGGGCGCGAGCCCCGAGGGCGCCGCCGCGATGGCGCGTCCCCGGGGGGCCGTCCGTCGCCCGAAGGCTCAGGCGGTCTGGGCGCTGATCCAGCGGGAGAGGTCGCCCTTGGGCGCCGCGCCGACCTTCTGGTCCACCCGCTCGCCGTTCTTGAACAGCAGCAGGGTCGGGATCGAGCGGATGCCGTACTGGGAGGCGATCCCGGGGTTCTCGTCGACGTTGACCTTGGCAATCTTCACCTTGCCCTGCATGTCGGTCGCGATCTCTTCGAGCGCCGGGCCGATCTGCCGGCACGGGCCGCACCACTCGGCCCAGAAATCCACGACCACGGGCTCGGCGGACTTGAGGACGTCCTGCTCGAAGCTCGCGTCGGTTACCTTCACCGTCGCCATCGCATCACCTTTCGGATGTCGCCGCCGGGAAAGGAGTCCGGGCGGCCACGGGCGGGTCTCGATCCCGCACGGTCCCGGCAGATTTGGCCACGGCCAGGGGCACGGTCAAGGAGGCCGACGGCCGTTGCATGGCGGCCGGGAAATTCCGTCATGCCCGAATCGATCGCGCGCGGGGTTTTCCCCAGGGTCACTCCACCCGGTAGTCGGCCAGCCGCGCCCGCCGGGCGCTGCGACGATAGGCCAGGACGGAGTCGGGCCACAGGGTCGTGTTCCGGCCCCGCCCGTCGAGATACCAGCTCCGGCACCCCCCGGCCTGCCAGATGCTGGCTTTCATGCGCCGCCGGATCCGTTCCACGAACCGCGCCTGCGCGCCGGCGTGGACCTCGATCGACCGCTTCCCCCCGTCGAGGGCGCGCAGGCAACCGAGCACATGGTTCACCTGGATCTCGATCATCGCGATGATCGAGTTGTGGCCGATGCCGGTATTCGGCCCGAGCAGGATGAAGTAGTTCGGGAAACCCGCGACGGTGATGCCCTGATAGGCCTGCATCCCGTCCGCCCAGGCGTCGGCGAGGCGGCGCCCCTCCCGTCCGATCACCTCGGCGCGCAGGAATCCGCCCACCACGTCGAAGCCGGTGGCGAAGACCAGGGCGTCCAGGGCGTGGCGCGAGCCGTCCGCCATGGCGACGCCCTCGGGGACGATCCGGCCGATCGCCCCGGTCTCCAGGGTGACGTTCTCCCGCTGGAGGGCGGGGTAGTACTCGTCGGAGAGCAGCACGCGCTTGCAGCCGAACCGGTAGCCGGGCGTCAGCTTCTTCCGCAGCGCCTTGTCGGGGACCGCCTTCTTGAGGTGATGCCGCGCCATGGCCTCGGCCCGCGCCGTGACCTTCGAGACCCGGGTGAAGCCGACCAGCGCCGGCACCTCAAGCCGCCAGAACAGGCGGACGCGCTCCAGCCACCGGGTGATCGGGACCCTTGCGTAGCGATCCTTCCGGGCCTCCGGGATGGGGCGGTCGTCTTTCGGCATGATCCAGGGTGGGGTGCGCTGGAACAGTGTCAGGTGGCCGACCCGTCCGGCGAGTTCGGGCACGACCTGGATCGCGCTTGCCCCCGTGCCGATCACCCCCACCCGCAGGCCGGTGAGATCGACCCCATGGTCCCAGGCGGCGGTGTGAAAGTTCGCCCCCGCGAAATCCCCCCGGCCGGGAATGTCGGGCAGGGCCGGATGGTGCAGTCCGCCTGCGGCGGACACCATGGACCGGGCGAGGATCTCGCCCCGGTCCGTCTCCACCCGCCACAGGGCGCGGGCCTCGTCCCAGGTTGCCCCGACCAGGGTGGTGCGGAAGCGGATCAGCGGCAGCAGGTCGTGATCCCGGGCGACATCCTGGAGATAGCCCTCGATCTCCGGCTGGCGAGCGTAGAGGCGGCTCCAGTCCGCCTTGGGGGCGAAGGACAGGGAGTAGAGGTGCGAGGGCACGTCGCAGGCGGCGCCGGGATAGGTATTCTCCCGCCACGTCCCGCCGACGCCCTCACCCTTCTCGATGATCGCCAGCGGACCGATGCCCGACTGGCGGCAACGGATGGCCATCGCCAAGCCGGAGAAGCCGGCGCCAACGATGAGCACGGCGAGGATGCCGTCCTGGTCCGGGGTGCGGCTCATGCGGCGGTCTCCGTCCGCGCGGCGTGACGTTCGAGGAAGGCGGCGGCCTCGTCGAGGGAGGCCTTGGCCTCCGGCAGGACGCCATCGGCGAACTGCCAGGCATGGGCCACGACGGGGAAGACCCGCAGGGACGCCTCCACCCCCGCCGCCCGCGCCCGCGCGACCATGCGGACGGAATCGTCGCGCAGGATCTCGCGCTCGCCCACGTGGAACAGGAGCGGCGGCAGGCCCGTCGGATCGCCGTGAACGGGGGAGGCGAGGGGCGTGCGCGGATCACCCGCGCCCACGTAGAGAGGTGCCACCTCGGGGATCGAGCGGGCCGAGAACATGGCGTCGCGGGTCGAGTTGGTGAGCCGCGAGCCGCCCTCCGCCATCAGGTCGGTCACCGGGGAGAACAGGCAGGCGGCGGAGGGGAGGGGGATGCCCCTGTCCCGGGCCGCCAGCAGGAGGGCGAGGGCGAGGTTGCCCCCCGCCGATTCCCCCGCGAGGCTCGCCGGGCCCTTGCCCCGGAAGGAGGCCCACGCAGCGATCACGTCCTCGAGGCCCGCCGGGAAGGGATGTTCGGGGGCAAGGCGATAATCGGGGGCGAAGACCTCGAAACCCCGGCGGGCCAGGGCTCCGGTGACGGGTCGGTGGGTCTTGGGCGAGCAGGCGACGAAGCCACCCCCGTGAACATAGAACAGGCGCCGGGACGCCGCGCCGGAAATCGGCCGGACCCATTCGCCCGGCACGCCCCCGAGGGAGTCCGGCGTGTAGGTCGCCTCGCGGGGATCGGGGAAGCTCGGGCCGCCGAGGACCCGCCTGACATCCTCGACGCTGGCGGCGGTGGCCAGACGCGCCTTCACCCGGCGGCGGACCATCCAGGCTCCGAGATACGCGCGCAGGCTTGCCATGTTAGATCCTGTTGCCCGAGAGTCGAAGGATGGCCCGCCAATAGCCCGCCGGCAGGAGCCGTTGGATCAGTGCCGCGTTCCGGGCGTCCTTACCGACGACGATGCGCGGCGCGCGGCGCTCGATCCCGCGCAGGATCTCCGCCGCCGCCCTGTCGGGAGAAAGGGTCAGCAGCTTCTCGAAGGAGGCGCGGCCCTGCTCGGCGGCGAGGCGCTGTTCCTCCGCCAGGGTGGGATCGTCCGAGAGGCGCGGGTTGCGGGCGTTGCGCGCGATGCCGGTGGCCACCCCGCCGGGGTGGACGACGGTCACGCCGAGCCCGGTCCCGGCATATTCGTGCCGCAGGGATTCGGTGAAGCCCCGGACCCCGAACTTGCTGGTGCAATAGGCCGATTGCCCCGGCGGCGCGATGAGGCCGAACAGGCTGGAGACGTTGACGATCTGCGCGCGGGGTCGCGCCGTCAGCATCGGCAGGAAGGCGTGGCACATCCGCACCACGGCGCGCAGGTTCACGTCGAGCACCCATTCGAAATCTTCGAGATGGGTTTCGTCGAACCGGCCGCCGAGGGCGACCCCGGCATTGTTCACCAGCAGATCGAGCCGCCCGAAACGCGCCTCCACGGCGGCGGGAAGCGCCGTGATGGCGGCGGCGTCTGTCAGGTCGATGGCGTGCGAAGCGGTGGTGGCGCCCGAAGCTTCCGCTCGGGCGACCGTCGCCGAGAGGCCGGCGGCGTCGCGGTCTACGAGGACTAGGTGGCAGCCCCGCCCAGCCAGGGCGATGGCCAGGGACGCTCCGATGCCGCTGGAGGCCCCCGTCACGAGGGCGACGCTGCCGGGGAGGTGGAACGCTTCAGCCACGGTTTCCTCCCACGGATCCCCCCTCGAAGGCCGGCGGGCCCGCTTGGGTCGGCACGAGATAGGCCGGGCGGACTTCCCTGTCTAGGGTGGATGCCCTAAACTGCTCCCACGATGATGCGCGATTCCCCTCGCCAGACAGCCCCTGCATTGCGCACCCGAGACCGGATCGTTGCGACGAGCCTCGCCTTGTTCAATGCGAGGGGAATCGGCCACGTGACCACCGCCGAGATCGCCGCCGCGTCGCGGATGCGCGAGGGGAATTTGCAGTATCATTTCCCGCGCAAGAGCCACCTCGTGGAGGCGGTGTTCGCGGCCTTCGCGGCGGAGGCCGAGGCGGTGGCCGGGTGCCTGCCAGGGGATTTCGCGGCGCCGGATGCCCTCATCGCCTACCAGCGCTCGTGGTTCGACCTGATCTGGCGCTACCGCTGCATGTATCGTGATGGGATCGCCATGGTGGAGATCGCCCCCGGCCTGCGCGCCGAGGTGAGGGGCCTCCGGCAGCGGACGCAGGATCTGGCCCGGGGGGTATTCGAGGCGGCGATCGCCTCCGGGCGCCTGTCGATCGACCCACCGACCCTCACCCGGGTCCTCGACAATGCGTGGATCGTATCGAGCCACTGGATGAGCTTCCGGGTCCACGGCGCCGCGGACCTCGATCAGGTCGACCTCGATTGGGGGTTCGCGCAGGTGCGGGCGCTGTTCGAGCCGTATCTGGTGCCGGTGTCCGGCGGATCGCCTCAGGACAAACGAAAACGCCGCCTCCGGGGAGACGGCGTCCATGAGACCTAACGGTCGCTGTCGACTTAGTTGAAGGTGTCGATCTCAGCGGACTCGTAGCTGGTGACTTCCATGCCGACGCAGATCTCAGAAACGATGGGAGCAGACCAAGCCATTGTTATTTCCTCCAAAGGACTTCGGGTGATGGTGACGACAACTGATGGGGGCTT
>JAKONI010000341.1 GCA_022702015.1 Beijerinckiaceae bacterium | reverse complement strand
CCGCACCCCCTGGTGCTGGTGGCCGCCCCCGACCATCCCCTCGCCGGCCGCGCCGGGCTGGCGCGGACCGACCTCGCCGACGAGGCGTTCTTCATGCGCGAGGAGGGCTCCGGCACCCGCACGGTGTTCGAGGAGTTCATGAGCGGCATCCTGGTGAAGCGCGCCCTCCTCGACATCGACACCGGCTCGAACGAGACCATCAAGCAGGCGGTGATCGCCGGGCTCGGGCTCGCCCTGCTCTCCGCCCACTCCGTCGCCGCCGAGGTGGAAAGTGGCCGGCTGGCCGTCCTCGACGTCGCCGGCCTGCCGATCCGGCGGGAATGGTATGCGGTGCGCCGGGCGGACAAGGTCCTGGGCCCGGCCGCCTCCGCCGTCTGGAGTTACCTCATGAGCGACGGCGCGAACTGGCTTCCGGGGCTCGCGCTGGCGCAGCCGCCAGTCATGACGCGGGAGAGGTGAGCGTGGAACCGGGGATCGTCGTCGTCGGAGCCGGGCAGGCGGGGTTCCAGCTCGCGGCGTCCCTGCGGGAGGGCGGCTATCGCGGGGCCCTCACCCTCGTGGGCGACGAGCCCGCCCTGCCCTACCAGCGCCCGCCCCTGTCGAAGGCCTACCTCGCCGGCAAGACCGATGCGGCGGGGCTCGCCCTGCGCCCGGCCGGGTTCTTCGCCGACCACGACATCACCCACCGGGTGGCGAGCCCCGCCACGGCGATCGACCGGGACGGGCGCCGCCTCGTCCTCGCGGACGGGACCGCCCTTCCCTACGGGCACCTCGTGATCGCCACGGGCTCCCGCAACCGGCCCCTGCCGGTGCCCGGCGCCGACCTCGACGGGGTGCGCCAGCTGCGCGGCCTCGCCGACGCGGACGCCCTGAAGGCGGCACTCGAAGGCACACCGCGGATCGTGGTGATCGGGGCGGGGTTCATCGGCCTGGAATTCGCCGCCGTCGCCGCCTCGCGGGGCCTGTCGGTCACCGTCGTCGAGGCCGCCGGGCGGCCGATGGCGCGCGCCGTCTCGGCGCGGACCGCCGCCTTCTTCCAGGAGGCGCAGGAGAGCTTGGGCGTCGCCTTCGCCTTCACGGCGGGGGTGACGGCGCTCCGGGGCCGGGAGGGCCGGGTCGCCTCCGTCGTCCTGGCGGACGGGCGGGACCTGCCCGCCGACCTCGTGGTGGTGGGGATCGGCGTCCTGCCGAACGGGGAACTGGCCGTGGCCGCCGGGCTCCCCGTGGCCGACGGGATCCGGGTGGACGCCTTCCTCGCGACCCCCGACCCGGCGGTGTCGGCCATCGGCGACTGCGCCCGGTTCCCGAGCCCCCATGCCCATGGACTCGCCGGGGACGGCACGGTGCGGATCGAATCGGTGCAGAACGCCATCGACCAGGGCCGGTGCCTCGCCGCCCGGCTCACCGGCAAGCCCGCCGCCTACGGGGCGCTGCCGTGGTTCTGGAGCGACCAGGGCCCGCATAAGTTGCAGATCGCCGGCCTGTCGGCCCCAGACGACGCGGCGGTGGTGCGCGGCGAGGGCGCCGCCTTCTCGGTCTTCCGCTTCCGCGACGGGGTGTTGCGCGCGGTGGAATCGGTCAACCGGGCGGGGGACCACATGATCGCCCGGCGCCTCCTGGCCGCCGGGACCCCGCTCACGCCGGATCAGGCGGGCGACCCGGCCTTCGACCTCAAGGCGCTGGCGATGGGGCGGGCCTGACCGGGCGCGACAGCAGGGCGGCGGTGAGGATCCCGAGGCCGGTGATCGTCACCGCGCAGACGGCCAGGGCACCGAACTGCCCGAACACCCGCAGCCCCTCGCCGACGATGGCGACGCTGAGCGCCTGACCGCTGAAATACGAGAAGGCGTGCAGCGCCACCGCCGAGCCGCGGGCCGTGGGGGCGACCTCGGTCACCTGCGTCTGGTAGGTGTTGTGCAGCATGTAGAAGCCGAAGCCCATCACGGTCAGGGCGGCGCAATCCGCCTGCCACGAGCCGGCGAGGCCGATGCTGAGGAGCGCCGCCGCGCAGACGAACCCGCCGGCGATCAGCATCCGCGCCATGCCGAGGAACCGCACCAGGAGCCCGACCAGGGCGGCATAGACGAGACCGCCCACGGCGAAGCCGGCGAGCGCCAGGCCTGCTTCGCGGGGGCCCCCCGCCCCCCGCGCCTCGAGCAGCGGCGCGAGGTGCGGGAACACCCCGAAGATCGCGATCGCCTCCACGAAGACGGCGGCGAACAGCACCCGCGCCTGGGGATTGGCGAGGATCCGGCGATAGCCGGTGAGCGCCACGCCGAAGGCCGGGCGCCGGGCGGGGGTGCGATCCCCCGCCGGGAACCCCACGGCCACGGCGGCGCAGGCGATTCCGGCCACCGCCGCCGTCACCCCCGCCACCCCGCGCCAGCCGATCGCCCCCTCGATCAGCCCGGCGAAGGTCGAGCCGGAGAGTTGCCCGAGGATCACCGCCACGAGGAACCGGCCGATGGCCACCTGCCGTGAGGCCATCGGCACCCGGTCGCCCAGGAGGGCGAGCGACAGGGGGATGCAGCCCCCCGCCGCCGCCCCGGCCAGCATCCTCAGGGCGAAGAGGGAGGTCAGGTCGGGGGCGAGGGCGCAGAGGATGAGCGCGAGGCCGAGCACGGCGAGGCAGGCGGTCATCACCCGCTGCTTGCCCAGGGCGTCGCCCACCGGGCCGAGGATCGGCTGGATCAGGGCATAGGGCAGCGCGAACGCCGTGGAGAGCAGGGCGACCCGGTGCGGATCGGCGCCGAAATCCCGGGCGATCACGCCGACCAGGGGTTCGAGGGATCGCAGGGCGAAGGTGCTGCCGAACCCGGCGCAGGCCAGGACGACGATGAGCCGCGCGATGGGGTCGGACGGCGCGGAACGGGGGGGCATCGCTCTCGATTCCGAAGGCCAAGCCCGGCCTTTGCAGTTTGGCCCCTTTGCACGGAGCCCGCCCGGACAAAAGTGCGGGTTGGCACGGGGCGGGCAGCCTCAAGCCCGGCCGTCCGCCCCGCAGTCCTCCTGCCCCTCGCCCTCGTTCCCCAGCACGGGCAGGGAGCGCAGGGCCATCGCCGCGTGGTCGAGGAAGGCGGAGACCCGGGCGGGGCGAAGGTCCGCGCCGGGGGTGACGAGGTGGACCGGCACGGGGGGCGGCTCGTACCGGGCGAGCACCCGCACGAGCCGGCCCTCCGCGATGTCGTCGGCGGCCTGATAGGACAGGACCCGGGCGATGCCCCGGCCCGCCCGCGCGGCGATGAGGGCCGCCTCCACCTCGTTGACGATGAGGCGCGGGGCGAGGCGCACCCGGCTGCGGCCGAACATCCACTCGCGGGGGCCGGGGCGGATCAGCCCGTGGATCGTGTCATGCGCGGCCAGATCCGCCGGGCGGGCGGGGGCGCCGTGGGCGGCCAGGTAGGCAGGGCTCGCCACCAGGATGCGCCGCACCTGCCCGACCCGGCGGGCGACGAGGCGCGACGGGGCGAGGGTCCCGATCCGCAGGGCGACATCCATCCCCTCCTCCACGAGATCGACGTTGCGGTCGGCGAGCATCAGCTCGACCTGCGTCTCGGGATAGGCGTCGAGGAAGGAGGCGACCACCGGCGCGATATGGCGGCGCCCGAACAGGACCGGGGCCGTCACCCGGACGAAGCCCCGCACCAGCCCCTCGCCGGCCCCGGACACAGCCGCCTCGTAGCCGGCCAGAAGCCCCCGCGCCCGCTCGGCGAGCGCCAGCCCCGCCGGGGTCGGGGCGAGGCGCCGGGTGGTCCGCGCCACGAGCCGCCCGCCCACCCGCGCCTCAAGCCCGGCCAGCGCCCGGGTGGCGGCGGCCGGGGAGCGGTTCGTGCGCCGGGCCGCCGCCGCGAGGCTGCCGGCCTCCACGATGGCGACGAAGACGGCGAGTTCCTCCAGACGGTCCATCGGAGACCTGAGATTGTTGCGTCATCGGAAATTCTGAGTGTCGCAGAAGCCCGGTTTCGCACAAGAGCGCCGGGGCCGATCCTAGCTCGTGCCGATCCTGCACCGTGCCGATCCTGCCCCATGCAGCGAGACCCCCATGCCGAACCCCGACATCACGCTCTACGGACTTCGCCTCTCGGGCCATTCCCACCGGGCCGAACTGTTCCTCTCGCTCCTGCGCCTGCCCTACCGCTTCGTGGAGGCGCTTCCGCCGACGCCGGAGCTTCTGCGCCTCAATTCCCTCGGCCAGATCCCCGTCCTGACGGATGGCGGAGCGGTCATCCCCGACAGCAACGCCATCCTCGTCTACCTCGCGGCGCGCTACGCCCCCGGCGGACCCTGGATGCCGGCCGACCCGGAGGGCGCGGCCGCCGTGCAGCGCTGGCTGTCGATCGCGGCGGGGGAGGTGAGGACCGGCCCGGCGCTGGCCCGGCTGATGGTCCTGTTCGGCGCCCGGGCGGACCGGGAAACCGTCCATGCGACGGCGGCGCGGGTCCTGGCCTTCATGGACGACCATCTGACGGGACGCGCCTTCCTGGCCGCCGCGCACCCGACGCTCGCCGACATCGCCTGCTATTCCTACGTCGCCCATGCGCCGGAAGGGGGCGTCTCCCTCGAGCCCTACCCCGCAATCCGCGCCTGGATCGGCCGAATCGCGGCGCTGCCGGGCTTCGTCCCGATGCCGGCCTCCCCGATGCCGGCCTCCCCCATCCCGGCCGAGGGGTGAGCGCCATGTCGGTCTTCCATGCGGACGAGCGCGCGGCGCAGGCCCTGGCCGGCCGGGTGCTGGGGGAGACCCCGGCCATCCGCGCGCTGATGCCGGAGCAGCACCGGACCTTCTTCGCGGGCCTGCC
Organism: Beijerinckiaceae bacterium; assembly: GCA_022702015.1. Taxonomy (GTDB): domain Bacteria; phylum Pseudomonadota; class Alphaproteobacteria; order Rhizobiales; family Beijerinckiaceae; genus Methylobacterium. The sequence goes on along the minus strand of JAKONI010000341.1, from coordinate 5,424 downwards.
CTACCTGTTCGTGGGGGCCGTCGACGAGACCGGATGGCCCATCGCGACGATGGCGGCCGGCAGGCCGGGCTTCATCGCCTCGCCCGATCCGCATCATCTGCGCATCGCCGCCCCCCCCGCCCCCGACGATCCCGCCGCGCGGCACCTCGTGCCGGGACGGCCCGTCGGGCTGCTCGGGATCGACCTGTCGAACCGCCGCCGCAACCGCGCCAACGGCACGCTGGTGGAGCGGGACACGGACGGCATCACGGTGCGGGTGGCGGAAAGCTTCGGCAATTGCCCGCAATACATCCAGCGCCGGGATTCGAGCCCGGTCCTGCGACGGGTCGGCCGGACGGTCCCCCTCGGCGGCCTCGACGGCCCCGCCCGGGAGGCGATCGCCATGGCCGACACCCTGTTCGTCGCGAGCCGGGCGCGGGAGGGCCTCGACGGGGGCGCCGACATCTCCCACCGGGGCGGACGACCGGGCTTCGTGCGCGTGGAGGGCGACACGCTGAGCGTGCCCGACTTCCCCGGCAACCACTACTACAACACGCTCGGCAACCTGCTCGGCGACGGGCGCGCGAGCCTGCTGGTCCCGGATTTCGCCACGGGCGACCTCCTGATCCTCCAGGGGATGGCCGAGATCGACTGGACCGGGCGGGAGAGCGGGGGCTTCGCCGGGGCGGTCCGGTCCTGGCGGGTGAACGTCCTCCGGGGCTGGCAGCGGGCAGGCGCCCTGCCGTTCCGGTGGAGCGCCCCCGAGCCGGCCGCGCAGACCGTCGCGACGGGGCACTGGGACGACGTGTCCCCGTCCTCGCGCCCGTGAATAGATCATTCATGCGCACAGAACCGTCACCCGGGACGGGACCGGATTGCCGTTGCGGGCGTTGGGTGAAGTCTGAGCATTGTGCATCGCCGCGCGATGGCGCAGAGCCGTGTCGAGGCGATGGGGGTGGGGATGGCGAAGATTCTGCTTGTCGAGGACCACGAGGAGATCTGGGACTTCCTGTCCCGGAGGCTCAAGCGGCGCGGATACGAAGTCATCCTGGCCCATGACGGCGAGGCCGGCGTCCAGCAGGCGCGGGCGGGACGCCCGGACGTCATCCTCCTCGACATGAACCTGCCCGTCCTCGACGGCTGGTCGGCAGCCCGCGCCTTGAAGGCCGGGGGCGACACGCGGGCGATCCCGATCATCGCGCTCACCGCTCACGCCATGTCCGGCGACCGGGACAAGGCGATCCAGGCCGGCTGCGACGACTACCACCCGAAGCCCGTCGATTTCTCGAAACTGCTCAGTCAGATCAGCGCCGCCCTCGGCGAGACGGCTCAGGCCGGCTGAGACCCCTGAGGGACGACGGCGGACGGGCGGTCGGCTGCCCCTCCGGGATTGGGTGAGTGGAGTGTGCCCGTGAGCGAGGATCCCGTCACCGCCCAGCGATTGAGGGAGGGCCTGCCCGTCCTCGTGACGCTGGCCTCGTTCCTCCTCGTCGTCGGGGTGATGGCCGCCCTGTATTTCGGGCGCGAGATCCTCGTGCCGGTGACGCTGGCGATCCTCCTGAGCTTCGTCCTGGCCCCCTTCGTGCGGGGCCTGCGCCGGGTGCGGGTGCCGCGGGTGCCGGCGGTGATGCTCGTCGTGGTGATCGTGTTCGGAGCCCTGTTCGGGATCGGCAGCCTGATCGCCAGCGAGGCCTCTCAGCTCGCCACCGACCTGCCGCGCTACACCATCGTGATGCGCGACAAGATCCGCGCCCTGCGCGGGGCCACCAACGAGAAGGGCTCCCTCTCCCGCCTCGTCGACATGGTCCAGGACCTCGGCACGGCGATCCAGCCGCCGCCCGCCGCCGAGTACAAGGGCACCCCAGGCTCGCCCAACCATCCCCTCACCGTCGAGTTGAGCCCGGCCCGGACCAACGTCCTCGACACGCTCCAGACCTTCGCCGGCCCGGTGCTGCATCCGCTGGCCACCACCGGCCTGATCCTGATCTTCACGATCTTCATCCTGTTGCAGCGGGAGGACCTGCGGAACCGCGCCATCCGCCTCATCGCCCCGGGCGACCTGCGCCGGACCACCGCCGCCATCGACGACGCCACGAGCCGACTCTCGAAGTTCTTCCTGGCGCAGCTCGCCCTCAACATCGCCTTCGGCGTGGTGATCGGCGTCGGCCTCGGGGTCATCGGCGTGCCGAGCCCGACGCTGTTCGGCGTGCTGGCCGCGATCCTTCGCTTCGTGCCCTATATCGGCGCCGCCATCAGCGCGCTCCTGCCGGTGGTGCTCGCCGCCGCCGTCGATCCCGGCTGGAGCATGGTGATCGCCACGGTGGCCCTGTTCCTCGTGGTCGAGCCCCTGTGCGGGCACGTGATCGAGCCGCTTCTCTACGGCCATTCCACCGGCATCTCGCCCATCGCGGTGATCCTCTCCGCGACGATCTGGACCTTCCTGTGGGGGCCGATCGGCCTCGTCCTCGCGACGCCGCTCACCGTCTGCCTCGTGGTGCTCGGCCGCCACGTCGAGCGGCTGTGGTACCTCGACGTGCTGCTCGGCGATCGCCCGGCCCTGTCCCCGCAGGAGATTTTCTACCAGCGGATGCTGGCGAACGACCCCGCCGAGGCGATCGAGCAGGGGCGGCAGTTCCTCAAGGAGCGCGCCCTCGTCACCTACTACGACCAGGTGACGATGGCGGGTCTGCTGCTGGCGCAGGAGGACCTTTCGCGTGGGACCCTGGTCCGGTCCCGGCAGGACGAGGTCGGCGCGGCGATCCGCACCGTGGTCGCCCGCCTCGGCGCCAGCCCCATCGCCCGGCGGCTCCGCCGGGGCAAGGCGAGCCGGGGGGCCGACACCGAGACGGCGGCGGCCCTCGACGCGGTCGGCCCGGACCGGCGGGAGGCGGCCATCGTGCTCGAGCGGGACGACCTCCTCCCGGCATGGCGTGGGGCCAAGCCGGTCCTGTGCGTGTCGAGCCGTGGCCCGTTCGACGAGGCGGCGACGCTGATGCTGAGCCAGATCCTCGCCCGGCACGGGCTGGCCTCGCAGACCCTCTCCATGGCGGCGATCCGCGCGGGCGAGCGGCCGGAGGAGATGGGCGGCATCGCCATGGTCTGCTTCTCGTACCTGGAGCCGGTGAGCCTGTCCCAGGTTCGTTTCACCGTGCGCCAAGCCCGCGCCGCCATCCCGGGCGTGCGGGTCCTCGTAGGCTTCTGGCGGGAGCGGGATCCGGCGACGCTGGCCCGCTTGCGCCGGGCGACCTCGGCGGACGACCTCGTGACCTCGTTGAGCGACGCCCTCTCGGCGGCCCTCGACGCGAGCCGCGCCGGCGCCCCCGCCCGCCCCGCCGTGAAGGCCCTGCCACCCCCGCCATCGGTAGCCGTACCTGAGAGCGCCCTCGCTTGACCGGGCCCGCCCCTCGCCGGGGGCGGGCTCGCCCGGTCACGACGACGGCGCCGAACCCGATCTCGACCGCAGGGCCGGGCCTTCTCCGCGATGGCGTTTGGCTGGGGACCGTCGGGGAACCAGTCATGGCCGTGGAGCGATACCCACCGGCCCCCCACGAACCCCGGGATGCGTGAGACCGATGTCCGACTCGCCCGAGACCCCGCGCGCCCGCGTCCATGACGGAGCGTCCGCCGAGGTTTCCGATCCGAAGAGCGAGATCTTCTTCGCCGCCGTCGAGACGACGCGGATGCCGATGATCGTCACCGATCCGCGCCAGCCCGACAACCCGATCATCTTCGCCAACCCGGCCTTCCTGGCCATGACCGGGTACACCCCCGAGGAACTCGTCGGCCGGAACTGCCGGTTCCTCCAGGGACCCGAGACCGACCCCGAGACCGTGGACCAAGTGCGCGCCGCCATCGCCGAGAAGCGGGAATTCGCCACGGAGATCCTGAACTACCGCAAGAACGGTTCGACCTTCTGGAACGCCCTGTTCGTCTCGCCGGTGTACAATATGGCCGGCGACCTCGTGTACTATTTCGGCTCGCAGCTCGATGTGTCCCGCCGCCGGGACGCCGAGGACGCCCTCGGCCAGGCGCAGAAGATGGAGGCCCTCGGCCAGCTGACCGGGGGCATCGCCCACGATTTCAACAACCTCCTCCAGGTGATCGTCGGCTATGTCGACATCCTCGCCGCCGGGCTGGAGAAGCCCGACGCCGACCGGGCCCGCCTCGGCCGCGCCACGGACAACATCCGCCAGGCGGCCGAGCGCGCCACGACCCTGACGCAACAGCTCCTGGCCTTCGCCCGGAAGCAGCGGCTCGAAGGGCGCTCGGTGAACCTCAACACCCTGATCGAGGGCATGCGGGAGATGATCGCCCGTTCGGTGGGCGAGGCGATCACGGTCGAGTTCGACCTCGCCCCCGACCTCTGGAACTGCCGGGTCGACCCGACGCAGGCCGAGGTCGCGATCCTGAACATCCTCATCAACGCCCGCGACGCGATGGCGGATGGGGGCACGGTGCGGATCATCACCGCGAACCGGACCGTCAAGGTCAGCGCCGACCACGAGATCGGCCCCCTGCGCGGGGGGCGCTACGCCTCCATCGCGATCCGCGATACCGGCACCGGCATCCCCCCGGCCATGCTCGCCCGGGTGATGGACCCGTTCTTCACCACCAAGGAGGAGGGCAAGGGGACCGGCCTCGGCCTGTCCACGGTCTACGGCTTCGCCAAGCAGTCCGGCGGGGCGGCGCAGATCGAGTCCGCGCTGGGCCAGGGCACCACCGTCAAGCTGTCCTTCCCGGCGGTGGAAGGCGACCCGCAGGCTCCCCTCAAGGCGCCGGTGCGGTTCGTGGAGCGTCCCGGGACCGAGACGATCCTCGTCGTCGACGACCGCCGGGACGTGGCCGAGCTGGCCCGGACGATCCTGCGGGACTTCGGCTACACGGTGCTGATGGCGGGGAGCGGCAAGGAGGCGCTGGAGATCCTCGCTTCGAGCGAGACGGTGGACCTGCTCTTCACCGACATGATCATGCCCGGGGGGATGAACGGCGTGGTCCTGGCCCGCGAAGCCCGGCGCCGCCAGCCGCGCCTCAAGGTTCTTCTGGCCACCGGCTACGCAGAGGCCAGCATGGAGCGAACCGATGTAGGGGGTTCGGAATTTGACATTCTGAACAAGCCCTATCGCCGCACGGAGCTGATCCGGCGGGTGCGGGTCACCCTCGACGGCGCCAACGGGGTCTCCTGAGCGCCGACCTTGGCGGGAGGACGGGCCATGTCCCAGGGCGACAAGTCGAAATACACCGACAAGCAGAAGCGCAAGGCCGAGCACATCGCCGAGTCCTACGAGGATCGCGGCGTGCCCGAGAAGGAGGCCGAGGCGCGGGCCTGGGCGACGGTCAACAAGGACGACGGAGGCGGGAAGAAGCCCGGCGGCGCGGGCCGGGGCCGCAAGACCGGCCAGCCGGCGGCCCACAAGGGGGGCAAGGCCGGAGGCGCCGCCTCGGCCT
>JAKONI010000023.1 GCA_022702015.1 Beijerinckiaceae bacterium | reverse complement strand
TTCGAGGGCCGCTCGGCGCTGCTGCTCGGCAAGGCCAAGGACAACAACGCCTCCTGTGCCCTGGGGCCGTTCCTGCGCCTGTTCGACGGGACGTTCACCCTCGATACGATCCGGCGGACCACCGTCGGCCTGGAGGTCGTCGGGGCGGACGGCTTCCGCATGGAGGGGACCTCGCCCCTCTCGCAAATCAGCCGCGACCCGGAGGATCTGGTGGAAGCCCTGATGGGCGGCACCCATCATTATCCCGACGGGGCGATGCTGCTGCTCGGCACGATGTTCGCCCCGACCCAGGACCGGCACGGGCCGGGCCTCGGCTTCACCCATGCCGAGGGCGACCGGGTGACGGTGGCGAGCCCGGAACTGGGGCGCCTCGTCAACCGGATGCGCCCCTGCGATGCCTGCGAGCCCTGGACGTTCGGGGCCGGGGCCCTGATGCGCAACCTCGCCCGCCGTGGCCTGCTCCGATCCGACCTCTCCGCATGACCCACACCGACCCGTCTCCCCTCCTCGACCGCCTCGCCGGCATCGTCGGCCCCTCCGGTCTCGTTACCGGCGCGGAGCTGCGGGGACGCCCCGCCACCTGGACGCGGCCCACGGAACCCTGCGCGGCGCTGGCCCTCGTGCGCCCGCGCGACACGGCCGAGACCAGCGCCGTGATGATGGCCTGCGCCGAAGCGGGCGTCGCCATCGTGCCCCGGGGCGGGGCCACGGGCCTGGTCGACGGCATCCTCAGCGCCCCCGATCAGATCACCCTCTCCACCGAACGGATGACGGGGATCGAAACGATCGACCCCCTCGCCATGACGATGGTCGCCGGCAGCGGCGTCTCCATCGAGACGGTGCAGAATGCCGCCCGGGGGGCCGGATTGTTCTTCCCCCTCGACCTCGGGGCGCGGGGCTCGGCGACGGTGGGCGGGACGATCTCCACCAATGCCGGGGGCCTGCGGGTCCTGCGCTACGGCATGATGCGCGAGATGGTGCTGGGGCTCGAGGCGGTGCTGGCGGACGGGACGGTGGTCTCGTCCATGCGCCCGCTCATCAAGAACAACACCGGCCTCGACCTGAAACAGCTCTTCCTCGGCACCGAGGGGACCCTCGGCATCGTCACCCGGGCGGTGTTGCGTCTTCGGCCGGAGCCCGCCGGCTACGTCACGGCCCTGGTGGCCTGCCCCGGCGTCGATGATGGGGCGCGGGTGCTGCGGGCGGCGCAGACGGCTTTCCAGGGCCGGGTCTCGTCCTTCGAGGGCCTATGGCCGGACTTCTACCGGCTGATGACCAAGCCCGGCCGGGCGACCCCGCCCCTGGGACCGGATTACCCGTTCTACGCGATCATCGAAGTGGAGTGCGTCCCCGAGGAAACGGATCGCTTCGTGGACCTTCTCGACGGGCTGATGGGCGAGGGCATCGTCCTCGACGCGGCCCTGGCCTCCTCGGAGGAGCAGCGGCAGGGGATGTGGCGTATCCGCGACCGGGTGGAGAACATGAACGCCGACGGCATCGACCGCCCCTTCGACGTCAGCGTGCCCCTCGACCGGATGGACGACTATGTCCGGGGGGCACTCGCCCGCATGGCCGCGATCCCGGATTGCCGGGCGGTCGTCTACGGCCATATCGGCGACAACAACCTGCACTGGAACACCACCCAGTTGGACGCGGCCCGGAATGCCGCCATCGACGCCGCGATCTACGAGCCGCTGGCCGAGCTGAATGGCTCCGTCTCGGCGGAGCACGGCATCGGGTTGGAGAAGCGGGGCAAACTCGGTCTCTCGCGTTCGGCCGAGGAACTGGCCACGATGCGCCTCGTGAAGCGGGCGCTCGACCCTCAGAACCGGCTCAACCCGGGCAAGATCTTCTGAGGCGGGACGGTGGCGAAGCTGCCCCAGGCGGTACAAACCGCCCGCCTCACCGTGCGCCTGACGCCCCGTGGCGGCCGGGACGGCATCGACGGCTGGATCCGTGACGCCGAGGGCTTGCCCTGCCTGAAGGTCCGCGTGTCGTCCCCACCGGTGGACGGGGCGGCGAACGAGGCCCTGGAACGCCTGATCGCGGCGACCCTCAGGGTTCCCGGCGGCGCGGTGCGCATCATCGCCGGGCATCAGGCGCGGGTGAAACGGCTGGAGATCGACGGAGTGGGGGAAGCGGATCTGGCGCGGGTGTTCGGCGCGGCGGGTTGAGGCCGGTTCTGTAGTCAAGATTGAAAATATTTGGATGGTGCGGTGCCGTTTCAGGCTTACGTAACTTGTTCGCTGCACCCACGAGGTTCTCGGAGGGAGACTGCGAGATGCCTCCCCCCGAAATCGAGTACTAGAAGTCCACCTTGTCCCCGCCCTTCAGGGCCAGCATCTCCCGCGCCTCGTCCGGCGTCGCGACGGCGAGGCCGAGCCCTTCGATGATGCTGCGGACCCGGCGGACCTGGGCGGCGTTGGTCTCGGCGAGCTTGCCCGGCCCGTCCCAGAGGCTGTCCTCCAGGCCGACGCGGACGTTGCCGCCCATGGCGGCGGCCATGGCGGCAATGGACATCTGATTGCGACCGGCGCCCAGCACGGACCAGCGATAGTTGTCGCCGAACAGCCGGTCGGCGGTGCGCTTCATATGCATCACGTCGTCCGGGTGGTTGCCGATCCCGCCCTGGAGGCCGAACACCGTCTGGATGAACAGGGGAGCCTGCACGAGGCCCCGGTCGAAAAAGTACTTTAGATTGTAGAGATGCGCGGTGTCATAGCACTCAAACTCGAACTTCGTGCCGTTCGGGCCGCAGGTGGTGAGGATGTGCTCGATCTGGCCGAAGGTGTTGCGGAAGATGATGTCCTTGTTGCCGAGGTAGTCCTTCTCCCACTGGTGCTTCAGGTCCTTGAAGCGGTCCAGCATCCCGAACAGGCCGAAATTCATCGAGCCCAGATTGAGGGAGGCGACCTCCGGCTTGAAGGTCGCGGCGGGGCGGACCCGCTCCTCGATCGACATCGTGGGCGCGCCGCCGGTGGTGAGGTTCACCACGCAGTTCGAGCGCTGCTTGATCACCGGCAGGAACTTGGCGAAGGCCTCCGGCGACTGGTCCGGCCGCCCGTCCTGCGGGTCGCGGGCGTGGAGGTGGACGATGGCCGCCCCCGCCTCGGCGGCGCCGATGGCCGCGTCGGCGATCTCCTCCGGCGAAACGGGGAGGTAGGGGGACATGCTCGGCGTGTGGATCGCGCCCGTCACCGCACAGGTGATGATGACCTTACGCTGGCTCGCCATGGGTTACTCCTTCTGGTCGTTCTTGTGGGCGCGGAGCGCCGCCAGACGGCGGTCGCGGCGTTGCATCCGCGCGGGGAGGTCGTCGGGGGCCTGCCATTGCCGCAGGATCGTGCCCACCGCCTCGTCCTCGTAAACCGAGGGCGCGGGCGGTTCGGCGGCGAGGCGCTTGTAGAAACCGGTGTAGCGGCCGCAGTAATCGGCGATGCCTCCCGGGGCATTGAGTTCGATGGTCTCGAACGGCCCCATGAAGCTCCAGCGCAGGCCGAGGCCGTCGGCCACCGTCCGGTCGAGGTCTTGCGGCGTGACGTATCCCTCGGAGGCGAGGCGGAACGCCTCCGCCAGCAACGCCCCCTGAAGCCGGTTGAGGATGAAGCCCTCGATCTCCTTCAGCACCGTGATCGGCACCTGCCCGATGGCCTCGTAGACCTCCCGCGCCCGCGCGAGGGCCGTCTCGTCGGTCCAGGGGGCGCCGGAGATTTCCACCAGCGGGATCAGGTGCGGCGGGTTCACCGGGTGGCCGATCAGGCAGCGCCCCCGGCCGGGCAGGGCCTCCGTGAACAGCGAACACCGGATGGCGGAGGAGGAGGAGGCGATCACCGTCCCCGCCGGGGCGAGGGCGTCGAGTTCGGCGAAGAGCGCCTGCTTCACGTCCAGGCGTTCCGGCCCGTTCTCCTGCACGAAGGTGCAGTCCGCCAGCGCCCCGGCGAGGTCCGCGACGGAGCGGATGCGGGCGGCGGCACCGTCGGGATCGGGGCAGAGGCCATGGGCGTTGAGCGTGCGCAGGCCCTCGGCGCAGAGGGGCACGGCCGCGTCCGCGACGCCCCCGGCGCTGTCGAACAGGCGCACGTCCCAGCCGGCACGGGCGAAGATCATCGCCCAGGCCCGGCCGATCAGCCCGGAACCCACGATGGCGACGGATTCGGTCATGGCGTGCTCCCGGCGGATGGATTCCCGCCCCACGAGGAAATTCGTCTCAAGGCTCCCCCGAACCTCGCCCTCATCCTGAGAGTCTGGCCGGAA
>JAKONI010000321.1 GCA_022702015.1 Beijerinckiaceae bacterium | reverse complement strand
CCGATCTCCCAGCGCTCGGTGGCCGAGACCAGGCACCTCCTGGTCGATCCGGCGACGGAGATCCTGCTGGCGCCGGGCTCCCAGGACCGCCTCGCGCACTTCACCGGCCAGGAGCACGGGCTCGCCCGCTACTATCCCCGCCTCGTCACCCTGCTCGATTACGTCGAGGACGCCCGCCTCGTGATCGAGGACGGGGCCGAGAGCCGGCTCGCCGCCTTCTTCGAGCAGGTCGAGGAGGGCCGCGACACCGCCTCGGGCGACCGCCGCCGCAGCGGGGCCCGGACCTGCGAGGGCCTGTATCTCTCTCCGGCGGAGTGGAAGGCGCTCGCCGGGGAGCGGCTGCTGGCCGGCGCCACCAAGGACGCGGGCGAGGAGGTGGCCGTACCGGTCTTCTTCGCGCAGGCGCGTCCCAAGACGGCTTTGGCCAAGTTCCTCAAGGCCAGCCTGAAGGAGGGCGACCGGATCGTGCTCGCCGGGCCGAAGGCGGCCCTGCGCCGCCTCGTCCGCCAGGCCGCCGAGGCGGTGGACCGGCCCGTGGCGCTGATCGACGGCTGGGCCGAGGTCGAGGGGGCCAAGCCCGGCACGGTGATGGCCCTGGAGGCGCCCGTGGCGGCGGGCTTCCGCGCCGGGGGGGCCACCGTCGTGGCGGCGGCCGACCTCCTCGGGCCGACGGCGGCTCCGGTGGGGAGCGCCGGCCCGGTCCTGCCGCTTGGCGAGGTCGAGTTGCGCCCCGGCGACGTCGCCGTCGACCGCGACCGGGGCCTGTGCCTGTTCGAGGGGTTGGAGGCCCTGCCCGCGACGGAGATCGAGGGCGCCACCGAGGCCCTGCGCCTGCGCTTTTCCGACGACGCCGTGCTGATGGTCCCCGTGGAGCAGGCCGAACGGATCTGGCGCTACGGCTCGGAGCCGGAGGCCGTGACCCTCGACAAGCTCGACGGCGGCACCTGGGCCCGCCGCCGCCTCGAAGCGGAGGCGACGCTGGCCCGCACCGCCCGCACCCTGCTGGAGACGGCCCGCGCCCGCCGGGAGGCCGGAGCCGAGAAGATCCTGCCGCCGTCCCGCGAGGTGGAGCGCTTCGCCGCCGGCTTCGGCTTCCCCCCGACGCCGGATCAGGCCGGGGCGGTGGAGGCGATCACGGCCGACCTCGCCTCGGGCGAGCCGATGGACCGGCTGGTCTGCGGCGATGTCGGCTTCGGCAAGACGGAGGTCGCCCTGCGGGCGCTGGCCGCCGCGATCTTCGCGGGCAAGCAGGCGGTGCTCATCGCCCCGACGACGGTGCTCGCCCGGCAGCACGCGGCGACGCTGGAGCGTCGCTTCGCCCGGTTCGGCATCGCGGTCGGCCATCTCTCGCGCCTGGTGTCGCCGCAGGAGGCGAAGCGGGTGAAGAAGGGGCTGGCCGACGGCTCGATCCGCCTCGCGGTCGGCACCCATGCGCTGGCGGCCAAGGGCGTCACCTATGCCGACCTCGGGCTGACGGTGATCGACGAGGAGCAGCGCTTCGGCGCGAAGATGAAGGCGGACCTGCGCCGCCTCGCCGATGGCGGCCACGTGCTGACCCTCACGGCCACGCCGATTCCCCGGACCCTGCAATCGGCGCTCGTTGGGCTCCAGAGCCTGAGCGTGCTGGCCTCGCCCCCGGCCCTGCGCCAGCCGGTGCGCACCGTCGTCACCGACGTGGACGACGACACGATCCGCGAGGCGCTGGTGCGCGAGCACCGCCGGGGCGGCCAGAGCTTCGTGGTCTGCCCCCGGATCGAGGACATCGCGCCCCTGCGGGCGCGCCTCGCGAAGCTGGTGCCGGACCTCGACGTGGTGGTGGCCCACGGCAGCCTCAAGGCGGCCGAGATGGACGAGGCGATGGTGCGCTTCGCCGACGGCTCCGGCGACGTGCTGCTGGCCACCGCCATCATCGAGAGCGGCCTCGACGTGCCCCGGGCCAACACGATGTTGATCTGGGACGCCGCCCGGTTCGGCCTCGCCCAGCTTCACCAGTTGCGCGGCCGGGTGGGGCGGGGGCAGCGCCGGGGGGCGGTCTACCTCCTGTCGGATCCCGCCGCGCCGCCGAGCGCCGCCGCCATGCAGCGCCTGCGGGCCCTGGAGGCCATGGACCGGCTCGGCGCGGGCTTCGCCATCAGCGCCCGCGACCTTGATCTGCGCGGCGCCGGCGACCTCTGCGGCGAGGATCAGGCCGGCCACGCCAAGCTCGTCGGCCTCGGCCTCTACCGGCACCTCCTCGAACTGGCGATCCTGGAGGCCAAGGGCCAGCCCGCCGAGGACTGGACGCCGGAGATCGCCCTCGGCCTCGGCGCCACGATCCCGGATTCCTACATCCCGGAGCCGGAGATCCGGCTGAGCCTCTACACCCGCGTGCTCCGCCTGCGGGACGCGGAGGCGATCGAGGCGCTGGCCGCCGAGGTCGAGGACCGGTTCGGCGCCCCGCCGCCCTCGGTCGCCGCCCTGTTCGCCCTCGGGCGGCTGCGGGCGGCCTGCCGCGGGCTCGGCGTCGCGCGGCTCAGCGGCGGCCCGCAGGGAATCGCCGCCGACTTCCGTCCCGGCCGGCGGCCGGGGCCGATGGTGGCCGCCGACGACCTGATCCTCAAGGAGAACCGCATCGTCCTCCGCAGGGCGACGGCGGACGCCGCCGCCCGGGCGGACCTCGCCGCCGACCTGCTGGAGCGGATCGGCACGGCCCGCTGACCCTTCACGCGGGGTTTTGGGGCTCCAGATAACGGGGACCCCAAAGGACCGGGTCCTTTGGTGGGGTCCAGGGGCAAGGCCCCTGGGAGACGCGGGGCTCCGCCCCGCCCCCGCCAAAGGGCTCGCCCTTTGGAAACCCTGACGTCAGCCACAGGAACAATGACCCCATGGAATACCTGCACACGATGGTGCGCGTCGCCGACCTCGACAAAGCCCTCGACTTCTACGTGACGAAGTTCGGCCTGCGGGAAACCCGCCGCATGGATAGCGAGAAGGGCCGCTACACCCTCGTCTTCCTCGCCGCGCCGGGGGACGAGGCCCGGGCCAAGGAGAGCAAGTCACCCCTCGTGGAACTGACCTACAACTGGGACCCGGAGACCTATTCCGGCGGGCGCAACTTCGGTCACCTCGCCTATCAGGTCGATGACATCTACGCCTTCTGCGACAAGCTCCGACAGGCGGGCGTCACCATCAACCGGCCGCCCCGGGACGGACGCATGGCCTTCGTGAAGTCGCCGGACGGCATCTCCATCGAGATCCTCCAGAAGGGTGAGGCGAAGGCGCCGCAGGAGCCTTGGACCTCCATGGAGAACACCGGCACCTGGTGATCGACCCTTGACCGGCCGCCCCGCCAGGGCCCATGTCGCGGCCGGATCAGCCGGCCGGGCGGCCGCTCCGGGGTTCGCCCCGGGGAGGAAAGTCCGGGCTCCATGGAGAGACGGTGCCGGATAACGTCCGGCGGGGGCGACCCCAGGGACAGTGCCACAGAGAGCAGACCGCCCCGGACTCGTCCGGGGTCAGGGTGAAAGGGTGCGGTAAGAGCGCACCGCGGACGCGGCAACGCGGACGGCATGGCAAACCCCACCGGGAGCAAAACCGAATAGGGGCGGCGCGCCCCTCGCGAGAGGGGCAGGCCCGCTCTCCAGGCCAGTCGCCCGGGTTGGTTGCTCGAGGCGGTCGGCGACGACCGTCCCAGAGGAATGGCCGCCACGTCGGGGGGTGCGAGCCCTCCGGCCCTACAGAACCCGGCTTACAGGCCGGCTGATCCACTTTCCCGAAAAACCCTTACCCGCCAATCGCTTGAGCCCTCCCGCGAGGAAACAGGCCCGGCGGGAAACTCGAGCGAACCTACACCAACGGTTAACCTTGCCGGGTTCAGATCCCGGAATGGCGCACGCGCCCCACACGCGTTGACGACCTTCCGAGGCCCATGATACCCGCCACCCTCCCGTCAGCGGCGTCTATCGGATCGCCGGGCGTCACCTGCGGATCCGCAGGTTTCGGCCGCGCGCGGGCGTTCGCGCCCATCGCCGCTCCCGTCACGCGCGCCGCCCCCCGGCGGTCCGGACCAGGGGGAGATGAGAGTGAGCGCACGTTCCACCGCCGGGCCCCTCGGCCCGCCGACAATTTCCCCTCCCGGCGCGCGGCACGGGGGCGGCCCGGCATGAGCGTCCCCCCGATCCGCCGCGAGGCCGCGCCGCATGTCCCGGTCCTCCTCGACGAGGTGCTCGACGCGCTCTCTCCTTCGGGCGACGGCCTCGTCATCGACGGCACCTTCGGCGCCGGCGGCTACACCCGCGCCCTGCTGACCGCCGACCCGGCGGTGCGGGTGCTGGCCATCGACCGCGACCCCACGGCCATCGCCGGGGGCCAGCCCCTGGTGGCGCAGGCGCAGGGCCGGCTGACCCTGGTCCCGGGGCGGTTCGGCGACCTCGATACCCTGGCCGAGGAGGCCGCCCCCGGGCCGGTCCACGGCGTCGTCCTCGATATCGGGGTCTCCTCGATGCAGCTCGACACGCCGGAGCGCGGCTTCTCCTTCCGCTTCGACGGCCCCCTCGACATGCGCATGGGCGCCGACGGCCCGAGCGCCGCCGACCTCGTGAACGACACGGACGAGACCGAACTCGCCGACATCATCTACCACTATGGCGAGGAGCGCCGGTCGCGCGCCGTGGCGCGGGCGATCCACGAGGCCCGCCGGCGGGGCCGGATCGAAACCACGGCCCAACTCGCGGAGATCGTCGCGGGTGTCGTCCGGGTCGAGCCCGGCAGCCACATCCACCCGGCGACCCGGACGTTCCAGGGCCTGAGGATCGCCGTCAACGACGAGCTCGGGGAACTGGTGCGGGCGCTCCACGCGGCCGAGCGGGCGCTGGCCCCCGGCGGGCGGCTCGCCGTCGTCACCTTCCACTCCCTGGAAGACCGCATCGTGAAGCAGTTCTTCGCCGCCCGCAGCGGCCGGGCCTCCCAGGGGTCCCGGCACCTGCCCGGCAACACCGTGGCCGAGATCCGCAGCCTGAGCCCCGTCACCAAGGGGCCGGTCCTGCCCGGCGATGCGGAGCTCGCCCGCAACCCCAGGGCGCGCTCGGCCAAGCTTCGGGCCGTCGCCCGCACCGATTCGCCGGTTCCGCCGCCGCTCTCCGCCATCGAGACGCTGGCGAGCCTGCCCGAGACCCGCCGCGGAGGCCCCCGCCGATGATCCGCCTGCTCAACCTGCTGGCGATCGCCGGGCTCGTCGCCTCGGCGGTCTACGCCTACTCGATCAAGTACGACACGCTCTATCAGGCGGGTCAGGTCTCGAAGGTCCAGACCGCCCTGCACAAGGAGCGGCAGGCCATCGCGGTGCTGCGCGCCGAGTGGCAACTCCTGACCCGCCCGGACCGGCTCCAGGCGGCGGTCGAGCGGCATCTCACCCTCGAACCGATCGGCAACGGGCATCTCGCCCGCCTCTCCGACCTGCCGAACCGGCCCGACCGCGGTGACGAGATCGGCCGCCTGCTCGCCTCCACGGCGACCCCGACCGTGACCCCGACGGACAAGCCGGGGAGCACCCGCGACGAGCCGCGCACCACCGGCTCCGTCACCACCCGCACCGTCTCCACCCGCCCGCCCGCGGTTTCGAGGTAGCGTCCCCGTGTCCCACGATCCGTCCCAGGAAGATCCGTCTCAGGGTCTGCAGCACGAGCAGCCGGACGCGGTCGCGGCCGATGCGGCCGTGCCGGAGCCGGGCCCGGACCGTGTGGTAAGGAGCGAGCCGCCGGCCTCGGCGCTGACGCGGCTCGCCCGGATGATGTTCCGCCTCGCGATCGAACGCTCGCATGCCCGCGTGGCGCTGGTCGGCCTCGCCTTCACGGCGGTCTTCCTTACCATCAGCGTGCGGCTGATCGTGATCGCGGCGACGCCGGCGAGCAACAGCGACGAGCACCGGGTGGCAGCCGCCGCCACCACGGCGATCCGCCCGGACATCATCGACCGCAACGGCGAGATCCTCGCCACCGACATCCGCACCGTCTCGGTCTTCGCCGAGCCGAAGCGGATGGTGCGCACCTTCGACACCGACGAGGCGGTCGAACTCCTGACCGCGGTGCTGCCGGAACTGAACGCGGCGGAGCTTCGCGCCAAGCTGTCCTCGAAGAAGGGCTTCGTCTGGATCAAGCGCGAGATCACGCCGAAGCAGCAGCTCGAAGTCCACCGCCTCGGCATCCCCGGCGTCGGCTTCCTGCCCGATCACAAGCGCGTCTACCCGAACGGGGTCGCGGCCGCGCACATCATCGGCGCGACGAACCTCGACAATATCGGCATCGCGGGCATCGAGAAGTACATCGACAACCGCGGCAACAAGGCGCTCAACGAGTTCGGCCTCGTGGCCAAGCAGACCGACCTCTCGCCGATCCAGCTCTCCCTCG
This sequence comes from Beijerinckiaceae bacterium, assembly GCA_022702015.1. Taxonomy (GTDB): domain Bacteria; phylum Pseudomonadota; class Alphaproteobacteria; order Rhizobiales; family Beijerinckiaceae; genus Methylobacterium. The sequence goes on along the minus strand of JAKONI010000321.1, from coordinate 201 downwards.
ACCTGCGCGCCCAGTTCGCCCTGCGCGACGAGCTCGTGAAGGGCGTGGAGAAGTTCAAGGCCAAGGCCGGCGCCTCGATGATCCTCGACGTGACCACCGGCGAGGTCGTCGCGCTCGCCTCCTATCCGGATTTCGACCCGAACGAGCCGAAGGACGCGTTGTCGGACGACCGCATCAACCGGATGAATGTCGGCGTCTACG